>CAYWTX010000328.1:0-2023 GCA_964461295.1 uncultured Planctomycetaceae bacterium | reverse complement strand
AGCCCAGGCATCTACCTGCTCCTTGGTCCAGAGGCAGGCGTACCGCTGCCCGAGGCGTTCCATGTCCTGCGCGAACAGCCGCTGAAGCGGCGACAGCCGGCCGCCCTTCGTCTTCAACTCGACGAACCACGTCTGGCCGCCTGGCAGGCAGACGACCCGGTCGGCCACGCCGCGGTGGTTCACCGACTTGAACTTGTAGGCCACGCCGCCCAGCCGGGTGACGTGCCAGACCAAGTGCCGTTCGATCTCACTCTCGCGCATGGTTTTCTCTTACCGCTGAAACAAGGCTTGTGCAACAGGTTCTCTTGCATTAGGTTGGCGGCTCAGACGGTAGAAGAGGGTCACATGGCAGCACACAGCAACATCGTCGGCGGATCGACCGCCAAGCGGGTCATCGCCTGCCCCGGCTCCGTGGCGCTCTGCCAGAAGATGCCGCCCCGCCCGTCGTCGCGCTACGCCGACGAGGGCACGCTCTGCCACACCATCATGGAGGGCGTGCTGTCCCACGACCGCAAGCCCGAGGACTACCTGGGTGACACGCTGGGCGGCGTCACGGTCACGCAGGAACTGATCGAGCGGAAGGTGCGCCCGGCGCTTGAGGCGCTGTCCATGATCGACCCCAACTGGGACATGACCTACGAGTGCGAGGTCGTCGTCGGCTTCGGTGACGCGCTGCCGGGCGTCTTTGGTTCGGCCGATCTGATCGGCCGCCTGGGTGACACGGCCATCGTGCTGGACTGGAAGTTCGGAGACGGCGTGGACGTCGCCGTTGAAGAAAACCCGCAGGCGATGTTCTACGCTGCGGCGGCCATGCGGACGCCCAAGGTCGCCTGGGCGTTCAAGGATGCCACCAGCATTGATTGCATCATCGTCCAGCCGACAGCCGCCGTGCCCGTAAAGGTGTGGCGCACGACGCCCGACCGCATCCGCGCCTTCGAACGCGAGTTGTTCGCCGCGGTGAAGGAGGCGCAGGCCCCCGACGCCCGCTTCGCTGCGGGCGACCATTGCCGCTGGTGCGCTGCTAAGCCGGTCTGCCCGCTGCTGACGGGCGCCGTGGACCGCGCGGCGCGGACCAGTCTCATGAACGTGGACGCCGGCCAACTGGCGCAGATGCTGGAGCAGGCGCCGCTGATCGAGGCGTATCTGGCCGACGTGCGGGCGCTGGCAGAGCACATGCTGGTGGAAGGCATCCCCGTCCCCGTCTTCAAGATGGTGCAGAAGCGCGCGATCCGCCAATGGGTCAACGCGGACGAGGCCACGGCAGCGCTGACGCGCCTGGGCCTCGACGTGACGGAATTGATGGAGACGAAGCTGGTCAGCCCGGCGCAGGCCGAGAAGGCGTTGAAGAAGCGCAAGCTCGAACTGCCGGGCGACTTGGCCGCCGCCATCTCATCGGGCACCACGCTGGCACCGGAGAGCGATCCCCGGCCGCCCGTGTTGCAGATCGGTCGTCAACTGACGGCTGCTCTTGGTAAACTCGTCTGAAGGAAAGGACACCCTAATGTCTGCTATCGTGAAGTTCGGCAACGCCAACCTCCCCTCCGTCCAGTCGCTCGCGCAGTCGCTGCGGTCGCTCGACACCGGCACGTCCCTTGGCAACACGGTCATCCTCAAGATGGACAAGACCGGCCACTGGGTCTTCGGTGCCGACCAGACCGAAGTGGAGGACGACAGCCTCTGGGCCATCAACCCGTTCTCGTTCACCCACGGCTACATCGCCTGGGGTGACGGTGAGGTGCTGGGCGAGAAGATGGCGCCCGTCACGCAACCCCTGCCCGAACTGGAGCCGGCCCCGCCGGGTTCCAAGCGTGGGTGGGAGCCGCAGGTCGGCATGTCGGTCAAGTGCGTGAAGGGCGAGGACAAGGACATGGAGGCGCGCTATTCGACCACTGCGGTCGGCGGCAAGCGGGCCGTGCAGGTTCTGGCGCTCGCCATCGCCGCGCAGGTCGAGAAGGACCAGTCCAAGCCGGTGCCGGTGGTGCGGCTGAAGAAGGAACACTACACCCACAAGTCCTACGGCCGG
>CAYWTX010000327.1:0-1912 GCA_964461295.1 uncultured Planctomycetaceae bacterium | reverse complement strand
CTCATCTTGCGAGGCGGTATGCCGATATCTTTAGCTATTGCTGCAACTCTCATTTTTTACCTGCTTATTTCTTCTTGGCCGGTGCTGCTGCAGCAGATTTGCCGACATGACCACGGAAAGTCCTTGTAATAGCAAACTCGCCCAGTTTATGGCCTACCATATTTTCAGTTATAAAGATGGGCACATGGCGTCTCCCGTCATGCACGCCAATTGTATGACCCAGCATTTCCGGCATTATAGTTGAAGCCCTTGCCCAGGTTTTAATTACCTGCTTTTCGCCCTTTTTATTAAGCGCTTCTATTTTTTTCAGCAGCTTGGGATGACAGAATGGACCCTTTCTCGCTGAACGTGACATACTTAATTTACCTCTTTATTTATCCGCAAACCTGCGTCTTACAATCATTCTATCTGACGGTTTATTAACACGTGTCCTATGACCCAGCGCGGGTTTACCCTGCGGCGTCTTCGGTGGCATACCACGCGGTGCCCTGCCTTCGCCGCCTCCATGCGGATGGTCACGTGGGGTCATAGCAGAACCCCTGACCTTGGGGCGTCTGCCCAGCAAGCGTATTCGACCCGCCTTGCCGGATTTAACATTCTGATGATCCAGGTTTCCTACCTGTCCTATGGTTGCCCTGCACTCACTGGCAAACCTCCGGACTTCTCCGGACGGCAGCCTCACAGTACAATACTTATCTTCCCTGCCAAGTAGTTGAGCAGATGTACCGGCGCTCCTTACTATCTGCCCGCCTTTATTCGGTTCAAATTCAAGATTATGTACCATAGTGCCAGCCGGGATGCTTCCCAAAGGCAGATTATTGCCGGGTTTAATTTCGGCGCCTTCACCTGCCAGAATGGTATCTCCCACTCCTACACCAAGCGGACAAAGCATGTAGCGCTTTTCGCCATCTGCATAGAAAATCAGGGCTATGCGGGCTGAACGCCCCGGGTCGTATTCAATTGCTGCGACTTTTCCTGGTACTCCCAGCTTGTCCCTTTTAAAATCTATAATACGGGTCTGGCGTTTGGCACCGCCGCCCCTATGGCGAGTCGTGATAACTCCCCTGCTGTTGCGACCTGCTTTCTTAGTTTGCGGGACAAGCAGCGATTTTTCCGGCACCGTTTTGGTAATATCGTCAAACGATATCTTTACCATACCTCGGCGCCCGGGAGACGTAGGGCGAAATGTTTTTAAAGCCAACTCTAACTACTCCTAACTAAGCGTGGCGTCTTTGCCATCGGTTCTTTCTCAAGAGTTTACGATGCTTGTGTTTCGCCATCTTTTTTTTGCGTTTTTTTATAACAGAACCCAATTTATACTCCTGTTATCTACACACCTTCGAAGAACGTAATCTTATCGCCTTCTTTAAGTGTTACGATTGCCTTTTTCCAGGCCGGCGCTACGACTTGTCTTTTGCCTGATCGCTTTGCTTCGCCAGGCACTTTAATAATATTGACGCTTACAACGTCTACTTTAAAACCTTTTTCCACCGCCAGCCTTACCTGGTCTTTGCAAGCCCTTTTATCGACTTCAAAGACGTATTTATTCCTTTCTGATAGCCGGGTACTCTTTTCCGTTACCAGCGGCCTTCGTATAACTTCAAATATGTTCATGTTGATAAACAACCTCGCAGATTTTAGCCTGCTTTTTCCTTGCTCTTACCGGCTTTCTTTTTATCCCATAGTTGCTCGATGCGTTTTACTGCATCAACGTCCAGCACTAACGTTTTATACGATAGCATGTCTGCCACATTCAGCATCGATACCATCGTAGTCTTTATGCCCGGCACATTCGAGCTCGCCATGGTAATATAATCATTTCCAACAGGTTGAATGACCCTGATGCCTTTGTTGTATTCTCTGTATCACAGCCGCTTGTTGAGCTCCTTGCCAGCTTTCATCCGGGAGTTCT
>CAYWTX010000326.1:0-3910 GCA_964461295.1 uncultured Planctomycetaceae bacterium | reverse complement strand
AAAGGCTTAGAATCGGAAGCGGCTCAATTTAAGGGGCGTGGGATAAGAAAAGTAAACATGAAAGCGCAACCGTTTTTCTTTTCTCCATTCTTTGAGGAAAAAAATAATTTGTTGAAAAGAATACAAAAGTTGTTAGATAAGTAGTAGCTTTACTACCATTACCGAGAATCGGCAGTCGGTTGAACAATCGGCTGCCTCCCGCAAAAACGTACTAAATGGGTATGGGTTATTATTATAACTTTATATTATGTTACTTAGGTTGGTATGTGGATGCGGTTTTATAATTTATTAATACATAAAAACGCATCTGATGGCAAATGATTTAAAGAAAAAAGATAAGAAGCAAAGCGAGGGAAACGAGCAACATTCGAGTTCTCAATTAAAGGAATTTAGCGAAAGTCTTTTGCGGATACATTGCCCAATGTTGTATAATTTACCACGTACTGATTATAAAGAGAAGATAAGATTGATGAAAGATTTAACTCTAAAATATCCACTAATACGCCATGGGGGGCATCGTCTTTCAGAGATAATAACTCGCTTTGACAAATGTTAGAATAATAGAATGCACCACCCGCGACTTCACTATCTCTATGCTTTTCATCACCACTAAATAAAGGTGGATTCAATATAGCATATTCAATACACTTTTGCTTAAAGTATATTAGTATTTCATCTGATGTATTAAATTCCATAATTCTAAATTAATGTTTTTATAGAAGCGGGAGCCTTTTTTCTTTAAATCATTCGTGCAGCTATTTAACATAACAGTCAGTTATAAGACTTAACCCATTTCCTTTTGTTTTTGCGGGATTCTCGGTAATGGTCCAGAATTTGTATATTTGCATTATGAAACTCATTTGGAACTACCTTATACCCGCTTACTTTACCGAATTAGACGGTAATATCCTAATCGATGGCGATGCATTGCCTATTTATGACGGTGAAGCGCCGCCCGATGTTCAAGGTAGCTATATTTTATTAGGTGATAGAACAAGCACCCAAACACAAGCAAAAGGCAAATTCACAAGCGAATGTACCTTGCTTGTTGATGTGGTTATAAAAGGGCCAAACTTTGGCTTTAAGGATAGCGAAGATGCCGCCGAGCAGATAATGCAATTAATCAATTCGGATAATAACCCTATTTGTGCAAGTAGCTTTCAGGTTGTTACAACTTCAATACAATCAACCAATAATTTAAACGGATTAAACCCAACGGATAATATTTTTCGTACTTTGATAAGATTTAGGCATTTGGTAAATCAAATTTAATTATCTTTGTACAAATTAATTTATTATGCCAAACAACGAAGTAAACGGTCGTGATATTATCATAACGATAGATCCGACAGGCGGAAGCTCATACAAGAATGTAGTTTGCTTAACAAGCAACACTATTACCAACTCATTGACTGTTTTGGATGCATCTAGTAAATGCGGCAACAAATCTATTCCTGGAGCGAAGTACGAGGCTTCTATTTCAGGTGAAGGATTTTTGATTGATCCAGATACAGGAACGCCAACAAATCAAGGTTATGCAGAATTATATTCTATATTTACCAAAGGTGCAATTGTTAGCATTAAATTTGGTAAAGCAACCCCAACTACTGGAGATGTTACTTATGGCGGTACTGCTTATATTAGCGAATTAGAGTTAGTGGCGGCCGATGATGAATTGGCTACCTTTAGCGTTACATTCACTTGCGCTGCTCCACCATTTACACAAACAGTAACTTATTAATATGTTTGAATTAAAGCTAACAAGCGGAATAATACAATTGAAGTGGGGATATTATGCAATGAAGCAATTTTGCGCAAAGCATAACTTAAAGCCAACGGAGTATTTTCTTATGCTTAGTCAAGGTGATGGCATTTTAAATTATGTTACCGATTTTTTGCAAATAGGTGCAGAATATGCGGCCTTGAAAACAAACAATGGAAAGGATTATAGCGAGGTTGAAGTATGCGAGTGGATAGATGAAGCGGGTGGAGTAAAAGCGGAAGGAGTTATAATGGATTATTTGAAATATGTGATTGCTTCGCATACAACTAACTTAAGCGAGAAAGAAGAAGCGGAAAAAAAAAGTTAGAGCAATTCACATGGGATGACATTGAAGTAAACGCCTACGAGGCGGGGATGAAGCCTAGTGATTTGGAAGATATTAATTGGCGTGATTTGACTTTATTTATTCGCGGCTACCAAAAGCGGTCGCGTGATAAATGGGAACAAACACGCCTTTTGTATTGGATGCAATATGCGATGAATAGTGCGGATAAGAAAAAGAAAACGCCAGACCAAATATTGCCGTTTGTATGGGATAAAAAGAAAGAAAGAGGCAAACCAATAAGTGATGATGAAAGATTAAAAATGTTAAAATTGTACGGCAATGGCTAATGAAACTTTACGGATTGACATAACGGCTAATAATAAAGCTGCCATTGCTGGGTTAAAAGAAACTACTGCACAATTAAATAACGTAAGCGTTGCAGCTAGTAAAACCGCTACTGCGGCTGCCGCTTCTGGCGGTGCAATGAGCAAATCGGCCGTAAACTACCAAAACTTTGGTAGAGTATTGCAAGATTTGCCGTATGGATTTAATGGCGTAGCGAATAACCTTACTCAATTAATCCCTTCTGTTGGGATGTTAGGTATTGCATTTACAGGGGTTGTAACTGCATTAACTTTTATGCAAGTGGGTTTCGGTGCATGGACAAGGGGAATGGGCGGCGCGGGTGAAGCAACCGATGATTTAAAGAAAAAAATGGATGGCTTTAATGAAAGCGCAGCCAAAGAAATAATAAATTTTAAGCAACTTACTTCCGTTGCCGCAAATGCCAATATCCCATTAGACCAAAGACTTCAAGCCGTTGATGATTTACAAAGTCAATACCCAGCATATTTAGGTAACCTTTCACAAGAAGATATTTTAGCGGGTAAAATTGGCGGTTCTTATGATCAAGTTGTTGCTGCATTAAAAGCTAAAATTGCTTTACAAGCATCCGAAGAAAAGTTAATTCCAATAATTAAAGAGCAATTAACTATTGCCGATGAAATAGCCCAAGCGCAAAAAACTGTTGCGGCGGCGGCTGGTATTACTGCAAAAGAAGTAGAAAAAAGCTATTTAAATGGTCGAAACTATGCAAAAGAATTACAAGCGGCGGCGGTTGGTGCAGCAAAGACTATTGAAGTAAAGTCAAAGGCTTATAAAGAATTAGATAGGCAGATACAAAAAGTATTTAGTTCAATGAGCGCTTTAAATGTTAGCGCAAACGCCTTGAATCTTGCAGCTCCAAAGAAATTCGGTCAGGCTGTTCAAAAAGATACTTACGGTCAAGGATTTAAACCGCAAAATGCAAGAAGGGAATTTACCGTAATGCCTGAACGCGAAACAGTAGATACTACTAAAATAAGAGTACAAGCTGGTTCTGAATACAATGATATTTTAGCAACACAATTAAATTTACAAACGCAATTTAACGAGCAACAAACTATTGCCAACGAGTTATCAATGATGGGTGCAAGTCTATTTACTTCAATGGGCAATGCTTTATTGTACGGTCAAGATATGGGCGAAGCGCTTACAAATACATTGAAAAAATTAGTGTTAGATTTAGCGGCGGCTATTGCAAAGGCTTTAATATTTCAAGCCGTTATGGCTGCAATTACAGGCGGCGGAAGTTTAGTTGCATCTGGAGCGGCTGGGGCTATTGGTGGCGTTGCAGGTGGAGCAGCGGGTGGCGGCGGAAGCGGTTTTTTTGGTTTCTTATCGGGCAATAATATTTTAATGGGGCAAAATAGAACTCGTACAAGTATGGGTTTAAGGAGAGGTTAAAAATGGCATACGCAAAAAAATACTTATCTGAATTTAATTCGCAAAGCGGCGAACAAATCTACATTGAATTATGGGAA
>CAYWTX010000325.1:0-6039 GCA_964461295.1 uncultured Planctomycetaceae bacterium | reverse complement strand
ACCTGCTTCTCCATCCTCGGCCAGCAATTGCCTCGCCACGAACAGCCTGGGGTACATCATGGTGAGCCAGGCGGAGTGGTAGCGGCCGGAGGTTTCGGGGTTGCTGGTAAGCAGGTTGCCGTCGGAGTCTTTCTGGCCGGTGAGTTTGAGGTAGGTGTCCAGCGGGTCGGCGAAGTTATCGGGGTAGATGAAGTCGTTGCCCGTGTTGTACGGCGGGTCGATGTAGATCATCTTCACCCGCCCGGCGTAGCTCTTGTACAGCAGTTTGAGGACTTCGAGGTTCTCGCCCTCGATGAAGACGTTGCCGGTGGTGTCGAAGTTGCCCGACTCGGCCGGCACGGGCACGAGCGCGGCGCGGCTGGGGGCCTGGAGCAGGCGGATGGCGTCGCGCTTGCCCGCCCAGGTGAAGCTGTAGCGTTCGGGACGGTCGTCCAGTTCGTCGCCGAGCGTGGCGCGAAGTTTGTCGAAATCGACCTTGCCCTCGGCCACCGCTTCGGGAAAGAGTCGCTTGAGTTCCTCGACGTTCTCCCGCGCGACATCGGCCGACGCACGGTCGACGCGCTGGATGTTCGCTCTCTTCGATGGCTTGGCGCTCATTTTCCTGGCTTCCCGCTTGGCGTGCCGCCGCGCCCGAGGGCGACACCGGCCCTCTGCTCGCGCTGGCGCGGCGATTATGCGCCTTGCCGCGCCCGAAGGCAACGAGCCATTCGCCGAAGGCCAAGGGCGAACGGACCCCGCGACCGAGGATCGGTTGGGCGTGCCCTACCGGGCCCGCTTCAGCGTGATGAGCGTCACTTCCGGCGGGGCGGCAAGGCGAAGCGGCGGGCCCCACGTGCCCGTGCCCCGGCTCACGTACACGCTGCCGCGCCCGGGCATCGCGTGCAGGCCCGGTCCCAGGCGGTACACCAGCCGCGTGATGAAGTAGAACGGGAAGATCTGCCCCCCGTGCGTGTGCCCGGAAAGCTGGAGGTCGAACGGCTGGGCAGGCAGGAGGCCCACCCGCGGCTGGTGCTTGAGCAGGACGGTCGCGGCCGGGGCAAGCCCCGGCGGCAGCGCGGCCGCGACGTCCGTGCGATCCTCGCCGCCCAGAAAGCGTCCGGCGGGGTCGTCGACGCCGGCGATCCGGACGCCGGGGGCGATGTCCACGTGCTCGCCGCGAAGGACGCGGAACCCGGCCGCCTCGTGAAACTCGATGCTTCTGGCCACGCCGGCGTAGAACTCGTGGTTGCCCAGAACGGCGAACTTGCCCAGCGGGGGCTTCAGGGCGCCCAGCACGGCCCGCGCGTCGTCCAGGCCACCGACGTCGGCGTCGACAAGGTCGCCGGTGGAGACGATGGCGTCGGGCCGCAACTGGCGAAGGAGGTCGGCGAGTTTGGCCAGGTACTCGCCGCATCGCGGCCCGCCCAGGTGCACGTCCGAGATCTGCGCCAGCCGCAGCGAGTCCCTTCCCGCCGGCAGGTGCGCCGAGGGCGCCGCCACTTCCTTCACGGTGATGCGTCCGGCCTCGAACCAGCCCCAGAGGCATCCGATCGCGACCAGCCCGGCCAGGACCGCGAAGGTCGGCTTGGGTCCGGCCAGGGCCGCCCTGACGCCCGGGACGGCCTGGGCGGCCAGACGCACCGCGAGGTTCCAGAGGTCGACGGCCCAGCCCATCGCGCAGAACCAGAAGAGGACCGCCAGCCAGGTGAACGCGACGAAGCCGACGGCGCGAGCGGCGCCCAACTGCTGGCGCCGCTCCAGCCAGTGATACAGCAGCGGCGCCACGACCATCAGCGCAAGCATGGCCGCCAGCAGCAGCCCCCACCGCCCCAGGCCGCCCATCGCGGCGCGGACTCGCCAGTAGAAGTAGGCGTTCATCGCCCCATAGAGCAGGAAGAACACGGTCAGGAACAGAACCATCGGCGTCTCCACGGGTTTTCGCCTGTGCAGACAGTTGACAATACCTCCATGGGCCGGTACTTTCCAGCCTGTCCAACGGAGACGGCCGCCGCGCCGGGCGATTGCCGGCGGACGACGGAGCGCTTCTAGCGCCGCGGCCGGAAAGGATTGGCCGTGACTGCACACAACGGACGTGCCGCAGCAATTCCGGCGATTGTCGCCCTAGCCTGCCTGGTCCTCGCGCCGGCCGCCGCATGGACGGCCGAGCCGCCCGCCAACGTCCTTGACGTCGTGATCAAGGGCAACCAGCAGATGTCGACGGCGGCCGTGCTGACGAACGTCAAGACGCGTCCCGGGCAGCCGTTCAACGAGCAGGTCGTGCGCGAGGACGAGCGCCGGCTGCTGGAGAGCGGGCGCTACGACAGCGTGATCGCCACGCGCCAGCAGACCGACAAGGGCATCATCGTCACGTTCACCGTCTCGGAGCGCGCGCTGGTCAAGACCGTCGGCTTCACGGGCAACAAGGCCTACAAGGACGAGAAGCTCCGCCCCGAGGTCCCCCTGAAGAACGGCGACCCGTTCAGCGACTTCGGCGTGGAGAACTCGCGGCGGGCGATCGAGAAATTCTACAACTCCAACGGCTATCACTTCGTGACGGTCTCGGTGGACAAGGAGGCCCTGAAGGACCGGCGGGTGATCTACGAGATCACCGAAGGCCCCAACACGGTCGTCCGCAAGGTACGGTTCGAGGGCAACACGTTCTTCGAGCTGCTGAAGCTGAAGATGACCGTCGGCACCAAGCGACGGTTCTGGCCGTTCGTGGAGGGGCGCCTCGACGCCGAGCAGGTCGCCCAGGACGTGATGGCGCTGCGGAACCTGTACGTGGCCGAGGGCTTCCTGGACGCCGAGGTCGGGCGCGTGCTGGACTTCACGCCCGATCGCGCGAGCGTGACGGTGACGTTCGCGGTCAAGGAAGGCCAGCGCTACCGCGTGAACAAGGCCGTCTTCCAGGGCGCCGTGGTGTTCAGCGAGGAGGAACTCCAGAAGCGGATCCGGCTGGGCCAGGGCGAGTTCTTCACCGAGCTGACGCTGAAGCGCGACCTGGAAAAGCTGCGGAACACCTACGGCGAGTTGGGCTACATCGAGGCGAAGGTCGAGGCCAAGCGGCAGTTCATCGACCCCACCGCCCCCCCGCCGGAATGGGCGCAGCACCTGGGCAAGCCCGCCTTGCTGAACGTCGTGTTCACCATCCAGGAATCCGACCAGTACCGCGTGGCCAAGGTCGTCATCCGGGGCAACAGCACCACGCAGGACCGCGTCATCCGCCGCGAGCTGCGCGTCTACCCCGAGCAACTCTTCGACTCCGTCTCGCTGGAGCGGTCCAAGAAGCGGCTGATGGAAACCCGCCTGTTCCAGAAAGTCGAGGCCGAGCCCACCGGGACCGGGCCGAAGGTCCGCGACGCCCTGGTCGAGGTGACCGAGGGACGCACCGCCGAGTTCATGGTCGGCGTCGGCGTCAGCACCAACAGCGGCCTGCTGGGCACCATCTCCTTCACCCAGCGGAACTTCAACCTGCTGGCATGGGCGACGAGCTGGAACCAGTTCATCAAGGGCGAGGCGTTCAAGGGCGCCGGCCAGACGCTGCGCATCGTGGCCGAGCCGGGCACCGAACTGATGCGGTTCTCCATCGAGTGGTTCGAGCCGTCGCTGATGGACCAGCCCTACTCGCTGGGCAACCGGCTGTTCCTGTTCACGCGCCAGCGGGAGAGCTACCAGGAAACGCGCGTCGGCGACGTGGTGAGCGTGGGCCATACGTTCAAGAACCGCTGGTACGGGGAACTGGCCACCCGTGTCGAGGATGTCACCGTCGACAGCCTGGAACACGACGCCCCGCCGGAGGTGCGCGACGTGGAAGGCTCCAACCTCCTGGTGGGCTTCAAGGGCTCCCTCACACGCGACCGCACCGACAGCCGGTGGAATCCCTCCGAGGGCGACCGCCTGACCTTCAGCGCCGAGCAGGTCGTGGGCAGCTTCAACTTCCTCCGCCTCCAGGGCGACTACCACCGCTACTGGACCGTCTACACCGACGCGATGGACCGCAAGCACATCATCGCGGCCCGCCTCTCGGCCGGAGACATCATCGGCGACTCGCCGGTGTTCGAGAACTTCTACGGCGGCGGCATCGGGTCGATCCGCGGCTTCCGCTACCGCGGGATCAGCCCGCGGTCGGCCGGCACGGACCAGGCCATCGGCGGCAAGTTCATGTTCTTCGCCGGCGCCGAGTACTCCTTCCCGATCTTCGGTACCGGCGACGGGCACGAACTGCGCGGCGTGACGTTCCTCGACACCGGCACGGTCGAGGAAGATTTCGGCCTGAGCACCTACCGCGCGTCCGTGGGCTTCGGCGTCCGCTGGGTGATCCCGTTCTTCGGCCCCGTGCCGATGGCGTTCGACTTCGGCTTCCCGATCGCCAAGGACACCAACGACGATACCCAGGTCTTCAGCTTCTCGCTGGGCTGGACGTTCTAGAAGTCGGGCACTGGTTGACTGGTTAACTGGTTAACTGGTAAGAGTCGAGGGCCGGGTGCGTGCCGAGTCAACCAGTTAACGAGTTAACGAGTCAACGAGTCAACGAGCCAACCAGTAACCGATGAAGCCGCAGGAAAGCAGCAGGGACACCGCAATGAAGAAACTCCTTCCCCCCGTGTTCGTTGTCGCGGCCGCATTGGCCGTCACGCTCTCCAACAGCATCGCCCAGGCCCCGCCGGCGCCCCCGCCCACCCGCCTGGCCGTCTGCGATCTCGTGGACGTGTTCAATAACTACCAGCGGGCCAAGGACCTCACCAGCCAACTCAACGAACGGCGAGAAAGCATCAAGGCCGAGGCCGACAAGCGGGCCAAGGCCATCGAGGCCCTGCGCATGGAACTGGAGGGGCTCAAGCAGGGCTCCAAGGAGTTCGAGCAGCGGTTCAACGAGGTCCAACGCCTCACCATCGAGCGCACCGCCTACCTCCAGTTCCAGGACGCCCTGGCCATGCGCGACCACCGCAACCTCACCAAGGAAATGTACGACGAGATCATGGCCATGATCGGCGCCGTTGCGAAGGAACGAGGCTACGAAGTCGTCCTGGCCCGCGAGAACGAACCGCTGAACATGGAGAACACCCAGGAAATGCTCCGCCAGATCGGCAGCCGCAAGGTGCTCTACGCGGCCTCGTCGGTCGATCTGACCGAGTCGATCATGGTCCGCCTGAACCAGAACTACAAGGCGGTGAAGGCGGCGCCGGCCACGAAACCGAAGTAGGCCCTCGCCAGTCCCGCGGGATCCGCCTGCGCTGCGTGGTGGGGCCGCCAAGAGGCGCCGGATAAACTTGCGCGGCCGCGACGGCGCGCGGCCCTCCATGGGATAGGCTCGCCTCCAACGAAGTGGCGTTTGGTTACGGAGCCAAGGGGAAGTCGCCCCGCCTGGACCTCCCTCGTGCCCTGCCGCTGTTTCCTATCAACTACCAGTTCAGTCCGCGATCGTCGGCCAGTCGCCCCGCGCCATGGCCTCCAGCCGCGGGATGGCTGTCATGTCCACGTGCAGCGGCGTGACGGTGATGTACCCCTCGTGCAGGCAGCCCACGTCCGTGTCCTGCTGGTGCTGGCGGAACGTGTATTCCTTGCCGAGTTGGTAACATCGCCGGCCGGCCTCATCCTGCCCGATCTGGTATTCGTCCTCCAGTTCCGTCGTTGATTGTCGCACCACGCGGACGCCTCGCGGCGCGCCGTTTTCCAGCAGCGGAAGGTTCACGTTGATCAGGTCGCGACGGGCCAGGTGGTTGGCCAGCAGATGATCCAGCACCCACCGGCACAGCCGGCCCGCCCGCGGCCAGTCGATCTCCGCCGGACTTGTCCGACACGCGGCCGAGAACGCGATCGACGGGATGCCGAACATCGCCCCTTCCGCCGCGGCCGCCACCGTCCCCGAATAAAACACGTTCACGCCGACGTTGGCCCCGGCGTTGATGCCGCTGAGCACCAGGTCCGGCCAGGCGGGGACGAGCTTCCGCACGGCCAGCCGGACGCAATCGGCGGGCCGGCCGTCAACGCTCGTGCCCCGGAAGGGCTTGTCGCCGGCGACCTCGACCTCCTCGACCGCCAGCGGCTGCGTGATGGTGA
>CAYWTX010000324.1:0-1698 GCA_964461295.1 uncultured Planctomycetaceae bacterium | reverse complement strand
ACGACATCAATGCCGGCCGCGTGCAAAGCGTGCACATAGATCATCGGCAACGATCGATCGGCCGTAACACGCGTGATTTTCTGACGACGCAGGAATTCCGCCGCCGACTCGGCGGTGGCGGTCTCCCGATCGCCGGATAGGCCGCCCTCCGGCGCGAACTGGGCTGGACAGGCCACCTGATCCGCCCGGGCGTGCGCCCTGGCCCGCTCCATTTCGATATCGCGCAGAATTAACGTCGCGGTCGGCCGCCCGTGCTCCACCAGTTCGATCAGAACCGCCGGATCGCCCACGACAAACCGGATGCGATGGTAGAGAGCCATGTTGTGGGCCGGGATGCCGGCCATGATTGTGGTACGTCGCTCGGGCATGAGAAGGGTCCTTACTGGCTGGTTGGGCGGCACGCCCTACTTGGCTCGGACGGTGCGCGAGAGCTGCCTCGTTTGATTGTGCTCATCCACCAGAACCACCCGCGGTTCGTGTTTCCGCACTTCGGCTTCTTCGTACCGCGCATAGCTGGCGATGATCACCAGATCGCCCTTCTCGATCAAGTGCGCCGCTGCCCCATTGATGCAGATCTCGCCGGATCCCCGTGGCCCCGCAATGACGTACGTCGTCAAGCGGGCTCCGTTGGTGACATCCAGGACATCCACCTGTTCGTGCGACACGATGTCGGCGGCGTCCATCAGATCCCGGTCGATCGCGATACTCCCCTCGTAGTGCAGAGCGGCGTCAGTGACCGTTGCCCGGTGAATCTTCGATTTCAGGAGCGTTCGCTGCATGAGCCCGACTCTCTCGCCACGGAAAGACAGAATTATACACGTCGCTCCGCGGATCCGTACAGGTGCACGTAGTGAAACTATAGCGTATCGACATGAACCATGGGCGCGCGACACCGCGTTGCAGCGAACGGAGTACCTGTACCGCTGTCCCACAGCTGGACAGCCGAGACCACCCAATTGACGGAGCAGGACCCACGGTCCATATTCAGGAGCATACACTATCTTTGTAGGTAGTAGATAAGCAGTCGTGTGCAGCCAGCGATCGCCTACGCGAGCGGCAATGGGGCAACTCCCTGGCGTTTTCTGAGGTGGGACCATGAGTCAGTCCGGCGAGCCGTTTGATCCGTACTATCAATGGCTCGGGATCCCGCCTGAGGAACAGCCTCCGAACCACTATCGGCTGCTGGGTATTCAGCTGTTTGAGGAAAACCGCGAGGTCATTCAGAACACTGCGGATCGGCAAATGGTGCACCTGCGGTCGTTTCAGAACGGACCGCGAGCCGCGCAGTCCCAGAAACTGTTGAACGAGGTCGCCGCCGCCAAACTTTGCCTGCTTCTTCCCGACAAGAAGGCGGCGTACGATGCCGCATTGACACGGCCGTATGCCGACGCGGCCGAAGTGGCGCCGCCGATGTCGACCGAGCCGCCGGTGGAACCGTCCGTGAACATCGTCTTCGGGGGAACGCCCGGAACCTTGACTATTGCTCCTTCCCGCCGGGCGTTGCCGGCCAGCCGGCCGCGCCGCCATTCCGGGCTGCTCCTCTGGCTGCTGGTATTCGTGGCGGTCGTGCCCGTGGCCCTCTTCTTCGCGGCACTGCGGAACGGGGCCGACGTGCTCGGGCGGACGCTGGCCGTCCCGGGTGCCATCGTCGTGCTTGGCCCACCAATCGTCGCGGGATAAGGCATTCCAGTACGCCTG
>CAYWTX010000323.1:0-1780 GCA_964461295.1 uncultured Planctomycetaceae bacterium | reverse complement strand
AGTGGTGAGAGGCTGTGAATCAAACGCAGTTTTCCGTCTGTTCGGTTGCGTGCCGTTGCCATCCTCGCTTGACGGTTTCATGTCGAGCGGGATTGCCTTGTAGGCTGCGGCACCCGTTGGGACGGGGTGTCGGACGGACCGGCAGATTGCCTAACTTGTGTCGTTTTGCTCGTTTCATCGTCATCAACCGCTTCACACCACCGCTTGGGCCGCCGCAGCGCGCAGTGCGACCGCTCGCATCAGGTTATGGGCCAAGACGTACCACAACACTACCGCCTTCACTTTCCGCAGGCCGCGAACCAGGAACCGCTGCAGGCCACGGTTGCGGGCCAAGGCGTTCACACACTCCGCCGTAGCGGCTCGTTCTCGGTAGATGACCTTCGCCTCGTCGGTGGCCATCCGCTGCCGCCACTGGGCCACCGCCGGCGTGTCGTCGGGGCGAGGGGTATGGGGATCCCGCTCGGGATCCTTCGACTTCTGCACCGGGGCGTACACGGTCGTTCCGCCCTGCGCCACCTGCTCGATGTCTTCCTTCTTCACGAATCCGCCGTCCACCAACGCTTCGTCGGGAACCCGCTCGTACCGCTCTTGGTGCTGTTCGACCATCGGCGACAATTGGCCTTGATCGCCGCCGGAGTTCGTCACGTCGGCGCCCGTGATGACCTGCGAATCGGTGGCCGTCGCCAGTTGCACGTTGAACGCCGGACGATAACCGCCATCGCCCATCTTCATCACCCGGGTATCGGCGTCGGTCGTCGAGGCCCGCGCCTTGTCGCGATCTTTCGCCTTTTTTCCCTCGGCGATCTTCGGCAACTGTTCCAACGCGGCGCGAATCCGCGCCGCGCGTTCTTCGGCCGCCCGCTTCCGGGCTGCTTGTTGGCGGGTCTTGTTCGCCGCCGGGTCGGTCTCCAATTCCTTCCGCAACCGGGCCACCTGCTCCTCCGCTTCGGCCAGCGCCTCCTCCAGCGTCGGCTGGCGACGGAACGACGCAGCCCCCGCACTGGCGCGAACTTTCATCCCGTCTTGCGCCACGCGGTCCAGGCTCACCAACCCCTCGGCCATCAAGCTGGCCACGCTTTCGGTCAGCAGGCGATCCTGCAGTTCCACGTGCTGCGTGCGAAAATCCGAGAGGGTGTGGTAGTTCATCGACACGCCGCCGCAAATCCACCGATACGCCGCGTGGTGCTGGCACAACCGGTTCAGTTCCCGTGCGCTGCCGACGCTACGGAGCGTCGCGTACAGCCACAAGGTCATCAGGATGCGCGGGTCCGCGGGAGCTTGCCCGGGGCCCTGCTCGACCGCTTGAATGGGCGCGTACAATGCCGACAAGTCCAGGCCGCACACGTACTCCCAGACGACCCGCGCTTCGTGTTCCTCGGAAAGCAACTCGTCGAGCGAGCATTCCTTAAACTCGATCTGATCGCGTACCGCATGCCGCAGTCGCTTGGGGCCGATCCGCGGCGGCGTGGCTGCCCCCGCAGGCCTGCCCTCCTCCACCCCCCGATCGAACAAATCGCCTTGATCCATCGTCTATTCTCCGGCTTCCACACCCGAGAGCCAGACCGTACAGTAACTTAAACACCTTTCACAAGAAAAAGTTTCTTTGCCGAAAGATTCACAGCCTCTGAGTGGTGAGTGGTGAGTGGTCAGAAAGTAATGTCGTCCTGATAGCCGCCGGCGGAAGCCGGCGGTCGCAGTGGGTCGTGGCTGCGAAGCCGCAAGCGGCTTCGGTTGTCCTTCGTCATTCTACACCATCCCCCCCAGTTTTCGCATAACCCAC
>CAYWTX010000322.1:0-20957 GCA_964461295.1 uncultured Planctomycetaceae bacterium | reverse complement strand
GGTCACCCGGGCCGGCGAGGTCGCCGTCATCGCCAACGCCCGCACGCCCAACGTGCTCACGAGAATCTTCGCCGGCGAACGGGTCGGCACGCTCTTCGTCCCCGCGCGGCGAAAGCTCTCCAGCCGCCGGCGGTGGATCGGCCAGGCCGCCAGGCCGGGCGGACGTGTCCTCATCGACGCCGGCGCCGTCCGCGCCCTGGCCGAACAGGGCAAGAGCCTGCTCGCCTCGGGCGTCCTGGCGGTGGACGGCAAGTTCGCCAAAGGGGCGACGGTGGCGATCCTCGACCGCTCGGGCGCAGAGATCGCCCGTGGCCTGAGCAACTACTCCTCCGACCAGATCGACCGCATCAAGGGCCTTCGCACCGACCGCATCGCCCAGATCCTCGGCGACAAGCCCTGCGACGAGGTGATCCACCGCAACAACATGACGCTACGGAAGCCGTAGGCCGCGCGGGGGCAACACGGACAAACGCGGACAGACACAGACCCGCACGGACAACCGCAGCGTCCTGCGTTCCTTACGGCCTGTCTCTGTCCGTCCGTGTCAGTCCTGTTCGTCCGTCCGACCGCGTTCCCGCCTACCGCTCTCCCATCGGGACGTGGATCGGCGCCGACCACAGCGCCCGGCCGTCGGGCGGCGTGTACACGGCCGCGAGCGTTATGATGCGCGACGTCGGCAACTTCGCCCAGGGCAGGCGCATGGCATATCCCCAGCCGACGATCGACCTGGCCATGCACTCGCCCAGTTCCTCCTGCGTGAACCGCCAGGTCTGGGCGGGCTTCAGGGCCCGCATGTTGGGGTCGGACACGCGCTCATCGAAGAGGTGGAATTCGATGACGCCGTCCACCAGCACCGACAGCGGCTGGTCCATGCGATAGAACCGCACCTGCGCCTGCAGCCCGTCGGGGCCGGGACTCTCGTCCCAATTCACCCCCGAGCCGGGCGTCAGCCACAACTCCACCCGGTCAGCCTCGCTCACCGGCGCCGGCGGGCGCGCACCCACCTGCACGCGCTGGCGGTCCCCGCAGCCGGCGAACAAGCCTGCCGCCAGGAGCAGCGCGACGAGTTGTCTCTCTCCCGTCGCCATGAACCTTCTCAATTCTGGTTGGGATCCTTTCTCTCGTACTCCACCCGTATCGCCGGCCTGGTCGTCGGCCCCATCTGCTCTCGCACGCGCATCAGCGCCTTGGCCTCGTCGCTTGCCGCCCGCGACGTGGTCGGCTGAGTCGTCGGCCGCAAGTCCGTCGCGTACTCCTGCTCGTCCATGAACTTGCCGAGGTACTTGCGGAGCGAGTCCTCGATCTGCTCGCGCTGGAGCCGGCGGATCATGTTCACGCGCCTGCCCTGCACGTCGCTGACGGCGTCGGCCTCGGCGGGCGTCCGCAACACGTGCGGCGTCAGGATGATCAGCAGTTCGCTGCGTTCCTTCGTCTTCGTCGTGGTCTTGAACAGCGGGCCGATCAGCGGCCAATCGCCCAGCACCGGGATCTTGTCCTCGCGATGCTCGTCCTTCGTCGTAATCAGCCCGCCGATCACGATCGTGTGCCCATCCTGCACGGTGACGGTCGTCACGGCCGAGCGCTTGTTGATGACGACGCCCTTCACGCCCTGGCCGATGTCCACGGTGGAAGTGCTCAGCGAACTGATTTCCGGGTTCACCTGGATCCTGACGAACCCGTCGGGGTTGATGCGCGGCGTGACGGTCAGAAGGATCCCCACATCCTGGTACTGGACCGTGTTGAAAATCCCGCCCTGCGGGTTGACCGTCGTGTTGGTCACGAACGGCACGCGCTGGCCTACGTTGATGTTCGCCCGCTGGTTGTCCGCGGCGAGGATCTGCGGCCGTGAGAGGATCTCCAGCTTGCCCTGGCTTTGCAGGGCTCGCATGAACATCTCCAGGTCGCCGGCCGTCACGGCGAGGCTGAACCCGGCCGTCTGGGCGCTGACGCCGAAGTTGGTGCCGTAGCCGACGGATTTCTTGCCGCTGTCCCACTTGTGCACGAGGTTCCAGTCAACGCCCAGTTCGGTCTTGTCGTCGAGCGTGACCTCGGCCAGCAGCACCTGGATAAGCACCTGCGGCGGGGCCATGTCCATCTCGTGGATCATCGCCTCGATGGTTTCGAAGTACCGCGGGCTGGCCGACAGCAGCAGCGTGTTGGAGTTCGGCTCGGCCACGATGGCGACCTCGCGCTCCAGGATCTGGAACGCCGAGCCGACGGCCTGCTGGCCGAGGACGCTCGACAGCCGCTGTTTCTCCTGGTCGAGGAAGGCCCGCATGGCGGTCTGGATGTTGGTCGCCGCCGCGTTCCGCAGGCGGTAGACCTTCGTCTCGCGTTCCTGGGCGGGGCAGGAATCCAGCGTCTCGATCACGTTGGCGGCCAGGTCCACCAGCCGCGTCGTGCCGCCCACCAGCAGGCCGTTGGTGCGGATGTCCACCGTCACCGACAGCGAGTCCTGGTCGGCCATGCCCAGCGTTGCCGCCGCCCCGTTCAGCGCCGGCTGCGTCGAAACCAGCGTGTAGTTGATCGCTCGCGCGCCGCTGGCGCCGGCAGCCCCGCCGCCGGTGGTGCCGGCCGACTTCAGCCGGAACAACTGCGTGAGCACCTCGGCCATCTGCCGGCAGTCGGAATTGGTCAGGGCGAACACCCGAATCTCCGCCGCCCGCGGGCTGGTCGAATCCAGCGCCTTGACCAGGCTCTCCAGCAGAGTGATGCTCTTGATCGGGGCCGAGATGATCAGCGAGTTGGTCCGCACGTCGGGCGTGATCAGCACGCCCTCTTGCAGCGCCCGCTCGATCATCTCCTTGCCGTCTTTCGTCTGGCTGACAAACTGCAGCAGCGTCTGGCGGTTGGCGCTGACGGCGGTGGGGCTCTTGGGCTTGGTCGTCAGCGTGTCCGTGAGGATCTTCGCCAGTTCCGTGGCGTCGGCGTTCTGGAGTGAGTAAACGCGAATCTCCGTCACGCTGGTCAACTCCGACCGGTCGAGCTGCGCGATCAACTCGGCGATCCGCTTGGCGTCGGATGGCCCGGCCGAGACCATGATCGTATTGGTCCGCTCGTCCACGGTGATGCTGACGGGCGTGGTGGTGGCCCCGCCGCTGCGGTACAGTTCCTGTAGCGTCTTGGCCACCTGCGTGGCGTCGGCCTTGGTCAGCGGGAAGGCCTGCACGGCCGAGCCGGACCCGTCCTTGGCCTTGTCGAGCTGCTCGATCAGCCCGGCGGCAACGTCCATGTCGGCGGGGCTGGCGCCGACGATCAGCGTGTTGGCGTGCGGATCGGCGATGATCGTCACGGCGTCCTTCGTCGCCCCGCGGGTGACCCTCGCCAGGAACAGCTTGTCCAGCGTCGGCTGCAACAGCGTCGCCGTGCCGTTCTTCAGGGCGAACACGCGGAAGGTGGTCGCCGCCGCGGGCTCGGAGTCCACTCTGGCAATCAAGTCGCGGATGAGGGCGTGGTTTTCCTTGCTGGCCGAGATGACCAACGAGTTGGACAGGGCGTCGGCGGCGACGTCCACGCGGTCCTGCGGCGCCGCCGTCGCGCCCGGCGCGGTCATGCTCGCCAGCCGCGCCGTGAAAATCTGCTGGATCATCGGCCCCACCACCGCGGCTGTGTTCTTCTTCAGCGGAACGACCTGGATCTGCACGGCCGGGTCGGTGAGCTTGGTGTCCAGCTTCTCCAGCAGCGACTTGAGGATCTTGGTGTCGTCGGCGTTGGCGGCGACCAGCAGCGAATTGCTCCGCACGTCGGCCATGATAATCGGCTTCTGGCGGGTGACGTCGGGCGTGACGGCCGCGGCGTACCGTGACGTGAAGAAGCTGGTCAGACTGGTGGCGATGGCGCCGGCGTTGGCTTCCTTGAGCGGCAGGAACTGGATTTGCCCCACCAGGGCTGGGCTGGCCCCGTCGAGCTGCTCGGCCAGGGCTTTGACCTGCTTGAAGCCCTCTTCTCGCCCGCCAACGATCAGGCTGTTGCTGCGCGGGTCCGGGACGATGGTCATGCGCAGCGTGTCGATGATGACGGCGCCCTGCGTGGTGTAGCGGCTGACCCGCGAGTCCATGACCCGCTGAAGGGCCGTGCCCAACGCCGTCGCGTCGGCGCTCTTCAGCGCGATGACCCGCACGTCGTCACTGGTGATCGTGGTGTTGGCGTCCAGCCGCTTGATGAGCGGCTCCAGCACGTCCCAGGTCTTCTGGCTGGCGGAGATGATCAGCGCGTTGGTGCGCGAATCGTACGTGAGAACCGGCTTGTCCTCGGCGCGGAGCAGGGCCGCGTTGGAACCCGTGTGCAGCGAGTTGATGATCGACTGGATGCTCGATGCGTCGGCGAAGCTGAACGGCACGAACCGGATCGTGCCCAGCGTGCCGGCCCCGGGAATGTCCATGCCGCCGATCACGTCGGCCAGCAGGGGCATCACGTCCGAGCGGGCCGCGACGATCAGGATGTTCGTCGCCGCGTCGGCCTGAAGGACCAGTGCCGCCCGCGTCTTGGGCACCTTCGTCTCCTTGCCTTCCTGGTCCTTCAGCACCGTCTGAAGACGCGTCACCTGCGATTGCAGGCCTTCCATGCCCGGCACGGGCGCGCCCTCGGCGAATACCGCCTGCAGCAGCGGCAGCAGCTTCACCGCGTCGCCGTGCTTCAACTTGAACAGCCGCACCTCCGTGATGATCTTGCCTTCGCTGCGGTCCAGGTCCCGGGCGATCAACTCCGCCAGGGCGATCGACTCCTCGCCGCCGCTGATGACCAGCGTGTTGGTGCGCGGATCGGCCGAGACGTTCAGCACGTTCACCAGCCCCTTGCCGCTGACGGTCTTGGGCTCGGCCATGCCGGCGACCGACCCCTTGGGGTTCCCGGCAAGCTGCTTGCCCTGGGTGAACACGTCCTTCAGGACGGCCGACACGCTGACGGCGTCGGCGTTCTTGAGCTGCATGACCTTCACGCGGACGTCGTCGGCCAGCGGCATCACGTCGAGCATCTCGACGATCGCCTGCATCGCCTTGAGGTTGTTCGGCGTGGAGGTGATCACCAGGGCGTTGGACCCCTGCTGGCGCGAAACGGCCGGGTCGGTCGCGATCTTGATCGGCTGCGTGAGGTCCAACTCGGCGATGTTCTCCTGCAAGCCGTGGACCTTCAGCAGGCGCACGTGCTCCTGCAGGGCCATCGCCTCGGGCGTGACCTGCCCGGCCTTGCTGGGGCGCAGCATCTCGGTGAGCACTTCGGCCATGCGCGGGGCGTCGGCCTTCTTCAGCGGGATGATCAACACGTCCACCGAGGCGTGGGCGGCAGGCTTGTCCAGGGCGGTGATGATCTTGCCGACCTCCTCGAACAGGGTGCTCTTGGCCGTGACGATGACGGACTTCGTCCGCTCGTCGGCCTGGACGTCGACCGTGTCGTCGGGGCGCAGCTTGCGGATCTGGAGGAGCATCTGCTGCAGCGCGGGCATGATCTTCGTGGGCTGGGTGTTGGCCAGCGGGAAGATCTTGAACTGCAACGACGGGGCCACGTCTTCCTTGTCGAGCTGCTCGATCAGGTGGGCGACCTCAGCCAGCTTCTCCTTGGTGCCCGACGCCACGATCGCGTTGGTCTGGTCCAGGGCGGTGACAACGACCTGGTCCTCGGGGCGCGGCGTCCGCCCCGTCACCGGGCGGTACATGCTGCTCAGGGCCGTCGCCACCCGCTTGTTGTCCGCCTTCTTGAGAACGAAGAGCTGAACGGTCTGCCTCGTGGCGGCCGCCGCCTGGTCCAGCGCGTCGGCCAGGGCCTTGATCGCCTCGAAGTCCTCGTCGGAGGCGTTGATGAGGATCGACCGCTGCGCGTCCAGAACGGAGGTCTGGACGCGGCCCCCGCCGGCGGCCCTGGCGGCCCCGGCGCCCCCGGCGGCCGGCGCCGCGGTCGCCGGACGCCGAGCCGGCGTGGCGCCCGACGGCGCCATTGCGCCCTCGGGGCCTCGAGCGCCGCCGGAGGGCGAGTTGTAAATCTGCTGGATCGCCCGCTCCACCTCCAGCGGGTCCACGTTCTTCAGCCGCAGCAGCCGCATCGTGCCGCGGGCGGGCTTCATCTCCTCGATCTGCGCCACCCAGCGGGCCACCATCTCGTGCATGTCCTTGCTCGCCGCGACCACCAGCGCGTTGGCGCGGTCGTCGGCCGTGACCGCCAGCGCGCTGATCGCCTGCTGGTTGGCCTTGGCGGCGTTGGACTGCTGCGTGTACAGATCGCGGACCATAGCGGCAACGCTGTAGGCGTCGCCGTTCTTCAGGGCGATCACCTCGACGCTCGAGATAGACGACTCGGCCGCCTTGTCCAGTTGCAGGGCCATCTGCATGACCCTGTCGACCTCTTCGCGCGGACCGGTGACGATCAGGGCGTTGCTCGACGCGTCGGCCGACAGCGTGGCGCTCTTGGCCGAACCGGGCTTGCCCGCGCCCCCGGCGGTCTTGACGCTCGCCGCGATCGTCGTCAGCGTCTTGGCCAGGTCCGTCGCCTTGGCGTTCTTCAGCAGCAGCAGTTCCGTGCGTTCGCCGGCCGTCGCGGTGTCAAGCTGCGCCAGCAACCCCTTGACCTTCTCCAGGTTCGGCACATTCGCCGTGACGAGGATCGAATTGCTGCCCGGATCGGCCACCACGGCGACCAGGTCCTCGGGCTCGACGCGCGCGCCCTTGGGCGGCAGGAACGCCGAGTTCAGGGCTGCGCTCACCGCCTCGGCGTTGGCGTGCTTGAGGGCCAGCAGCGTGCGCGCGGCCCGCCCGGCCGGGTTCGTCGCGTCAAGCTTGGTGGCCAGTTCCTTCACCTTCGTGAACGTCTCGTCGTCGCACCGCACCAGCAGCATGCGGCTGCCGCGATCGGCCTCGATCACCACCGATCCCTTGACGCCCCCGACGCCCGCGCCGCCCGCGCGCGGGCCTCGCCCCGCCGCCGAACCGCCCGCCGCCGAACCGCTCGCCGGCGAGCCGCCCGCCGAGAACACGCGGCCCAGCACGGCCGCCACTTCCGTGGCGTCGGCGCTGTTCAGCGCGATCGTCCGCACCGGGAACTTATCCGACGGCGCGGCGTCCATTTCCTTCAGCAGCGCACCGATCCTCGCGTGGTCGTCCTTGTCGGCCCGGACGATCAAACTGTTGCTCGTGTTGTCCGCGGCGATGACGAAGTTCGCCACGGCTGCGCCAACCGCGGCGCCGCCGGCGGCGACCCCCGTCCGCGGTCCACGTGCCGCCGCCCCCGAGGCGCCACCACCACCACCACCGGCGTTCATCGCCGTCGACAACGCCGCCGCCACCGACGACGCCTGCGCGTTCTCCAGCCGATACACCTTCACCAGCCCCTGCCCCTCCGCCATCGGCGCGTCCAATTGCGACAGCAGGCTCTTCACCTTCTCCAGGTTCGTTCCATCGGCCGTGACGAGCAGGCTGTTCGACATCGGCTCAGCGATGACGGTGACCGTCTCCTCGGGCTTGGTCTTGGCGCTGCGCTGGCCGGCGAACGCCGCCTGGAGCGCCGGGGCGATCGCCGCCGCCTGCGCGTGCTTGAGGGCGATGACCGTCGGCACTGACTTGCCTCCCCCCGGCACGTCCAGCACGGCGACTACTTCCTCGATCCGCGCGAACGTCTCCTCGTCGGCGCGGACCAGAAGCATCCGGGATCCGCGGTCCGGCTCGATCACCACGTTGCCCTTGCCACCCTGCGCCGGCCGCGCGCCGCGAGACCCGCCCGCCGCCGGCGGCTGCACGCCACCCGTCGTGCCGAACAACCGGTTCAGCGTCTCGGCCACCGCGTCGGCCTCCGCCTGCTTCAGCGCCAGCGTCCGCACCGGGTATCTCTCCGCCTGCGCGATGTCCATCTCCTTCAGCAGGCCCGTGATCTTCTCGTGGTCTTCCTTGCTCGCCCGCACCACGATGCAGTTGCTCGACGCGTCGGCCGAGATGCGGAACTGCCCGCTGCCGCCCGCCGAGCCGCCCCGCGCGCCCCGGCCTCCCGCGGCCGGGGCGGCGCCCGAACCCGTCATCGCCTGCGACAGCGCCGCCGCCGCCGTCGGAGCCTGGGCGTTCTCCAGCCGATAGACTCGGACCGAAACGTTCTCCGCCTGCTGTGAGGCGTCGATCTCCTCGATCACCTTCGCGATCAGGACGTGCTTGGCCTCCGGCGCCGAAACAAGGACCTTACGGGCGCCTTCGTCGCCCACAATCACAACGGGCACGTCTTCGCCAGGCCCACGGGCGGCGCCCCGCGGGCTTCTCGCCGCTGGGCCCGTGGAGCGAGACGATGCCGATGCCGCGAATATCTCCTGCAACGCCGCGACCGTCGCCGGCACTTCCGCGTTCTTCAGTCCGTACAGCTTCACCACCGCCGTCCCCATCGACGCGGCCGCGTCGTCCAGCCTCTTCGCCACCGCCAGCAACTTGTCCACGTCGCCCCCCGGACCCGTCAGCACCACCGCGTTGCTCGAACTCTCGGCCGTGACGATCACGCCCTCGGCCGCCACCGTGGGCGTCCGCGCCGGCTGGCGCGGCCCGCGCGATCCGGTCGCCCCGGTCGGGCCGGGCGCGCCGCTCCGCGTGCCGGAAATCTGCGTCAGCACGCCGGCCATCTCCGCCGCCTGGGCGTTCTTCAGCACCAGGAACTCCGTCTTGCCGCCGCCGCCGATCTCGCTATCCAGCTTCGCCAGCAGCGCCTTGACGCTCTCCAGGCCGACGGCGCTGGCCGTCACGATCAGGCTGTTGCTCGTCGGCTCAGGCACGATCACGATCGCGTCCTCGCCCGTGCCCCCGCGCGCGGCACGGGGGCTCACGAACGCCGCCGACAGCGTCGCCGCCAGGTCGCTCGCCCTGGCGTACTTCAGGGCGATGATCTCGCGCACCGTGCTCGCCGAGCCCGCCACGTCCAGCGTGGCCACGAGCTGCTTGACCTTCTCAAACGTCGCGTCGTCGGCCCGCACCAGCAGCATCCGCGCGTTGCGGTCGGCGTCGATGGCGACGCTCGTCACCGCCGAGGGCGCCACCGGCGCGCTCGCGCCGCCCACCCCCGTCATTCCGCCTCCGCCGCCCCGCCGCCCGGGCGTTCGCGCCGCGCCCGCCGCCTGCCCGCCGGCAAACATCCGCGACAGCACGCCCGCCAGTTCCTCGGCGTCGGCGTGCTGCAAGGCGATCGTCCGCACCGGGAACTTGTCCGCCGGCGCCGCGTCGATCTCGATCAGCAACGCCGCGATCCTCGCGTGGTCTTCCTTCCCCGCCTTCACGATCAGGCAGTTGCTCGACGCGTCGGCCGAGATGCGAAGCTGCGCGTCGCCCCCGCCCCCGCGCGCGCCGCGCCCACCGGCCGCGCCGCCGCCCGCCCCCGTCATCGCCTGCGACAGCGCCGCCGCCGCCGTGGCAGCCTGCGCGTTCGTCAGGCGGTACACCTTCACCGCGATCTCTCCGGCCGACTGGGCCGTGTCGATCTCGCCGATGACCTTCTCGATCAGTTCCTGCTTGTCCGAGGGCGCCGACACGATGACGAGCCTCGCCGCCTCGTCGCCGGCGATGATGACGGGCGCCTCGCGCCCCACACCCCCGCTGCCCCCCCGCGACGCGGTTCGCGGCCCCCGCGCCCCGCCCGCCGCCGCTCCCGGCGCCGCCGAGGACGCCGACGGCGCCGCGCCCGTCGCGAACACCTCACGCAACGCGTTCACCGTCGTCTGCACCTCCGCGTGCTTCAGCGGGTACAGCCGCACCGACTGCGCCATCGCCGTCGCCTGGTCCAGTTCCTCGATGATCTTCTCGACCAGCTTCATCGCGTCCGCCGGGGCCGACACGATCACCGAATTCGTGTTGCGGTTGGCGGCAATGCTGATGCCCGTGGCCGGGTCCACCTGCGTGACCCCGCCGGCGCCGCGGATCTCGAGCATCTGGCGGACCATGTCCGTCCGCGCGCGGTTGCCCGTGCGACGCCCGCCCTGCGCCGGCTGCGCCTGCGGCTGGTTGGGCAGCGGCTGCATCTGCGGCTGGCTGGCTTGCGGCGGCTGGAAAAGGTCCTTGAGGTTTTCGGCCACCTCGGCGGCGTCGGTGTTCTTCAGGATGAACACCCGCACCTCGCTGATCACCGTCGCCATCTTGTCCAGTTGGGCGATCAGCGGGATGATGAGCTCGAAGTCCGCCGGTTTGGCGCGGACGATCAGGCTCTTGGTCCGCGCGTCGGGGACGGCGTTGATCTTCGGCTCGGGCAGCGCGGGCGGCTCCCCGCCGCCGCGCCCGCCGGCGGCAGGGATGGCCACCATGCGCGGGTTGAACAAGGTGTCCAGCGTGTTGGCGATCGACGCGCAGTCGGCCTCCTTGATCCTGAAGACGCGAATCTCCGCGTCGGCCTGCTGGGCGTTCACCGCGAGCTGGTCGATGATCGCCTGGATGTTCGACAACTCGGCGCGCTTCGCCAGCACGATCAGCGAATTGGACGTCTTGTCCACCGTGATCGTGATCGCGCCGCTCTTGGCGGCAGGCTTGCTCGTCGGCTGAGTCGCCGGCTGCGATGACGGCTGGGTCTCCTTCGGCCTGGCCATCGAGATGGGCTTCGGCGCCGGCGCGGCCGCGGGGCCTGCCCTCCCGCCACCTTTGCCGCCCGTGCCCGAGGGCATCAGCAGCGGGTCCTCGTCGATGGGCAGGATCGCCGGCTGCAGCAGCATCCCGTTGGGGTCCTCCGGCGTGCCCGTCTGGTCCGGCAGCCTCTCGGTCACGTTGATCGGCACATCGGTCATCTGCCCGTACACGCGCTGGATCACGTCCGCCATCTGGCTGGCGCGGATCTTCTGCAGCGGGATCACCCGCACGATCGGCCGGTCGCCCCACTCGGAGGCCTTCTCCAGCTTGACGATGACGCCCTCCATCGCCTTCATGTCCATGTCCTTGGCGACGATGGCGATGGAGTTGGAGATGTCGTCGGGCTCGATGTTCGGCTTGGCGTCGCCCTTGCGGTCCACGTACATCGCGGCCAGCTTCGAGGCCACCTCGGAGGCGTTGGCCTTCTCCAGGAAGACGTATTGCACGTCGCGCAGCGGCCCGGCCTTGTCCAGCGACGCCAGAAGCGATTCGATGATCGCGAAGTGCGCGTTGGTGGTCGAGACCACCAGGCTGTTGGTCCGCTCGTCGGCCACAACGCTGAACGGGGGCGGCGCCATCGCCGCGCCGCCCTTTGACGACCGCTGGGCGGACTGGGCCACGATCTCTTTGAACAGCTTGCTGACCGACTTCTCCAGGTCGATGGCCGAACTGTTCTCCAGCCTGAAGATCCGCACCTGCGCCGCCGAACTGGTTCCCTGCGTGTCCAGGCGGCGAATCATCTCGACGACCTCGGGCACGTCGCGGACCGGGCCGCGAACCAGCACGCTGTTGGAGTTGACCTCGGCCGTCACGGTGACGGCCTGGTCGTCGCCCGCGACCGGCCTGCCGGCGCCCCCGCGGGCCGCGCGGGCGGCCAGGGCGGAGGTGACGGCCTCGGCCAGGCTCACCGCCTGGGCGTTGGAAAGCTTCACGACCTCGACGACGGTCTTGCCGCCGGCCTCGGGGACGTCAAACGTCTTGATCAGCCCTTCGGCGAGCAGGAGCTTCTCCGGCGAGGCCTGCACGACAACGGTGTTCGAGCCTTCCATGAACGACACGCGGGAGAGACTCTCCTGGGCCGAGGAGGCGGCCCCGGGGGCCCTGACCCCCGGGACTCGGCGCGCCGCCGAGGCGCCTTCCGCGAGCATCGCCGCCAGCACGTCCGCGACGTCCGACGCGCGAGCGTGCTTCAGCACGAACGTCCGCGTCTGGCTCGCCAGCACCGTGCCCGCCTGAAGATCCTTGATCACCTTGTCGATCTCGGCGAACTGCGAAGCCGTCGCGGCCACCAACAACTGGTTCGTCGCGGCGTCGGCGTCGAACCGCGGCTGGGGTTCGCCCGCCGCCGTGCCCGCCCGGCCGACCGAACCCCTGCCCTCGCCAAACAGCCCCGCCAGCGACACGGCCACGTCGGCCGCCTTGCTCGTGCTCATCTGGTACGTGCGGATGATGATCTTCCCCGCCGTCGCCACGTCGGCGGTGTCGAAACCCGCGATGAGCTTCTCCGCCAGGGCGAGCTTCGTGGGCGGGCCCTGCACGACGACCGCGTTCGCCTCGGGCACCGCGGCGACGCGAATGGACGCCGTCTGCGCCGTCGCGCCCGACCCGGGGGCCCTGCCGCCGGCGCCGCCGGGGCGGCGCGTCGTCGACGAAGTCGAAGGCGCTTCATCCGACAGCATCGTCGCCAGCACCTCCACCAGGTCCGACGCCTTCACGTACTTCAGCCGGAACGTCCGCGTCTCCCCGGCCGCCTTCGTCCCTGCCTGGATCGACGCGACCAGTTTGTCGATCTCCTCGAACTGCGAGGCCGTCGCCGCCACCAGGAGCTGGTTGGACGCCGCGTTCGCCTCAAACCGCGGTTGCGGTTCGCTGCCGGCCGGTTGCCGCCCGCCGCCCGCGGCCATGCCCGCGCGCTGCTGGGCGAACAGCCGCTCCAGCGACACGGCCGTGTCGATCGCGTTGGCGGTCGTGAGGTCGTACGTTCGCGTCTGGACCGTGCCGGGCGCTTCCTTGCTGTCCAGTTGTTGCACGAGATGCGCGATCTCGTCGATCCGCGCCTTGGGCGCGTCCACCACCAGCGCGCGGTCGCCCGGCGCCGGCGTGATCACGATCCGCTCCTCGACGACCGCCGCCCCCGCCGACCCGCTCCCCGGCGGACGCGGGGACCCGCGCGACATCGAACCCGCCACGCTCTGTGCCGCCCCGCTGTACAGTTCGCTCAGCATCCCCGCCAGGCCCGCCGCCGACGTGTGCTTCAGCACGATGATCCGCATCTCGCGAACCTGGCTCTTCGTGGCCGCGTCCAGCTTGCCGATCATCTCCTCCAGCGTCTTCCACTTCGCCTCCGGCGCCCGGATCAGCAGCGAGTTGGTCAGCGGCTCGGCCTCGATCAGCACGTCCACCGGCTCGCCCCTCACCGGCGGCGGCTGCATCGACTTCAGCGTCGCCGCAAGCCGCGCCGCCTCGGCGCTGGTGAGCTTCACCAGCCGGATGGGGTCGATCTTCTCGCTGGACGGCACGTCCAGGGCCGCCACCAATTCGGCGATGGCCTTCTGGTCGTCCTCGGCCGCCGACACCAGCAGGCAGTTGACGTCCTTGTGCGCCGCGATGACGACCGGCACGGCCGCCGGGCCGCCGGTCCGCGCCGGGACGGGCGCGCCGCCTCGCCCGCTCCGCGACCCGCCGTAGATCTGCCGTAGCGTCTCGGCCATTTCCTCCGCCTTGGCGGCCTTCAGCGGGTACCGCCGCGTGCTTGCCGTCGCCATCGGCATCACCGACGCCTTGAGCTGGTCGAGAATCCTCTGCACCACCGGCCAGTCGCCCGGCGTCGCCGCGATCAGCAGGCTGTTGGTCACCGCGTCGGCCTCGACGCGCAGGCTCGTGCCCGACGTGCCGTGCCCGCCGCGGTCGCTCACCGCTTCCTTGGCGAACAGCTTCACCAGCGACACCGCGATCTGCTTGGCGTCCCCCGCCTGCAACTGCACCACGTGAATCTCTCGCGGATCAACCGCCGTGTCCTTGTCCAACTCCTCCAGCAGCGACGCGGCCATCTGGATGTCGCCCGCCGGGCCGGTGACCACCAGGCTGTTGGTCCGCGTGTCGGCGGAAACCTGGATGGCCGACATCGTCCGCCCGGTGCGCGGGTCGGTCGCCGTGGTCGCCCGCGTGATGATGCCGGCCAGCGACTGCGCGTCGGCCGACTTCAGGCGGAAGATCCTCGCCGTGCCCGAGGAGACCGCGTCGCCGTCCAGGTCCTTGATCAGCTTCTCGATCGCCGCCATCGTGTCCGACGGCGAGGAGACGATCAGCCGGTTTCCGGCCGTGTCGGCCACGATCTTCGTGTGCCCGACCACGCTGACGGCCGCGGCGGAACTGCCCGCCACGGGCTGGCGCCACGGCCAACCGGACGGCGATGGCGTCGCCCCGCTCGATCCGCCCGCGGGAGCGTCCTCGGCCATGATGTCGCGCAGCGTCTTGGCCATCTCCTCCGCCTTGACGTTCTTCAGCTTGAAGATACGGATGTCCGCGGCCGTTTCCTCGCTCTCCTTGTCCAGCTCCTTGATGACCTGTTCGGCCATGGTGAGCTTCTCGCCCGAGCCCATGAGGACGACCGTGTTGGTGCGGTCGTCGGCCGTGGCGGTTATGGTTTCCTCGGGGTCGGCGGCCTCGTAGTCGTACCGCCCGGTGTTGGCGTTGTAGACCATCTTGCGCCGGCTGGCGCCGCCGAACACGTCGTTGATGATGCCGGTGACCACGCGCGCGGAGGCCCGGCGCAGCGGCACGGCCTTGATCTGTTTCTCCATGATCGAGCCGGTGTCCAGCAACTTGAGGAACTGCTGGATGCGGCGGATGCTGCCCGCGCTGTCGGTGACGACCAGCCCCTTGACCTTCACCAGCGGCGAGATCGATCCCCACGTGGAGACCATCCGCACCACCGCCTTGCTGGCCGTGCCGGGATCCACGTACTTCAGCGGCAGGACGACCGTCACCACCTCGCCGGGGCGGAAGGTCTCCATCTCGGCCACGCCCGTCAGGATCGGCGACTCGTTGGGGATGCTGGCGAGCTTGACCACGCGGAAGTAGCGGGCGTCCTCGACCAGCCAGAATCCCCGCATCGCCAGCAGGATGTTGATCGTGTCGAACGCCTCGGAGTAGTTGTACGGCTCGCTGTCGAAAAACGTCAACTTGCCCGGCACGTCGCATTCGCCCAGGATCGGCTTGGAGGCGTTCTGCGCGAACAGGCGGATCAGGTCGTTGAAGTCGATGCCGTCGTACTGGAAACGGATCATCGCCTTGTTGTTCGCCGACGGGCGGGGATGCTCGTTGGCCGGCTGCGTGGACGACGCGGCGGCGATGGCCCCCGGCGCCGTCGCCGGCTGCGACGCCGGCTGCGTCGCCGGCGCAGAGGCCGGCGCGGGCTTCGTGGACGGCGCGGCGGCCAGGGCCCCCGGCGCCGACGCCGGCTGCGACGCCGGCTGCGTCGCCGGCACAGAGGCCGGCACGGGCTTCGTGGACGGCGCGGGCTTGGCGGTCGGCGCTGGCTTGGTCTCAGGCTCGGCCCACATCATGCCGCCCGCCACCAGGCACGCCGCCGCGATCATCAGCATCTTCGCGGTGTTCATCGCTCCATCTCCTGACTCCGTCCAACCGGCTACCGGAAACCCGGATACCGTGCGACCGACACTCGACACTTGTCACTTCTCGCTCACCGGATGCGTCGTCACGCCCGGCGGGAACTGCTCGGCCTTCAGACGCCGCTTCTCGCTCAAGTCCTGCCCAAGCTCCACCGCCCACAGGTCCGGGCCGATCTGGATGATCGCGCGGCTGGGAGAGGTCATGTGCTCGTTCTTCGGCGATGGGATCGGCCGGTAGTCCACGGCCAGCAACTTGCCGCCGGCCACTTCGTCGCCGGGCTTGTACACCCGCACCTGCCCGGAACCGCCGTCGGAGACAATCGCCTCCTGCCGGTCGTCCCACCGCGGCAGGCCCACCAGCTTGAACCGCGTCGGCGGCTTGGCCGCCTCCACCGGCCGCGGGGCCACTGAAATCCTCGGGCCCGCGTCCGCCTCCGCCGGCGGCGGTCGCACCGCGATCGTCTCGGCCCGCCGCTGGATGTACGGCCGGAAGATGTCCCGCGCCGCGATGCTGTCCAGCAGGCGGCGCTCGTCGCTGTCCAGGTCGACGGCAGCCACTTGGGTCGTGGCCTTCCCGATCGGGAGCTTCGCCACGCCCTCGCCCTCGATGATCAGCGTGGAGTACCGCGCCTGGAGGTCCATCTCGTCGCTGCGCGGAATCGGCCCGATCGAAATGCTGTCCAGCCGGTGCAGGTGCGGCTGCTGGCGCAGCAGGTACAGGAAGTCCACCAGGTTCGCCAGTTTCCCGCGGACGCCGATGCTGCGCCCGATCTCCTTGTACACGCCTCGAACGTGCATCCCTGTTACCGGCTGCAACGAGAGCTTTCTGGCGTTCAGCCCCGCCCGCTCGACCAGGGCCGCCAGCGTGGCGCCCAACTGCGCCGCGGCGCGAGCCTCGTCGCCGTCGAACGTGCGGGCCGCGATGCCGATCGTGCGGCTGGCCACCGCCTGGTCCGCCTGGTTCTGCCGCTTCAGCTTCGCCATGTCGTTGGTGCGGTTGACAATGTCCCGCTCCGCCTGTTCCCGCGGCGAGAGGTACAGGCCGCTGACCGCGCCGTACAGCACCACGCCGCCCACCACGGCACCCACGATGCCAGCCATTGTCTTCTCTCGGTTGGTCATCGGCCAGGCTCCTCCGCTCGCGGCAAGGCATGCCGCCAGGCCTCGAACAGCCTGCGCTCCTCCGAATCCAGATGCCCGTTCTGGTTCACGTCAAAGACCTTCATGCCCTTGGAGTAGAAGAGCGGATACGCGCTCTTGTACTCCGCGCCTGACAGCTTCCCGTCCTGGTCGCGGTCGCATGCCTCCAGCAACTCCCGGGTGAGTTGAGCCACCGCCGCCGGGTCTGGAGGGACCGCGGGGGCCGCGGCACCCGCCGCGGGCGGCGGCGTGTGTGCCGCCGAGCCTTCGCCCCTGCCTGTGTATGACCGCGGATCGTACCCGCCCTTCCTCCACGGCGGCGCGTCCGTGCCCGGCTGTGGCGCGGGCGCCCCGCTCGCCGCCACGGCGCCGGCGCCGCTGCCCGCGGCCGGCGCGACCGCCCCGCTGCCAGCCGCCCCGCTACCAGCCGCCCCGCTGCCGGGCGCGACGCCCCCCGCCGCGCCCGGACCGCCCTTCATCCACTGATTCAGCGAGTCGTCGTCGAACGGACGAGGCGGCGGGCGAACCGACGCCAGGTCCAGTTTCATGTCCGGCCCCGGCGTCACGCGGATGTCCGCCGCGTACGTGTAGCCGTACGGGTCGTTCACCGTCGCCAGCCGGCCCGGCTGAAACTTGTATCCCGCCTCCGTCAGCCGCACGCCCAGGTCCGTGATGATCCGGCTCTCGCGGGCGTTGATCGTGAACGACACCGCCCCGTCGCTCAGCGTCTTGAACGACTGCACGTACGCGTCCGTGCACGAGGGCAGCATGGCCGACACCATCGCCCAGTGCGACAGCCAGTCGCGCCCGTCGGCCTCCCACGCCTCCAGACGCTTCACTCGCTCGATCTCCTTCTTCAGCTTCTTGGAGACATCCATCGCCTTGCCGTACTCGGCGTTGATGTCGTCCAGGCTTCCGCTGACGCGGGAGACGTCCATCGCGCCCGCCACCGCCAGCGCGACCAATGCCACGCCCAACGCCGAACCCAGGGCGATCACCGTCGCCTTTCGCACGTTCTTCCTGACGCTCGGCCGCTTGGGGTTGAGAAAGTCAAACGGCGGCGGATCGGCCGCCGTGTGCGCGATCGCCAGACCCAGCGTCGATATGAACGCCGACGCGTTGGCCACCTCGCCCAGCCGCAACGCGCCCGACGGGTCCAGCATCTCGCACCGCACGCCCAGCCGCTTGGCCACCTGCTCCGCCAGCGCCGCCTCCAGCCCCGTGCCGCCGGCCACCAGGGCCGCGTCCACCTTCTCCCCCCGCTGCACCGCCTGGTAGCTCTGCACGTTGCGGGCCACTTCCATCGCCAGCGACCCGACCGCGGTCTCCTTATCCGCCGCCGACGCCGTCGCGCCCGGCATCTTCATCGTCACCGCACGGCTGAACGCCAGCGAATCGCCGACGATCACGTCGATCTCGGCCTCCTCGCCGGTCAGGTGCACCAGCAGCACGTTCTCGCGGGCCCCCCGCACCGTGCACGCCTCCACGCATCGCAGGTTGGCGTACGGCCGAAGGCCCAGCCGCAGCAGCCTGGCCCCCGCGCCCGTGGCCAACTCCCGGTAGCGGCTCACCACCGGCAGGCGCGTCGCGCCCACCAGCACGTCCACCCCGGCCGGGGCCTCGGGCCCCGCGGCCGCGTCGTAGTGGTGCTCCTCGATGCAGAAGTCCACCACCGCCTCCTCGGGGTGGAACGGCAGTTCCTTCTCCGCCTGGAAGGCGACCATCGCGGGCATCTGCTCTACCGGGGTGCCCGGCGGCAGCGTGATGGGCTTCAGCACCGCCTGGCTGCGCGACAGGTGCATCAGCACGCCCGCGCCCGCCGCCCCCAGGTCCTTCAGCGTGCGACCCAGCAGGTCCGCCAGCTTCCCGTTGCCCGCCTCCACGTCAATGCCTTCCGGCATCGCCACGGCGGCCAGCTTCAGCACGCGCGTCCGCCCCGCCGCCTTCTCCGCCAGCACCACCCGGAGCTGGCGCGAGTCGAAATCGACGGCCACGAACGTCCGCCCGCTGCCGCCGAACCTCAGCCTGTCAGCCCATGCGCCCATCAGCGCTTCACCTCTTGATCCATCTTGATCGACAGCGGCATGCCCAGGGCGGTCAGGTCGCGCTGGTACACCACGCGCGGCGAGCCCGTCGCCACATCCACCACCGCCTCCAGCACCCGGTACTGCCCGCATGGCCAGCCGTATCCCACCACCCGCACCCGGAACTGGCTGCCCCGCGTCGTCAGGTACGGCGCCACTACCTTGAACTGCTCCACGCTCAGAACGTCGTTCTCAATCAGCCAGGCGGGAGTGGCCATCTGCTCCGGCGTCAGACTGCCGCGGCGATCGATCACCTGCCGCGCCAAGTCGGCGCCCATGCCCGGCAGCGCCGCCAGCACATCCACCGGCGCCGTGTTCACGTTCACCAGCCCCGCCACCGTCCCGCCCGAGGCCGCCGTGTACCGGTCCAGCAGCATCGCCATGTCCGATGCCTTCACGCCCGACTCGACCCACGTCCCCGCCCGAAGCGGGCCGTAGTCCTTCTTGAGTTGATAACGCATCTCCAGCAGTTCCGACGGATGCTTGATCGAGTTGCCGTCCGCCGCGTACAGCCCGATGAAAAGCGCCGTCTGCCCGGACAACGTCCCCTCCGCGCCGTCGGCGGTCGTGTCCTGCGCCCCCGGCCGGTCCCGCAGACGGTCCAGCCGGTTCCCGCCGCCGGTGTCCCCCATGCCGCTGTCGCCCCCGGTGAAGTCCCGCGCCGCCCGCCCCGACCGACCGCTGCTGCCGCCGCCGCCGCCGCTGCCGCTGTCGCCCCCGGCATCGGCTGCGTTGCCGCCGCCGTCCCCACCTGCGTCGGCCGTGCCCCCATCGCCGGCCCCGCGGCCCGCTGGAGCGTTCCCGTCGCGCCCGCCCGGGCTTCCCGGCGGCCGAACCCCCATCGTGTTGATGTTGACCCGCCTGGCGCCCGCGCTGCTCACGTTCATTTCGTACGAGTACACCGTCGCCACGCCCGCCAGCCCCCGGTCCAGCTTCCCGTCGGCGTTGTCCGGCGGGAACAACGTGTCGCCGTCGTCCTCGTTCCGCTCCAGCATGCCGTTGAGGTTGTAGTCCTCGCCGTACAGCGTGTGGCCGGTGAAACCGCGGATCATCAGCACCTCGTCCGGGCTCGCCAGCGGCCCGTTGTGAACGTTGTACGGCACGGGGAGCCGGTCGTAATAGTCCTGCTCCGCCCCCTGCTGGCGCGAGTTGCCGTCCGCGTCGCGCCAGTCCATCAGGCAGTCCACCAGGTCCGGCGTCATGTTCGGCAGCGCCCCCAACACCGACGCCGGCGCCGTGTTGATGTTGATCCGCGACGCCTCGTCGGTCACGCCGTACCGCAGCAGTTCCGCATGCGACGCCGCGCTGCCGACCTCGGGGCTGTCCGCGTAGATCGTGTAGTACCACTTGTTAGCGCCGTCGTCGCACACCAGGCGGCCACGGAACAGTTCCGGGTTGTCGTACCAGACCCTCGCGTCCTGCTTGTACGTCTTCAACACCGCGATGGCAAAGTCCAGCCCGCTCGATGCCGTCGCGTACGCCTGCTGCGCACGCCCGCCCGCCGTCGAAGCGGTGATCTCCGCCTGTGCCCGATAGATCAGCGCCCCAGCCGCCAGGGCGCCAATCGCCAGAACCACCAGCACGGCCACCAGGATCGTGCCCCGGCGGGAATTGCCCATTGGCCATTGCCCATTGGCCATTGCCCATTGCCCATTGCCGATTGCCAATTGGCCATTGCCGATTGCCAATTGCCCATTGCCAATTGCCCATTGCCAATTGCCCATTGCGGAGCCCGGCCGTCCATTTGCGAATGGGTGGCGCGCCATCCAACGCGGTCGTTCCTCCGAAATCGGCAATCGGCAATTGGCAACTGGCAATCTCATCTGCCGCCCCCCAATCCCCGCACGATGTTCCCGCTCGGCGCCGCCCGCCTCACCCCCGGCAGGTACACCACCCGCCGAACCGTCTCATATGGGTACTCGTCCACCTGCGCCTGCTCCGGAAGCGGCTCGCGGCCCAGCGAAATCTCCACGGCCGCCGGCATCTCCCGCCCCGACCAACCCGTCACCCACTGCTGACCCCCGCTGTCCCAGTACCGAAACGCGATGAACTTGTACTGCGGCGCCAGCAGCGCCGAGCGAATCTGCTCGCCCTCCTCCACCACCTGCGCCGTCAACACCCTCTGCTCCAGCCGCTCCAAACCCTCGATGATCCAGTTGCCGTACTCGTCCTCATACTGGCGGACGCGGTAGCCCACCATCCGCACATCCTGCTCCGGCGTCACCGGCGCGTCCGTCACGTTCACCGTCGCCCACACCGCCGCGCCCGGCACGGCCGCCTTCGCCCAACGCAACTCCGTCTGCCCCCCTTCCAGCACCAGCGGCAGCGACGGGTGCGACACGGCCGAGCGAAGCTCCTCCGTCATGCGGTCCATCGCCGAGCGGTGCGTCGAGGCCATGCGGACCTCGCGAAGCTGGCCGTCAAAGTCCTCCCGCACCGACGAGACGTGCTGGTAGAACCCCAGCACCGCCGCCATCAGGCCCACCGTCAGGCCGATGGCGAGAACCACCTCCAGCAAAGTGAAAGCATTGCCCATTGCC
>CAYWTX010000321.1:0-3571 GCA_964461295.1 uncultured Planctomycetaceae bacterium | reverse complement strand
GTAGCCCCGCCCGTGAGGGCTGGTGCCCATGCCTCTAACGCCTTCAGGGCGCTCGAAACTCCCGTGCCGGCACGGGAGTTTCTTGGCAAACGTGCCCCGGGACGGGTTGGGACACCCCCCGGAAGGCGTTTCCGAAAAACTACCGTGCCAGGCCGGGAGTTTCCGCGAAACTTGCCAAATGCAATCAGAATTGCTTTCGGTTACACTTCATGTAAGAACGTGTATGAGAACCGGCTGCGGCGTGGCACGGCCGAGACGGCCCCGCGACGCATGGGCGAGACGCCCATGCCACACGATGCGCACCGACCTCCCGGTTTCATACACGTTCTGAAACGCCCGACGCCCGGGGGACGCAGGCCCGGAGCGAATCTTCGCCTTGAACGAATCGGCCTTTGTGGTACAATCCCTCGCCCTTAGCGGTTCGGAAATCCCCGGGTTTGGAGACACAGGTATGGCGATAAAGGCAATTGACCTCCGTCGCGGCATGGCGGTGAGCTACAGGGACGGCGGCATCTGGGTCTGCCAGGACAACCAGAAGGTTGCCAAGGGCAACTGGCGCAGCTACCAGGTGATCCAGCTCAAGAATTTCCGGACCGGCCAGTCCATCGAGGAGCGGTTCCGCACCGACGAGCCGTTCGAGGAGATCTACCTCAACCGCAGGCCGATGGAGTACCTGTACACCGAGGGGAACAAGATCGTCGTGATGGACCCGCAGTCGTACGAGCAGATCGAGATCCCGATGGAACTCATCGGCGACCGCAAGGTCTTCCTCGTGCCCAACATCACGATGGAGGTGGCGTCGGTCGAAGGCCAGCCCATCAGCGTCGAGCTGCCCAACGTTGTCGAGTTGAAGATCGTGGAGACCCCGCCGCAGCTTCGCGGCGCCACGGCCACCAACCAGCTCAAGGAAGCCACGTGCGAGCACGGCGCCCGCATCAAGGTGCCCGGCTTCGTCGAGATCGGCGAGACCGTCCGCGTCGACACCCGCACGGGCGAGTACTTGAGCAGGGCCTGAAGGCCCTCGCGGCTTGCCCGCGAAGGGCAACCCAAGGCGCCCGCGGGGCATCTCCAGACACTCAGATCAAGGGCATCGCCAGGGGTCCATCGCGAAGGTCAGACTGCCGCCTGGCACGCCCGGAGCATCCGCGAGGCCTCCTCGATGGCCACGGCGCCGTCGGAGATGAACGGCCCGGCCGCGGCAAGCACGCGGGACCGCAACTCGTCGGCGGTCAGGGCGGGGCGCGGGTCCAGATGGCCGGATTCGGTGAGCTTGTCGATCATCTCCTCCAGCGCTGCGGCGCGGAAGCCCTTGGCTCTCTCGTCCTGGCGGGCGTTGAGGGCATCCACCAGTCGCGCGGCATTCCCGTCCAGTTCGGCCGCCAGGCTCGCGATTCGGTCCAGCAGCCGATCGCTCACGCCGGCCTCGTCGAGGGCCTCGGGCGTCAGTTTCTTCCCTCGGCCGATGCGCCAGCCTTCGGCGAAGGCATCTAGCATCGCGGCACGGGCCTGCACCCGGCGCATCGCGGCGGCGTCCAGGAATGCCGCCGTGCCGCCGTGTTGGGCCAGGCACCGCAGTTGTCCGCAGGTCGCCACGCCGGCAGACAGCAGCCGGTGGAGTTGCTGGGCGTCGTCGAGCAGGTGGGCGAGGTGCGCCCCGGCCGAGCCGGCGGCGCCGTCCAGCGCCGGGACGGCGAGCAGTGCGGCATAGTCGGCCAGCGAGCGTCCTTCGGGGCCAGGCAGGGCGGGGGCCTGGGCCGTCGAGGCGGTCAGCAGCCTGGAGGCGCCCGCGCCGTCGGCGGCCGCTTCGGCCAGGTCGATGCGCCTGGCCCCGGGCGTGCCGGATTCGTCGGCCACCTGCTGCCACGCGGCGGCGTCGCCGGGCTGGCAGGTGAAGTAGAACACCTGGCAGCCCTGGGCCACGAGAGTGAGCAGGCATTCGATGACGGCGCGGAAGCGGGCGGGGTCGGTGCTGCTGAGCACCTCGTCGAGCACGAACGGCAGCGTGCGGCCGTCGCGTTCGGCGGCGGCCGCGAACGCCATTCGCACGGCCAGCAGGAGCTGCATGTACGTGCCTCGGCTGAGTTGTTCCAGGGCGAGGCCTTCGCCGAGGCGGGTGTTGCCGTGGTCGATGGCGCGGAAGCCGGCCCCGCCGGCGCCCTGGTTGTCCAGCCGCAACTCATACCGCCCGCGCGTGAACTGCGTGAACCACCGCCCGGCCTGTTTCATCACGGCCGGCTGGCCTTCGGTGCGGTGCTCGCTTTCGATCTCGTCCAGCAGCATAGTGGCGGCGGCGGCGATCTCGGCCTGGCGCCGGCGGGAGTCAAGTTGTTGCGTTGCCCAGTCGACTTCCGCCTGGGCCACTTCCAGCGAGTTCCGGCTGCGCACCTCATTGACGCGCCGGCGGATGTCGGCGGTCTGCTCCACGAGCGGTTTGTACTCAGCCGCGAGGGCTTCGGCGTCGGCCCGCATGGCGGAGAGGCGCTGGCGGTCGGCCGAGGCCAATTCCGGCTCGTCGGCCAGTTTGGCGGTCAGGGCGTCGCGCTGCGCGGCCAGGCGGGCAAGCTTTCGCGTGGCGTCGCGGTAGCCGTCGACGGCCCGCAGGCGGCGATGCAGCTCATCGTCGTCGTGGTCGGCAAGTCCCGCCGCCGCGAACAGGGCGGCCTGGCGGTCGAGCAGCTTCCGCGCCGCCTCGCGTGCGGCGGCGGCGCGTCGCCGGGCCTCGGCCAGACGCCGCGAGGCGTCCAGGTGCAGCCGCGCACGCTGGGCGAGGGAATCGGAGGCCGTCTTGATGGCGGCGAAGTCGCCCGTCTGCTCGGCGCCGTGGCGGACGAGGAAGTCGTTGGCCTGCGCCAGGGCCTGGCGGTACCGCTCCCGCAGCAGATCACACTCGCAGGCGCGCGCGTCGCGGGCGTGCCGTGCCTGTAGCGCCGCCTGGATGCCGCCCGCCAGCACCGCCAGCGCCAGGTTGGCCGTGTCGGCCGCCACGCCCGTCGCCGCGATGAGCCGCTGCCGGCGGATCTCCAGGTCCGCCTCGGCCGGCGCCAGCGCCGCGAGCTGTCCCCGCACGGCCTGCCGCTGGGCCGCGACGGCCTCGGCCTGGCGCGCCTGGGCCAGATCGTTCTGGAGTTGCAGGAGTCGTTCCGTCACGCCCGGGGAGTCCCACGTATCCGGCGCCGGCAGGCCGAGTCTGGCGTACTGGTCCCGCAACAGGCCTCGGTCGGCCCGGGCGTCGGGCTTCATGCTCCACAGGTATGCCGCGATGAATGCGACGCCGAGCGCCGTCAGAAGGAAGTGCGCCGCGCTGAGCGTCGCGCCCAGGACAAGCCCCGCGGCGGCCCCGAAGAGCCCGATGGCGAGTGTGACGTAGACCTTCCGCGGGTGGACCCGCGTCGTCGCCGCCGGCGTGCGGAGCCACTCCGACAGCGCCGCGATTGCCTGGACCAGCAAGTCCAAATCCGCCGGCTGGGCGGCCGGCAGGGCCGCAAGCTGGGCATTCAGCGCGTCGCGGCGGCAGATGAGTTCCTCGCTCTGGCGGTGGAACTTCTCCACGTTTGCCAGGGCCGAGGCATCC
>CAYWTX010000320.1:0-2164 GCA_964461295.1 uncultured Planctomycetaceae bacterium | reverse complement strand
CCTTGTCTTCCACCATCGATGCCTTCTGGGCCCTGCTAATCCATCCGCGGCCGAGTTCGTATTGATACATGTTGTCCCAGAGGTAAATGCGTAGCAGCGTGTCGCTCAGCGGGGTAGCCCAACGTCCCCATCGGTACCAGTTCGGCCAGACCGCGGTTTCCGGGGGCATCAGATGCTCCACGATCTTGCCGTCGGTATCCAGGACAAACACCCACTCGCCATATCCAAAGGTAATGGCGATCAGCCGATTGCCGCTGGGAGTGTATTCCACGTTCAATACCGGAGTGCCACCCAGGGCGGACTGCATGTTTTCGAGCGACCCGGACTGCCCGCCCCGAATCGTCACGGATTTTTCCGTCGGTTTGGCCATCTGGACGGGTTCGGGCGCCTTCAGGCCGGAGAGGCAGGCCACCGCCGCCTCGGCGCCGGCAACATCGCGGCAACCCACGTAGAGGGCGTCGTAGCCAGCCCGGAAGGGGGACCAGAGGTAGTGGACAAAGAACCCGCCCGGCGCCGGGTAGACGGCGGTCGGCTTTCGCCGCAACCACGGCGTTAGGTCGGCCGCCACGCGGTTGTCGGACGGCTGGCCGAACAGGACCACGTCGGCGTCATGGCGCAGGCGCGGCCCCATTTCGGCATAACCTGCGGCCGGATTGTTGTAGGCCACCTGGACAAGCTTGCCTGACTTGTCCTCCTCGAAGGGGGCCATGATATTCATGTCGATGCGATACGCCCAGGCGAAATCGTTGGTGACACTGTGGACAACTTCGACGTCCTCCGGCTGGGGATACCATCGCAGGTGGAGCGGCCGGATATCCGCCGTGTCGAAAGTCGTCACCCGCGCTTCACGACCGGACTTCCTCAACATCTCGGCCATCTTCTCCGCCGCCGGCCGGTACGCTTCCTGCCCCTCGTCGAGGACAACGGTGACCGGCCCCTTGTTCTTGCGTTCAGAGAAGAACGCCATGATCTTCTTCTCGCCGCCGATCAAGTCCGGCGTCTGCCGGACGGTAACGGCAGCCGGAGCGGAGGGTTCCAGGGCCTGGGTGGCCGTTGTCCCCAGCACGAGATCCCGTACCACCAATTCCGCTCGCGCGCCCGCCGACATGGCCGGCACAGGAAGATCGAACGGATGGTCCGGCCCGATGGAGGCAAATTTGTGGAACAACGTCGCGCCATCCGGCCCTTTCAGGGTCAACTCGAACGGCATGGGATCAGCCAGAGGCTTGCCCTGGCCATCCACGAGCCCGCCCGTAAGACGCACGATGGCCGCCGACGCACGCTCCGCCTGGATGACCATGTTCTCCGGCTTCTGCCGGGTCAGAAGGTAGATTTGACCCTCGGCGCCGGTCAGAGAGATCGGCACACGCAGGCCTCTTGCGGTGCTTTCCGTCGGCGCGGCTTTGCCGGTAAGCAGATTATGCACGTACCAGCCCTTTTCCACCTGCAATTCGCCGACCTTGGGCAGCACCTGGCTCTGGTGAAAACGAGACGATTTCTCGTCCGGGAACGTCACCTCCAGCGGAATCTCGGTCTTGTCGATCACGAAGCAGATGATCGAATCCTTGCCGGCCAGCGGCGAGATCAGCGCATCCGTGTCTGGCGTCATGACCGGCGGCTGGGGTGTATCGGCGAACGCCTTGACGAGCGTAGCCTGCTTCTCCAGGAAGATCTGCCAGAGGTACGCATGCTCGTATTCACCGCCGGCCTGCGCGCCGCCCCAACTGCCGCCCAGGGCTTTTCCCTGGTAGGCCATACCGATGGATCGGCCGGGCACACTCTTGTGGCAGGCGTCGTCTTTCAGGATGACGCCGCCCTTGGCCGCGAAGGCGCGGAAACCCTCTAGGATTTCAGGCGGCAAGTTGTCGCCAATGCCCAGCAGGAGCAGTACCTTGTACTTCAACAGTTCCCCGGCCGCCACGTCCCGCGGCCCCACCATCACGCCCGGCCGGCGTATGCGGGCCAGGTCGTGCAGGGCCGTGCGCACGGCATTCCGGTCGCCGGAACAGTACAGGGCCACGTCCGGCAGCGGGTCGAAGGAAACGAACCAGGAACCGAACCGCTCGAACACGCGGCCCATTCCAACTCCATCCGAGCCGCTCTTGTCCGAGAACTCCGTGAACGCGTACCCGTCCACGCCGCGCCCGGCTGCCGCGAAGAGGCT
>CAYWTX010000319.1:0-4408 GCA_964461295.1 uncultured Planctomycetaceae bacterium | reverse complement strand
TCGTCGGCTGCGTCGTCGGCTGTGTCGAGGCCGATGAAGCCAACGCCTGGGCCAAGTCAGGCAGTTGGTCACGAAGGTGCTGGATCTTCTTCTTTGCCGCTTCCAGCTTCACGTCGTCTGCCTGTCGGCGCTGGGTCAGCTCCGTGATCCTGCCCTGCACGCGGTCGATCTGCAACTGGATGGCGCCGGGGCTTTCCGGCATCATCTTGGCGTGCTCGGTCTCGAAGGCGATACGCTTGCTCTCGATCTCCGTCAACTGGTTCTGGCAGTCGGTCACGCGCTTGAGCAGGAAGTCCCGGCTGGCCACCAGGCGCTCGGCCATCTCCTTGACCGTCCTGTCAATGTACCCCTTCACCAACGCGTCGGGGACGTTCTGGGCAAGCTGAGTGTCACTGTGGGTGAAGTTCACCGAGACAAAGTCCAGGTCCAGCGACTTCACCTCCCACATGACGGTGATGGCCTTCTGCATGCTGAGGACAAGCTGCTGCTTGCTCAGCTCCCCCTCTCGCGTCAAGACGCCCTCGGAGTTGCGGGGAAAGTCGCGGCCGCGGGTCAGGCCGAGTTCCTCGATAACCGCCTCCACGGCGTTGCGCCCAGCCAACTCGTGCTGGAGGTTCAGCTTAACTGTCTCGAAGGAATCGCTGCCGACCCCCCTTGCGGCCGCATCGCTGCGGCGCTCGAACTTCGTCACTCCCGTGTACTTCAGCGGCAGGCTGTGCGCTCCGACCAGCGACGCGAAGGCGAACGCCGCCGCGGCCAGCAGAAGCAGCGGTCTGCGGCGGAAGATGACGCGCAGCACGTCGCGCGGGTTCCGGGACTGTTTTTCCTCAGCCATGCGAAGTCCTCCTGACCGGTCGCGGCCTCATGGGGGCGTGACGACGGGTGCGACCGTCCCCCCGACGAGCCTGATCCGGCCGCCGAAGTCCTCTCCCGGCATGCCTGCCTGGATCCATCGGATGTTGTTCGTGAGCTCGCGGAAGTCGCTCAGACCGTTGGTGACGGCGCGAACAGGCATCGAGACCTTCTCCACCTCGAATGAGAACTTGGCGAACGGGTTCGGCTGCACGTACACCACGTCGTTTGGCATGAGCAGGATGTTGTTGGCCATGTCCCCGTGCTCGACCATCGCCGTCAGATTCACCGTCAACCTGTAGGGCTTTCTGAAGGGCTGCTGGCCCGTTGCCGCGGCGAGCGTCGTCCCCGGCTGCGTCGCCGGCTCGATGCCGTGGTTGGGGTCCCGCTTGCCTCCATCCGCATCGCTCGTCGGCCCGCCGGCGCCGGAAGGCCGGATCGGCCTCGTTCCCGCGGGATGCACGCCCATCAGACTGTGCTGCGTGGACGGGGCACAGGCGTAGCCCCCCTGGGTCGGCTCGGCGCTGCGAACGATGATGATCCGCTCCGGCCAGGCGTTGCGCGTCGGCTGCACCTGCGCCAGAACGTCCAGCAGCGAGTCGCAGCCCGTCCAAGGCAGGGGCCCCGGGCGCGCAACCTCCCCGAATACGAAGAACTTGCGCGAGCGGTAGCCGGCCACCTGCACCGTCACGTCCACCCGCTCGTAGTACTTCCGTGCCGCTTCCGCCACGGCCGTCTCGACCTCCTTCGGCGTTCTGCCGGCCACGTAGATCTCGCCCATCAGCGGCAGATTGATCTTGCCGTCGGGCCTGACCTGGCTGGTGAAGCCGTTGACCTCCGGCACCGCCGTGGACGTGATGGTGATCTGGTCGGGCGGCAGGAACCGGTACTCCATGCTCGCCACGGGTGACCGCGGGGCTTGGAGAAACGCCTGCACCTGTCCGGCGTCATAGCAGCCGCCCATCAGCCAGGGCATCGACGCGACGAAGAGGAGTTGAGCCGCCAGTGTCGTCTGCTTCAGCCCTGTCATTGTGCACCTTTCCGAGCCCAGGCACGCACCGCTGGCGCCTACCCGGATGCCGGGATGCCGGCTAGTACTACGCCAGGCCTCTATCGCTTGTTCGCACGAATCGCGGCGCCCCACGGCATGCCCGCTGAGCCAGAGGCCTGCCGCTCGCGGGACGTGTCGGGTCTCATCGTCGTAAGTCTTCTGCCCGTCCAAGGAACCGTCCATCGGATTATCGTCACATTGCCGGGCAGACTGCAACGAATCTACTGCCCCCACACGCGGCCCGAGCTGTTCTCCCTCACCGGCCAGCGCGCCGAGGTCCGCGCCCCGCGATGGGGCCATCGTCCCCCCGCGCGCCGCCGATCGAGGATAGGTGTTGGCCTTAGCGGACATTAGGCGACCCGCATGGCCCACTTTTTTGTCTTTTTTCAGCGATTTTCCATTGACAGACTGCCGCAAGCAGGTTCTAATGTCCTTCACTTGCGGAAGGAGTGCGGATACGGGAGCAGGCTAGACGGGCTTGTTCTCGGCGAAGCGGAGATCCCAGGAGGTGGTGGCGGCAACGGTGGAGGACGTCAGGAACGGGTCGCTTGTCTTGTCGGTTTCTGTGTTCTCGGGGCTGTAAAGATGAGGTTAGGTCCGGTTGGGCGTCTGAAGGTGCGTGTGCGATACGCCCATGTCCGTCCACATCGTGAGAATTCGGATCGAAAAGGAGCGGCTCCGACGCCTTGCATGGCCCCAACGGGGATGCGGAAGGCGCTCGGAGGCGGAAGGATGTCTGGATGCCTGAGCCAATGACACTTGTCGCTGTCGGTAGCGGACTGGGAGTCCTCACGTACTACTCCCGGCGGTACTTCCTGGTGACGAAGGAAGTCCTCGACATCGTCATCGCAGCCATCGTCCTGATCCTGACATTGCCCCTCATGGCCCTCTGCGCAACGATCATCAGGCTGTCCAGCCGCGGACCGGTGCTCTTCAAGCAGGTGCGGGTCGGGCAGGGGGGGCGATTGTTCACGATGTACAAGTTCCGCACGATGCGCCTCGACGCCGAGAAACACACCGGCGCCACCTGGGCCATGGAGAACGACGAACGGATCATTCCCGGCTGCCGCTGGATGCGCCTCTGCCACGCCGACGAACTGCCTCAACTTGTCCACGTGCTGACCGGCGTGATGTCCTTCGTCGGCCCGCGCCCCGAGCGGCCGGAGATCATCAACGAACTGGAGCGATACTACCCGAACATTCGCCAGCGTCTGGTTGTCAAGCCCGGCCTCACCGGCCTCGCCCAGGTCCGCAACGGCTACGACAGCAGCATCGAAGGCGTCGGCCGGAAGCTGGCATATGACCTGACGTACGTTGAGAAGCTTGGCTGGTCCCAGGAGTTGCGAATCCTGGGGGCCACGCTGACGAAACTGATAGATCGCGGCGCTCGATGACGCGGGTGCGGAAAGAAGGACCAACGGGAAGGAAAGGAGAGCTATCGGGAAATGAGAAGGTTGGGTAAACCGCCTCTCGGCGGTTCGATCAGAACAAGCGGACTAAAGAAGGTCGAAAGTTGGACATTCGAGCAGCCGCACCAGGAATGGGCGGCAGAGAGGAAGGGAAACATGAAAGCATTCAAGTTGTGTATGGTTCTAGGGTTGGTGGCGGCCATCACGGCGCCGGCTGTGGCGGTAACGTTGCCAAGCTACTCAGGTGGCGTCAACTACCTCCAATCGCGTAACGAGGACAGCGGCGCCCTCTACACGATCACGAACAGGACCCTGTTCAACAACCAGTACGGGGTGCAGTTCACCCAGGCGCAACTGGCGGCGAACGGCATCACGAAGACGCCTTCGCCGGGTTCCCTTGGGGACGACACCTGGGGCATCTTCCGGCTGTACCACATCGAGTCGGGCGCACTTGCCGGTCCCAGCCAGGTGTCGCCCACCGGGACGGTGTTCTGGAATGACGCGTTGGGCAATAACGCGACGCAGTTGGTCGGCGTTTTCTACGGCGGCACGGACGTGACGGTCTCGTTCAGCATGAGCGGCCCCACCGAGAAGACGCAGATTATATCCACCGGCGTCCAGTTCCAACTGTGGGCCGTCGATCTGTCCGCCTTGCAGACCTCTGCCACGAATGCCGGCACGGCCCCGATCAACGGCGTGAGCCTCGTGGGCTACCCCAGCAACCCCGCCCGTAGCGTTCAAAGTGAGTACCCGGGGTGGCTCGATGCCACGTCCAAAGTTGGCGCTGTGAAGCTGCTGGACGGCGTAAGCACCGAGTTCATCTTCGAGGGCACCATCAACCAGAATGGCGTCAAGGGCGACACCAACGCCTACTTCGACGTCGACCAGAACGGCACCGGCGTCTGGGATGCGGCTTGGGGCAGCACTCCAGGAATCAGCAGCTTCATCAACAGCGTGCCGTCCGATTTGTGGTTCAACTGGACCATCCAGAACAGCTTAAGAGGCTGGGTGGCGTCGAGCACGGACAATGGTGGCGCGGCCAACGTGGTTCCGGAACCGATCACGATGTTGGGCCTGTTCTTTGGCGTTACCAGCG
>CAYWTX010000318.1:0-14089 GCA_964461295.1 uncultured Planctomycetaceae bacterium | reverse complement strand
CGGGTCCGGGGCTGATTCATCGCGGCAAGTACCATCGACTCACCGCCGAAGAGATCGCAGCGCAGGTGGAGACCTACGACCGGGCCAATGGCGACCAATCCAGCGATTGGCAGACCAAGGGCCACCGGCATTTCCTCTCCCTGTACTTCGCCAACGCGCACAAGGGCGGTTGGGCGCACGATCTCGACAACATGCATCCCCTGGATCAGATTCTGGCCGAAACCGGGTTTACGCATCCGTCAACAAGAGGAACCACAGCGACTGCCGAGTCCTTGAAGTAACGCAAACCAGACACAGGAGACACCATGAACGAAACATTGCGAACAATCCAAGACTTGCACTCGACGCACGGCGGTTTCTCCGAGACGCCGCTGGGGAAGGAGGACTTGGAGACGATCCTTCAGGCGAGTGTGCGGGCCGCGAATGCCGGCAACGCGCAGAACTACGCGATCATCGTGACCGAAGACCAGGCACTCATGAAGGAAGTCTGCGGCTGCCAGGCTCCGGTGATGCTGGTCTACTGCGTGGACGTACAACGGAACATGGACTTGGCGAGCCATCTCGGTCTGGCCTACACGGTCGACCCGGCGTGGATGTTGATGACCGGGGTCACCGACGCGGCGCTGGCGGCACAGACGGCCGTCATGGCAGCCCGCAGTCTGGGCATCGATTCGCTGGTTTCCAACGGTGTGCAGCGCGGCGACGTGAAGCGGTTCTGGCGTCTCCTTGACCTGCCGCCGCAGAACGTCATTCCGGTTCTGGCCGTCTATCTTGGGTATGCCGGTCAGAAGGAATTCCATCGCGCGGGACGCTTGTTCGAACCGGGCGTCATCCACCGCGGGAAGTACCAGCACCGCAATGCAGAGGCGTTGGAGGCGGTCATCGCAGCGACGGACGCGCCGGGTTTCAGTGCGCCCCGCTTGTCCAACTGGCGGGAGCAGGGGTGCGCGCATTACCTCGAGTCGTTCTTCAAAGGCTCCGGGGGCCGCGCGGCCAAGATGTACGGGGGCATCGCCCCAGCACTGGCGGCCGCAGGCATCGGCGTTTCGGCGGCGAAGGAAGTCCAGGATGCATGACAAGGTTCTGGCCTCAGGGAGGAAGAACCGGGCTCGTCTGCGCAGGCAGGCACAACCATTCGAAGGAGATCCCCATGGCTGGCCGCTCAACGAAGCACGCGTTGGCAGGTGCGCTGGTCCTGATCGGCGCCGTGACTTGGGCACAGGACGCGCCCACGGCTCCCGTCGCGGGGCCGGCGGGAGCACGGGTGGACGACTTCTCGACGTTTGATGCGAAGCAGTGGGCCCTAATCGAAGGCAAGACCAAAGTCGTTGAGGCAGCCGACGCCACCGGCAAGAAGCGCCCGGTGCTGATCGTGAGCAGCAGCAAGCAGGTGGTTGCCCTCCGCGACTACCAGTTCACCGACGGCACGATCGAGTTCGAGTTCAAGGGCGGCGCGTGGCTGGGGCTGTCTTTCCACGTGACGGAGGGCGGCAACCAGGCCGACATCATCTACTTCCGCAATCCCAAGGTGGCCGGGTGGGAGCGAAGCATTCGCTACTACTGCCGCCTGGCGACGGGCGACGGCAAGTACACAGAAGCCAAAGGCGTGGGCGTGGAATCGGGCACGATCCCGCTTCCGCCGACGGTCAAGGGCGACGATCTGCTGAAGCCGGACGGCTGGGTGAAAGTGAAGTGCGTGATCGCGGGCAAGCAGGCTGTCATCTACCTCAACGGCGAGGAGAAGCCCGCGTTCACGATCGAGAACCTGCACCTGGCCGGTCAGAGCGGATCGGTGGGCGTGTACGCGTGGAGCGGCGCGTTCCGCGGTTTTCGCGCGTTGAAGGCGACGGCGACCACGTCGCTCAAGGCGTCCGCTGGTCCTGGCGCGGCCTGAGTCGGCTGTGGGGGCGGGGCACGCATTCGGAAACTGGCGCGCGTCCATAGTTCGGCCCCGGGAAAGCGTCGCGCCTGCGCGATGCGCAATCCCAACAGAGCCGTGCCGTGCCGGCACGGTTGCCCCCGGACCGGTGACCGGTTCCATCGCTTCCGCGGGCGTAGGTGGTCCCTCATTCGCATCCGACCGTGCCGGCACGGTTGCCCCCGGACCGGTGACCGGTTCCATCGCTTCCGCGGGCGTAGGTGGTCCCTCATTCGCACCCGACCGTGCCGGCACGGTTGCCCCCGGACCGGTGACCGGTTCCATCGCTTCCGCGGGCGTAGGCGGTCCCTCATTCGCACCCGACCGTGCCGGCACGGCACGGCTCTGTTGCGGAATGGTTCGGGCGAACACAACGTCCGGCGCACCGCAAGGACGCCTGCCGACGGGGTTGAGCGATAGACGTCGTGATCGGTTTCGCCGCCTCAGTTCCCGCGTTGGCTCAACCGACACGGCATCGGTTAAAGGCAAGCCCGGCGTAACGCTTCATCCGTGAGCCTTCCTTCCAGAGCCGCGACGATCAGGGTGGCGACTCGGGCATCCGTGCGGATCTCCTCGTCCATTGCTCTGCCGTACCGCGCAGGGCGGGCTGGCGCAAGCATCCTGAGGAGCTGTTCTTCGGGCCGGTGACGCCCGGCCGGTGGGCGGCAGTTGACGCGAGCAGCGGGTCGGCGAATTCACCTTCCACCAGGGCGTGATGAGCTGTTGGGGTTGCCGCAACTCTTTGACAATTCGGCGGCGCAGGCACAGAATACTCGTTTCGCCCATGGTGGGCGGCGAGAGAGGAAGCATGAGATACTGCATCGGCATCGACCTGGGCGGGACGTTCATCAAGTTCGGCATCCTGGATTCGGAGTTCAGGTTGGTCGGCAAGACCTTCCAGCTTCCCACGCCCGTGGGCGAGGGCAGCGATGCCGTGATCGCCCAGATGGTCAAGGGCGGGCGGCAGGCCATGGATTCCGCCGGCGTGGCCAAGGGCGTCGTCGTCGGCGTGGGTGTGGGCGCCCCCGGGCCGCTGGACCTGGCGGCCGGCGTGGTGATCGCCATGCCGAACATACCGGGGATGGACGGCCTGCCGCTTCGCGACCGCCTGGGCAGCGCCCTGGGCGTGCCGGGCGTGTTGGAGAACGACGCCAACGCGGCCGGGTTCGGCGAGTATCTGTGCGGGGCCGGGCACCACAGCGGCGACATGGTGCTGCTGACGCTGGGCACGGGCGTGGGCAGCGGGATCGTGGTGGAGGGCAAGGTGCTGCACGGCTCGCACGGGATGGGGGCGGAACTGGGGCACTTGATCGTGGTGCCCGATGGCGAGGTGTGCAACTGCGGGCAGCGCGGATGCCTGGAACGGTATGCCTCGGCGACGTTCATGTCGCGGGCGGCGGAGCGGATGCTGCTGTGCGGCGGCAAGCGCCAGAGCCTGCTGCTGGAGGTGCTGGCGACAAAGGGCGAGTTGACGGCCAAGGACATCTGCGAGGCGCGGCGTGCGGGCGACGGCTTCGCCGCCGGCGTGTGGGACGCGATGGCGCGTCACCTGGCGAGCGGGTGCGTGAGCATTGCCCGCATCCTGGACCCGGAACGGATCGTGCTGGGCGGGGGAATGGCGGCGGCGGGCGAGGATCTGCTGGGGCCGGTGCGGAGGCACTTCAGCGTGATGCACTGGGCGCTGACCGGCGAGCGGACGGAGATCGTGCTGGCGACGTTGGGCAACGACGCGGGCGTGATCGGCGCGGCCGGCGTGGCGATGCAGAAGTTCGCGGCGTAGAAGAGGAATGCAGTCGCGGAGAACGTGGAGTGCGCGGAGAGAAGCGTTGCTCGAATCTCTCTCTGCTCCGGGTTCTTTGCGCCTTCTGGGGCCAAACTCCTTGTTGTCGGCGTGGGAACGCCGCACGAGGCCGGGCGGAGCGGAGATGGCGATCAGGTTTCATTGCCAGTGCGGCAAGCTGTTCAGCCTGCCAGACAACGTGGCGGGCAGGAAGGCACGCTGCCAGCAGTGCGGCAAGGTACTCACCGTGCCGATGGCGCACAGAGCGGCCTCGGAGCCGGCCGGGGCCGCGTCCGCGCCGAGCGGGGGGGCTGGGAAACTGGCGTCGAGCGTGCCGGCGGGAGCGGCCCCGCCGCGGGGCGAGCAGGGCGTCGCGGCGGGTGACGCGAAGGCCCGCCGGACGCCGCCGGCGGGGGACGACGTGCCGGTCGCGAGGATGGCGGACGAGCCCGAGGCGGCGGCCGAGAGGGTCCAGATCGAGACGAAGCGGAGACCGGCAGGACTTGCCGGAAGGAGAGCGTTCTCGCTGCGCAAGGTGGCGACGGTGACGCTGATCAGCACGGCTGTCCTGGCGGCGGTTTCGCTGGACACGATCCTGTTCGTTGCCCAGAAGTCGATGGCGGGCGATCGGCCGGAGGGATGGGTCCACGCCCTGTGGCTGATCGCCCTTCCGATAGGGTTCCTGGTGGCGATGTTCGCCAGCCAGGGCAGCGTGTTCTGCATCGGCGCGCTGATGGGGGGGGCCGGGGGATTGCTGCTGCTGCGTGCGCCGCTGACGCTGCTGGGCGCGGTGGGGGGGTTCTTCCCACGGTGGGTGATCGCCGTGGGGGCGTTGGAGCTGGTGTTGGGCGGGGTGTACCTGAGGCTGCTGTTGGGCGCCACGGTGCGAAGGCGTCTGGCGGGGCATGGCCCGGCGGCGATGGTCGGGATCGTGATCGGGTTGTTTTTCGGCGAGGCGGTGTCGCCCACGGCGTACCCCTCGCCGGTGATGTTCATCACTCGCGGCCTGTATACGTCGAAGGCGAGCCCGCTGGTGGCGCGGTGGCTGCCGTCGCGGGAGGAAGGCGTCGGGGAGGACCACGAGTTGTTGGCGAGGAACTACCTGGCGGGCATGACATACGCCATCGGCGAGTACACCAAGGCGCACGAGCACGAGTTCCCGCCGGACCTGTCGGCGCTGAGGAAGTCGGAGAAGTTCGACCCGTCGCGGCTTGGCGGCATTTCGGGCGGAAAGGTGGAGTATGTGTTCGGCACGCCTGGGGGCAGGCCCTATACGGTCGCGCAGGTCAACGGCGAGGAACGGGACGTCGTGCAGGAACTGGTGTTCGCCTACATCCAGCGCGACCCGCCCTTCGGCAGCGGCGTGCTGGTGCTCCGCCCGCCGGTGGCGGGCGTGGAACTGATCCAATGGGTGCCCAGGACCAGCTTTGCCGATACACTGCGGAAGACGCGGAAGTGGCTCGAGGAGAACGTGCCCAAGGAGCCTGACGAAGCGAACGAACCCCGGCTCGGTCTGCCCAACCCATGAAACATTACTACCCCAGCTTCGATGAGTTCGTCGCCCTGGCCGAGAAGGGCAACGTGATCCCTGTCTACCGCCAACTCCTCATGGACGCGCTGACGCCGGTGACGGCCTACCAGCGTCTGGCCGGGGCGTCGGCGGGCCGGGCCGCCTCCGACGACGCCTTCCTGCTGGAGAGCGTGGTCGGCGTCGAGCGGATCGCCCGGTACTCATTCGCCGCAGCCGAGCCGGAACTGACGTTCACCGCGCGGCGCGACCAGTTGACCGTCCGGCGGGCCGGCGAGGTCGAGCAGTCGCGGCGTTCGCAGGATCCGCTGGGGGAGATGGCCGCGCTGATGGCCGGGTACAGGCCGGTGCACTCGCCGGGCCTGCCGCGATTCACCGGCGGCCTGGTGGGCTACGCGGGCTACGATCTGGCTCGCTACTACGAGAAGCTGGGCGAGGGTCCCGCCGACGATCGCGGCCTGCCCGACGTGTACTTCGGGCTCTACCGCACGATGGTGATCTTCGACCACGTGTCCAAGACGATCAAGGTGACGGCCAACGCGCACGTGACGGGCGACCCCGGCGCCGCGTACACGCGGGCGGTGGAGGCCATCGAGCGGGCGATTGCCCGCTTGCGCGAGGGGGGGATCGGCTCGGTGGGCGAGATCACGCTGCGCGGGCTGGCGCAGAAGCCGTTCCAGAGCAACATGTCGCACAAGCGATTCCTGGAGGCGGTGGAAGCGTGCAAGGAGTACATTCGCGCGGGCGACATCTTCCAGGTGGTGCTGTCGCAGCGCCTGATGGTCGAGACCGACGCAACGGCGCTGGACATCTACCGCGCCCTGCGTGTCGTGAACCCCTCGCCGTTCATGTTCCTGCTCAACACGCCGCACACCACGCTGGTGGGCAGCAGCCCCGAGATCCTCTGCCGGGTCGAGGACGGCGTGGTAACCAATCGCCCGCTGGCCGGCACGCGCCCGCGGGGCGCCACCGAAGAGCAGGACAAGGCCCTGGAAGCCGAACTGCTGGCCGACGCGAAGGAGCGGGCCGAGCACATCATGCTGGTGGACCTGGCCCGCAACGACGTGGGTCGCGTGGCGGAGCCCAAGTCGATCCAACTGGGCGACGTGATGACGGTGGAACGGTACAGCCACGTGATGCACATCGTGTCCAACGTGACGGGCAGGCTGGCGCCGGGCATGACGGCGATGGACGCGCTGCGGGCGTCGCTGCCGGTGGGGACGGTGAGCGGGGCGCCCAAGATCCGGGCGATGCAGATCATCGACGAACTGGAGCCCACGCGCCGCGGGCCCTATGCCGGCGGCGTGGGCTACTTCGACTTCTCCGGCAACATGGACACATGCATCGCGCTGCGAACAATGGTCATTCTCGGCCGCAAGGTGTACATCCAGGCGGGGGCGGGGATCGTGGCCGATTCGGTGCCCGAAAACGAGTACCAGGAGACGGTGAACAAGGCCAAGGCGATGGTGCGAGCCGTCGAGGTGGCCGAGCAAGGGTACGGCGACTGAACTTCGGGCCAAGTCCGCGATGGCGTCGAAGAGGGGCCGGGGCCGCGTCACCGCAAGCCGCTGCTCGGCCCAGTCGCGAAGTACGCGGGAGATCAGCCGACGGCAAGGACGGTTTGGAGTTCCCTCTGTAGCGCTGGCGTTTTCATTATCGTCTTCATTGCCGCTGTCGGCGCGCCTGCGGCCGGAGCCGGATCGGCGATCCGGTCATCGCCCGCATGCCAGGGCCTGGGCAATCAGGCAGCCCTCGGCGGGGCAGAAGGCGCGGAGGTTGGCCTCGGCGGTGCCGGGGGGCACCTCGCAGCCTGGCTGGAGGATGAAGCGTGCGGCGGGGCCTCCGGCGTGGGCGATGCACACTCGGGCCGCCGCGGCGACGTCGGCCGGCGTGCCGGCCAGCAGCACGGCTGAGGGGTCGAAGTTCCCGCACAGGCACACGTTGCGGCCGAGAGAGCGCCGGGCGTCGCCCAGGTGCACCATCCAATCCAAGTCGAGCACGTCGGCGCCGGTGGCGGCCATGTCGTTCAGAATGCCATGGGTGTTTCCGCAGATGTGCAGCTTGACCAGCCCGCCGGAATCGTGGATGGCGGCGACAAGTTTGCGTTCCCAAGGCAGGACGTGCTGGCGGTAGAGTTCCGGCCCCACGAGGCTCGCGGCCGCGTCGCCCACGCCGATCGTCTCGGCCCCGGCCTGGAGTTGCAGCGAGGCGAAGTCAGCCGCGTTGGCGGTGATGGTGTCGGCGGCGCGATGGAACAGTTCGGGCTGGTCGAGCAGGTCCACCATGGCCTGCTCCAGGCCGCGAAGGTCGGCGTACTGGGCGAGGGGGCCTTCGACCCACCCCAGGACGCTGTGCGTGGCGCCGAGGGCGGCGGCGAGCTTGGACACGCTGTCGATCCGCTGGGCGGTGCGGGGGGCGGCGGAGAAGTTCAGCGGCCCGAGCCCGGCGATGTCGGCCGGGGAGAGCAGGAGCTTGCGGAGAGGCGTGCCGACGCTTTCGGGCGGGTAGTCGAACTGCATGCCGTAGGCGCTGCTCTCGCGCCAGGGGTCGCTGATGGCGCTGACCTGATCGACGCCGAACGCTTTCGCCAGCGCGAGCTGCGCCTCCACCAGCACGTCGCCGTCGAGATAGTAGTCGCGGTATGTGCGCCCGATGCCGTGGGCGGCCCAGGCCATGAAGATGGGCGTGACCGGCACGCGGTCGTGCGGCCGGCCGGCCAGGGTCTCGAGATACCGCTGTTTCGGAAGCATTGTTGTGTCGCCACTGCGTCGTGTGGTCGCGTGTCCGCCGCGGCAGAATGGTCGGGCATCCGCGGTCTGAAGTCAAACGATCGCGGCGGGCCTGCCGACCTGATCGGCCGGGACGACAGCCGACAGGACGACAGCCGACACTCGACACTCGCCGTCGGCGGGCATACACTTCCGTCCAGCGCGAAGGCAGGGAATTCGCGCACTGGACGTTCCTATGTTCCGCGCCGCCGCTCACATTGCCGATCTTCCTTCGCTGTTGGGCCCGCTGCTGGCCAAGGAGTTGCTGGTCACCAGCCGGCGCAAGCGGTACTACGTGCTGCGTTCGGTGTACGCGGCCCTGCTGGCCCTGTTCATCTTGAGCGTGTGGATCGGCGTGGTCGAGCGGTCGTCGGCCTGGTCGGGGGCGTACCGCCAGGCCCAGATGGTTTCTCTCGGCAAACAGGTGAGCAGCTACCTCATGTGGTTTCAGTTCATCGGCTCGCAGCTCGTGGCCGTGGTGCTGCTCAGCGGGGCCATCAGTGAGGAGATCCACCAGCGCACGCTTCTGCCCATCCTGACCACGCCGCTGCCGCACTGGAAGATCGTGGCCGGGAAGTTCGCCGGCAAGCTGGCGCACGTGGGGCTGCTGCTGGGGATCAGCTTGCCGTTGTTGGGCCTGGCCCGGATACTGGGCGGCGTGCCGTGGGACTTCGTGCTGGCCGGCGTGTGCATCAGCGCCACAGCGTCGATGCTGATCGGCGCCGTGGCGACGTTCTTTTCGGTGCTCTGCCGCCGCCCGCTGCTGGCGATCCTGGCCACCATCGGCGTGGCCGCGACGGCCTACCTGCTGATCGGCGGCATCCTGGCCATCGTCGCCGGGATTCTCCAGGCGGTGTCCGGCACGTCGGCCATGAGCCTTGCGCTGTACCCCAACCCGTTTGCGGCCATGATCTACGAAACCGTGGCCCTGAACGACCCCTCGCAGCGCGTGGCGTCGTTCTTCTGGCCGGCGCACTGCGCGGTGATGGCCGGCCTGACATTCCTGGTGCTGTGGCTGACGGCGGTGGTGGTGCGTCGTTCGGGGCTGCGACGTGCGCTGGGACCGGTGAACTTCGGCGCGGTGGCCGACAGCGCGGGGGGCCCGCCCGTGCTGGCGGCCGTGGAGGACGACGCGGATGCCCAGCCGGTCCGGCGGCGCTGGCGTCCCAAGGGCTGGGCGCTGATGGAGTTGAGGCGCTGCCCGGTGATGTGGCGCGAGTTCCGCAAGCCGCTGCTGCGCGACCGCATCGTGCAGATCGTCGTGTTCTGCGCCGTGCTGTTCTACCTGCTCTACGTGTACGCGATTTTCGGGGCCGGCGGGGCGTTGGGCCAGCCGGCGACGCAGGCGGGCTTCACGAGCGTGTTCCTCGTCGTGCTGATGTTCTGCGCAGCGGCGGACTCGGCCACAACGATCTCGCCGGAGAAGCAGACGCGGACGCTGGTGGGGCTGCTGTGCACGCCGCTGAGCGACTGGGACGTGCTGATGGGCAAGGCGTGCGGCAGCCTGTTCCGCTGTCTGCCGGTGGGGTTGCTGCTGGCCGGGCACGTGACGATCTTCGTGATGGCGGGCGTGCTGCACCCGCTGGCGTGGGTGCAGATCGGCATGATCGCCGTGTCGACGACGCTGTTCCTGGCCGGCACGGGCGTGTATTTCTCGGCGCGCCAGCGACGGACGACGATGGCCGTACTGGCCAACCTCGGCCTGGCCCTGGTGCTGTGGGTGGTTGCCCCGGCCGTGACGGAGATAGTCGGCAAGGCGTTCGGGCGAGGGGCCGCCTCGGACCTGTTGACGAGGTCCAACCCCGTGGCGCAGACGGCGATCGTGGCGTACGGCGCAACCGGGCACGGCAAGCTGAGCTACGGCTGGCCGGGGCACAGCGCGGGCGCGGGCTACACGACGCTGTTGGTGCTGGCGACGTCGTCGGCGTACACGGCCGCGGGCGTGCTGGCGGCCTGGCGCGCGAAGGTGCAGATGCGGCGGAAGGCGTTTGACACGTAAGGCGAGGCAGACCGGGAAGCGGGCGGCAACGACGAGAAGGCCCCGACTTGGCGAACTTCGCCCGGACAAGCCGGGGAAGAGGACGGTTGCGGAATCGGGCCCGCGAAGGCGTTCCGCGGATAGCTGAAAGCTGAGAATTCCGATGCACATGCTGGAAACGAAGTTTCGTGATGCCCTGGCGGGCGAGCCGGCCGAGTACGCCTCGCTGCGGTACGTCGATGAGCGGCACGAGGTGCTTCGCGTGCGGCAGAACGTGGGCGAGCCGGCTTTGACGTGGCGCGACACCGGGGCGATGGTGACCGTCGTGCGAGGCGGGGGGCTGGGCTACGCGGCCACGAGCGATCTTTCGGCCGGGGGGGTTCGGCGCGCGGTTCGGCGGGCGCGGCAGTGGGCGGACCTCTCGGCCGGGCGGGCGGTGGCGGATTTCTCGGCCGTGGGCTGGCCGCACTCGCGGGGGGAATGCCAGCCGGTGGAGGCGCGAGCGTGGTCGTCGATGACGCTGGCGGAGAAGTTCGAGTTGCTGCGGCAACAGTGCCAGCGGCTGAAGACCGACGAGCGGATCGTGGACTGGGAGGCGTCGCTGTGGCGGACGGAGACGGACAGCCTGCTGCTGACCAGCGGCGGGGGGCGGGTGCGGCAGCGGACCGGGTGCCTGGTGCCGTTCCTGCGGGCGACGGCCAACGCGGGGTCGCAGACCCAGACGCGGACGCTGGGCGGGCGCGGGTACTGTCGGCAGGGCGGGCTGGAGGTGCTGGACGACGTGGGGTTCGAGCGGGCGGCGCCCGCGATCGCGGCGGAGGCGCTGGAGTTGCTGGCGGCGCCGGACTGCCCGTCGGGGGCGATGGACGTGCTGCTGGCCCCCGACCAGATGATCCTGCAGATCCACGAGTCGATCGGGCACCCGCTGGAACTGGACCGCATCCTGGGCGACGAGCGGAACTACGCGGGGACGAGCTTTGTCACGCTGGACATGCTGGGCACATACCGCTACGGCTCGGAACTGCTGAACATCACGTACGACCCGACGAAGGCCGGCGAGTTCGCGTCGTACGCGTTCGACGACGACGGCCTGCCGGCGGCGAAGACGTTCCTCATCAAGGGCGGCGTGCTGCTGCGGGCGTTGGGCGCCCTGGCCAGCCAGACGCGGGCGAACCTGCCCGGCGTGGCCAACGCCCGCGCATGCAGTTGGAACCGCCCGCCGATCGACCGCATGGCCAACCTGAACCTCGAGCCGGGCCGCGGCAAGCTGGAAGAGATGATCGCGGGAATCGAGCGCGGCGTGTACATGAAGACGAACTGCTCGTGGTCGATCGACGACAGCCGCAACAAGTTCCAGTTCGGCTGCGAGTGGGGGCGGATGATCGAGGGCGGCAAACTGGCCGGCGTGGTGCGGAAGCCCAACTACCGGGGGGTCTCGGCGACATTCTGGCGGAGTCTGGCGATGGTGGGCGACGAGTCGACGGTGGAGCTGCTCGGCTCGCCGTACTGCGGCAAGGGCGAGCCGAACCAGTGCGTGCGCGTCGGGCACGCCAGCCCGGCGTGCGTGTTCCGGGGAGTGGACGTGTTCGGGGGCGAATAGATGCTGACCACAGCTCGACGGGCCCCGTCAGGCTGTGGTTGGGAGTTCCTGATGCAGGCATACTTCTACGAATTGGCGGATGAGTTGACCGGGCGGGTGACGGGCGACGAAGTGCTGCTGCTGAACTTCTCGGGCGAGGAGTCGGACTTCGTGCGGTTCAACCGCAGCGCGATCCGCCAGGCCGGCAGCGTGGCGCAGCGCGGGCTGTCGATGGAGCTGATCAACGGCGGTCGGCACTTGAGGAGCGCGTTGACGCTGGGCGGGGACTCCGAGGCCGATCTGGAAGCGGCATCGGGCGTTCTGAACGAACTGCGCGAGGGCCTGGCCGGCACGGCCGAGGATCCGTACCTGTTGTACTCGACGCGGGTGCGGAGCAGCGAGACGGTGCGGCCGAACAAGTTGCCGGACTCCTCGGTAGTGGTGGACGCGGTGCTGGCGGCGGGTCGCGGGCGCGACCTGGTGGGCATATACGCTTCGGGCGGCATCTGGGCGGGGTTCGCCAATTCGCTGGGGCAGCGGAACTGGTTCGCGGCGCACAGCTTCCACTTGGACTGGTCGTTCTACCACACGACCGACAAGGCCGTGAAGAGTTCCTTCGCGGGGTTCCAGTGGGATGCGGGGGCGATGGAGCGGAAGGTGGCGGACGCGGCGGCGCAGCTGGAGGTGCTGGCCAGGCCGGCGCGGACGGTGCCCCCGGGCGAGTACCGCGTGTATCTCTCGCCGGCGGCGATGGCGGAGGTCATGCAGACGCTGAACTGGGGCGGGTTCGGGCTGAAGGCCCGCCGCACGAAAACGACGAGCCTGCTGAAGATGGCCGAGGAGGGCGCGGCGCTGGCGTCGGGCGTGAGCCTGTGCGAGAACACGGCCGAGGGGATGGCGGCGGACTTCCAGTCGGCGGGGTTCGTGAAACCGCCGACCGTGAAGCTGATCGACGGCGGGAAGCTGGCGGGCTGCCTGGCGGGGCCGCGGTCGGCAAAGGAGTACGGCACGGCCGCCAACGCCTCGGACGGCGAGGGGTGCGAGTCGCTGGACATGGCGGCCGGCGACTTGCCGCGCGAGCGGGTGCTGGAGCGGTTGGGCGATGGGGTCTACGTGAACAATCTGTGGTATCTGAACTACTCCGACCGCCCGGCGTGCCGGATGACGGGGATGACGCGGTTCGCGACGTTCTGGGTGGAAGGCGGGCGGATTGCGGCCCCGCTGAACGTGATGCGGTTTGACGAGACGATCTATCGCGTGTTGGGCGAGAACCTGGTCGCCCTGACGGCGGAGCGGGATTTCCTGCCCGACAGCCACACGTACAATGCGCGGTCGACGGACTCGATGCGACTGCCGGGCGCGATGGTGGAAAAGTTCCGGTTCACACTTTAGAATTGCTACCAATGAAGCGATCGGTGACGTTCGCAATTGTTGTCGTTGTCATTGTCGTGCTCGTCGCATATACGGCGAGCTACTTCAGTCTGCTGCACCGAGCCCATCTGACGTACGCCCGACCGCTCCATTCGCGAACCTATGTTTGGGTTAGCTCCGATCCGGCGTGGAATCAGGTGGGGTACTACTACTTCCTGCCTGTGCATACCGTCACCAACTTGGTCGTGGGAGGGCATCTGAGGTTCGTAACGGATCCCAATGAACTGCGGGCATTGGTGAGGGACTGACTTAACTTCCTTCTTCCCGCCTGCCACAATGGCACTCGGCATTTCCAGCCCATTTCTCAACAAATTACGTGATAACAAGGGGATGGTGCATCTGGCATCGTGTTTGCATTTCCTTTCGTGTCGGCCGCGACGGCCGAATGCGAAGGGCGAGCGTAACTGTGCACGGGATGCAAGTTGGGAAGGAGATTGCCATGACAACGTTATTCCGATGGCCGGGCGGATGGGATCCCTTTGGGACGCTGAGGACGATGCAGCGCGAGTTGGAGCGGGCGGCGGGGTCTGATCTGTTTGGTGACGGGCGGCGGGTGGGTGGCGGGAACTATCCGCCGGTAAACGTGTTCAGCGGGGCCGACGAGATCATCGTGCAGAGCGAGGTGCCGGGGCTCAAGAAGGAAGACCTCGACCTATCGATCACCGGCGCACGCTGGTGATCAAGGGCGCCAAGCGCGAGCCGCCGATGGACAAGGCCGTCCGCTACCAGCGCCGCGAACGCGGCTACGGCGAGTTCGTCCGCACGATCGTCCTGGGCGAGCAGGTCGAGCCGGATCGCATCCAGGCGGAGATGGAGGCCGGCGTGCTGACCGTCCGCCTGCCCAAGAGCCAGTCGGCCAAGCCCAAGCAGATTGCGATCAGGTAGTCGCCGGCGCGAAAGGAGCGCAGGGCGCGAGGAAGCGGGTAGATGTACGAGGGTAACCGGCTCGACACGAGCCGGCTCTGTGGGCTTCGCGATGCGGTGAACTTTGGGAAAGACCAGCTATAGGCAGTCAAGCATGAATTGAACGAATTCATGGCTAAGCTCTTTGACATGTGAATATTCCTCAGGATCTGGCCGGGCAGGCTTCGGGGACGTAGTCGCGTT
>CAYWTX010000317.1:0-10558 GCA_964461295.1 uncultured Planctomycetaceae bacterium | reverse complement strand
GAGGCCCGGTCCGACGGCGAGGACGGTGGCCTTGGCGGCGGCGTCGATGAACTGGGCGAGGCCGGCGTCGGCGAGGGCGCCGTCGGCGCTGCAGGCGAGCGCGACGGACGTGGCGCAGGGGCACAGGGCGGCGATGGTGAGTTGGATGGCCTCGGGCGCGGCGAAGGTGACCAGGCCCGCGCCGCCGCGCAGGGCGGCATTGGAGGCCAGGGCCACGGCGCCGAGCATCCCGCGCGATCCGCCGGCCACCAGGACGTGGCCGTAGAGGCCCTTATGCGAATCCCGCGCCCGGGCCGGCAGGCGGGGGAGGGCATCGATGATGTCGATGTCATTCTGCATGGGGCGCATATGTCTCAACGTGGAAGACGCGGAGGCCGCCGAGAGGAGACAGGGCAATGACAGACACAGCCCGGCGGTCCCGTCGGGATGGACGCGGATAGGATGGGCTTCCTCAACAGGAGCGATTCACCTGTGTTCATCCCGTTCATCATTGCTGCTTCCCCTGTGTCTTCTTTCTCCGCGGTCTCCGCGCGCTCCGCGATGAGGGGTTTCTCCCGTTCGACTGCCGGCTGATGGTCGCCGCGATGTAGCCGCCGGCGAAGCCGTTGTCGATGTTTACCACGCTGACGCCCGATGCGCAGCTGTTGAGCATTGCCAGCAGAGCGGCCAGGCCGCCGAAGCTGGCGCCGTAGCCGATCGACGTGGGCACGCCGATCACCGGGCAGGACACCAGCCCGCCCACCACGCTGGCCAGGGCCCCTTCCATTCCGGCGACCACGACGATGGCCGCGGCGGCCTGGATCTCCTCGGTGTGGGCGAGCAGGCGGTGCAGCCCAGCCACGCCCACGTCGTAGTGCGTGGTGACGCGTTGGTCCATGACCTCGGCGGTGATGCGGGCCTCCTCGGCGACGGGGAAGTCGCTGGTCCCGGCCGCGACGATGGCGACGTGCCCGCGCGGCGGCGGGGCGGGCCTGGCCCGCCACGTGATGGCCCGCGCGACGGGGCAGTAGACGGCCTTTGGGAAGTCGGCCGCGACGGCGTCGTAGGCGTCCTGGCTGGCGCGGGTGGCGAGCACGGTGCTGCCGTGCTCGGCGAGTCGGGCGAAGATGCTTCGCACCTGCTCGGGGGTCTTGCCCAGGCAGAAGATCACCTCGGGGAACCCGCAGCGGATGGAGCGGTGATGGTCGAGCGTGGCGAACCCGCCGAGCGACTCGAAGGGCAGGCGGCGAAGGCGCGAGAGGGCATCGTCGACGGAGATGTCGCCGTTCCTGTACTGGTCGAGAAGTCTGGTTAGCGATTCGGCGTTCATGGTCCACAGAGTACACGGATCACGCGGAAGGGAGGAAGACAAAAGACCGCCACACCGATGGGTCCGGTCAGCATGGAGACCGTCGTGATCGTTCAGGGGCATTACTTTTCATTTCGAGAGAGGGTCCACAGATTACACAGATTACACAGATGGGAGAAGCCAGGTCCGTCTCTTGATCTGTGGAATCTGTGGACATCATCTCCTTACCGTCGCGTGTGCCTCGAGTTCGAGGTTCGCGAGGCAGCCTTCGCGCAGGAGATGGTATCCCAAGCCGGCGATCATGGCGGCGTTGTCGAGGCAGAAACGAAGCTCGGGCATGCGAAGGGCGCAACCGAGTCTGGCGGCGAGTTCGCCGGCCGCGGCGCGGAGGGCCGAGTTGGCGGCCACGCCGCCGCCGAGGATGAGCGTGCGCGGCCTGACGAGCGTGGCGGCGCGGCGGAGCTTGATGCGGAGGACGTCGGCGACGGCGGCCTGGAAGGACGCGGCGAGGTCGGCGATCTCCTGCTCGGAGAAGAGATCGATGCCCATGCCCGCGTGCTCCTGGGCCCCGGCTCGCTCGAACGCGGGGCGCGAGCGCTTGCGGCGGGGACCGGGAGAGGCGAGCGGGTTCGACGGACGCCTGGAACCCGGGACCCCGTTGACGTGGTAGAGGACCGCGGTCTTGAGCCCGGAGAAGGAGAAATCCAGCGAGTTTCCCAGCAGCGTGCGAGGGAAGTGCAGCGCCTCGGGGTTGCCCTTCTTGGCGGCGCGGTCGATGGCGGGTCCGCCCGGGTAGCCCAGGCGCAGGACGCTGGCCACCTTGTCGAACGCCTCGCCGGCGGCGTCGTCGATGGTGCTGCCCAGCAGCTCCATCCGCGTGGGGCGTGAGCAACGGTACAGCGCGGTGTGGCCGCCGGAGCAGACGAGCGCGACGGCGGGGTACTCGATGGGCTCGGCGTTCAGGGCTGCGGCGTAGGCGTGCGCGTAGACGTGGTTGACCGCGATGAGCGGAAGGTTCCACGACCAGGCGAGCGTCTTGGCGGCCATCAGGCCCACCAGCAGCGAGCCGATCAGCCCAGGCTCGTGCGTGACGGCGACGGCGGCGAGTTCCTCGGGGCACCGGCCCGCGGCGGCGATGGCCTGGTCGATCACCGTGTTGACGGCCTCGATGTGCGCGCGGCTGGCGAGTTCGGGCACGACGCCCCCGAAGCGGGCGTGCAGGTCGATCTGGCTGGCGACGACGCTGCTGAGGACGTCGCGTCCGTCGGCGACGACGGCGCAGGCCGTCTCGTCGCAACTGGATTCGATTCCGAGGATCAGGGCGGGTTCAGTCATCGTCGGGAGCAACCGTGTTGGCGTCGACCGGGGCCGTGGCGGTCCTGGAGCGGGCGGCCGCGGCATCGGCGAGGATTCTTTCCAGCTTCGTGGGTTCGGCGAGCAGATCGGCCGCCGCGGCGAGTTGGGGGTCCAGTTGCAGCAAAGCGCGGGCGTCCAATGGCGCGAGGGGCGCCGTGGCGGCGGCGGTAGGCGCGCGGCAAGGCAGCACGGCAGCGCGAAGCCAGGCCCGCCGGATGGCCCGCTGCTGGTCGGCGCTGAGCGGCACCTCGACGTGCGGCTGCACGCCGCCGGGCGAACCGGCCGCGCGGGCGATGCGGATGCTGTGCGGCGGGCGGCCGACGACGAATTCCGCGGTGGTGAGGTTGATCTGGCCCAGGTCGTCGGGCAGTTTGATGAGCGACTGGACCGTTCCCTTGCCTCGCGTGCGTGTACCCACCAGCACCGCCCGGTCGTTGAGGCGGAGGGCCCCGGCCACCAGTTCGGCGGCCGAGGCGCTCTGGCCGTTGACGAGGACGACCATCGGCCGATAGGGCAGCGTGCCGTCGGCGTGGGCCTTGTGCACTTCCTGGCCGTCGCGGGTGATCTTGGTGAAGACGGCGCCGCGATGGAGGAAGAGGTCGGCAACGGCGAACCCAGACTCCAAACCGCCGCCGGGGTTGTCGCGCAGGTCAAGGATGAGTCCCCTGGCCCCCGACAGTTCTCGTATCGCGCGCTGGAACTGCTCGGGCGTGGAGGGCACGAACTCGGTCACCCGCACGTAGCCGACGCGGTCGCCTTCGTCCAGGAGGAAACTCCATGCGCCCTGGCTGGTGCGGCACAGGCCGATCACGCTTTCCACCGCGTACCGCTGCCGGGGGACGACCAGGTCGTCGATGCGCCCGTCCGGCGATTCCACCCGCAGCGTAACGGGTTCCTCGCCGTCGTCGAGCAGGTCGGCGACGCGTTCGGCCGAGAGCGGATACGCGTCCTCGGCGCCGACGCGGAGGACGCGCCAGCCGGCGTGCGGATCGAGGCGCGACGCGGGCGAGCCGGCCAGGGCGCCGACGATGCGGACGTCGGGGCCGTCCTGCGCGACGACCAGGCCGGCGCCGAAGTCCAGGCCGTCCAGGCGGCGGTTGAAGGCGCCGAGCCTGCCGGGCGCCACGTACGAGGAGAACTCGTCGAGCGACTCGACCATGCCGCGGACGGTGCCGCACAGCACGTCCGCCTCGCGAACGGGGCGGTAGTAGCTGTGGGCGATAATGCGGAACGCTCGCTCGGCGGGCGCCAGCGCGGCCGATTGATTCGCATCGTGGGGACGCGACGGCGAATCGGCCTGGCGGGTGAGGATTGCCGCAGCGCCCGCGGCCGCGATGACGGCGACCGCCCAGATGAGGTTGCGTCGAGGCATCTAGGAGAAGTTTAGCATCGGCCTGCGCGGATGAATAGGGCGAATAAGTCCTATTGGACGTATACCCGCCGCGCAGCGCCGCGGCATATTTTGGCTTCACAGGAGAGCAGCGTTGCCGCAGATCGTGGCCGAGAACCTGAGCAAGACGTTCCATGTGGCCCGGCGCAGGGCGGGCATGTGGGGTGCGATCAAGGGCGTGGTGCGGCGAGAGTATCGCCAGGTGCACGCCTTGGACGGCGTGTCGTTCGCCATCGAGCCGGGCGAACTGGTCGGCTACATCGGCCCCAACGGGGCCGGCAAGAGCACCACGGTGAAGGTGCTGGCCGGCATTCTCGTGCCCGACGGCGGGCGGTGCGAGGTGATGGGGCGCGTGCCGTGGAAGCAGCGGATCCAGCACGTGCGGCGGATCGGGGTCGTTTTCGGACAGCGGACGCAACTGTGGTGGGACCTGCCGGCCGTCGAGTCGTTCGAGTTGCTCAGGGACATCTACAACGTGCCGGCCGACGCGTACCGCCGCAACGTGGAGGAGTTGACGGCGCTGCTGGAGTTGGGGCCGTTCCTGGACACGCCGGTGCGGCAGCTCAGCCTGGGCCAGCGGATGCGGTGCGACCTGGCGGCGGCGCTTCTGCATAGTCCGCCGCTGCTGTTCCTGGACGAGCCGACGATCGGGCTGGACGCCGTGAGCAAGCTGGCCGTGCGCGAGTTCATCGCGAAGCTGAACGCCCAGCGCGGGGTGACGGTGCTGCTGACGACGCACGACCTGGACGACATCGAGGCGCTGTGCCGCCGCGTGATCCTGATCCACGAGGGGAAGATCCTGACCGACGGCACGCTGGAGGACTTGCGGGCCTCGGTGACCAGCGAGCGGCGGCTGATCGTGGACCTCGCCGACGAGGACGGCGAGGTGGTCGACGGCGAGGCGGAACTGATCCGCCGCGAGGGGCGGCGGGTGTTCTTGCGGTTCGACCCGCGGCGCACGCCGGCGGCGCAGCTCATCGGGCGGATCACGGCGCGGCACGCGGTCCGCGATCTGTACGTGGAGAACCCGCCCATCGAGGAGGTCGTCGCCAGGATCTACGGGCGCGCCGGCAGCGGCGGGGGGCTGTCATGAGCTGCCGCGGTCACTGGCATGAGCACCGGCTGCAGCGGCCGGACCACGCGATGGCGTGGAACGAGATCGGTGACGGTCCCACGGTGTTGGTGGTCCACGGCAGCTACGACAGCGTGCTGTACACGGCGCTGGGGGAGATGCTGGCCGCGCAGGGCCGGCACGTCGTGCTGTACGACCAGCGCGGCGCGGAGCGTTCGCCGCTGACGGAACGCAGCGATCAGACGCTGCACATCGACCGTTTCATGGAGGACCTGGATGCCTTGCGGGCCGAACTGGGCGCGGCCGTGGACGTGCTGGGGCACTCGTGGGGGGCGACGCTGGCGATGCTGTATGCCGCGAGATATCCGCGGGGCGTGCGGAAGCTGATCCTGGCCAACATGGGCCCGTTCACCGAATCGATGCGGGCGGTGTACCGCGCGAACACCGAGAGGATGACGGCGCCCGGGCTGCGCTCGACGTGGAAGTCGGTGAATGACGCGTACCGCGCGGCGCGCCGGGCGGGACTGGTGCCGCCGGAACTGGACGAGGCGCTGATCCGCCACTGGGCGCCGGTGATCTTCCATGACAGCGACAACGCCGAGCGGTTCGTGGAGCTTTACCTCGCCTCGGGCGGCTGGCGGCGGCACGCGCCAGACGCCAGGGGTTTGCCTCGCGAGGCGCCGCTGGACGCGGCCGGCACAGTGACGGCGCCGACGCTGATTCTCTACGGCAGCAACGACTACGAGCCGATCATGCAGGCGTACATGCTGCAGGAGCGGATCGCCGGCAGCCGCGTGGTGATGCTGGACGAGTGCGGACACATGCCCTGGTGGGACCAGGGCGAGATGTTCGCCCGCGTGGTGGACCTGTTCCTGGGACGCCAGCCATGAAAGCGTACTGGGCGGTCTTCAGTGCGCGGTTCCGCATGATGTTGCAGTATCGTGCGGCCGCGCTGGCGGGGCTGGGCACGCAGGTGTTCTGGGGGTGGATTCGCGTGATGATCCTGGGGGCCTTTTACGAGGCGGTGAAGCCGGGCACGGCGGCGCCGCTGAGTTTTGCGCAGGTGGTGACGTACGTGTGGCTGGGGCAGGCGACGATCCGGCTCATGCCGTTCCGCGCCAGCGGGGAGATCGCGGCCATGATCCGCGACGGCACGGTGGCGTACGAGTTGGCCCGGCCGGTGGGGCTGTACTCGTTGTGGTACGCGCGGGCGGTGGCGGACATGGTGGCCCCGGCGCTGCTGCGGGCCGTGCCGATGGTGGCGATGGCGATACCGTTCTTCGGGATGAGTTGGCCGGCGAGCCCGGCGGCGGGGGCGATGTGGGCGGTGTCGACGACGGCGGCGGTGCTGTTGTCGGCCGCGTTCGTGACGCTGCTGAGCATTCTGCTGCTGTGGACGATTTCGGGCGACGGGCTGGCGCAGGTGCTGCCGCCGGTGGCGTGGATGTTCAGCGGGATGGTGCTGCCGCTGCCGCTGTTTCCCGACTGGGCGCAGGGGTTCATCTGGCTGCTGCCGTTCCGCGACATCATGGACGTGCCGTTCCGCATCTACATGGGGGACATCGGTCCGGCAGCCTGGCCGGGGGCGCTGGCTCACCAGGCGGTGTGGACCGTGCTGATGGTGGCGATCGGCTGGTTCGCGTTGGCGCGGGGCGTGCGGCGCCTTGTGGTACAGGGAGGTTGACCATGACCGGCGCGGTGCGACTCTACTGGAAGTACTCGACGATCTCCATTCGCGGGCAGATGCAGTACCGCCTGAGCTTTGTCATGCAGACGCTGGCGAATCTGCTGGTCACGGGCGTGGAGTTCCTGGGGATCATCGCGCTGTTCGCGCGCTTCGGGCGGCTGCGGGACTGGACGCTGGCGGAGGTGGCGCTGTTCTACGGGCTGGTGAACGTTGCGTTCGGCCTGGCGGACATGTTCAGCCGCGGGTTTGACTCGTTCGACGGCATGATCCGTCGCGGCGAATTCGACCGGCTGCTGCTGCGGCCGCGAAGCACGGCGTTGCAGGTGGGCGCGCAGCACTTCGTGCTGAAGCGGCTGGGGCGGCTGGCGCAGGGCGCCGCGGTGCTGGCGTACGCGGTGGTGGCGCTGGAGGTGCAATGGACGGCGGGGAAGGCGCTGCTGACGGCGTGGGCGGTGCTGGGCTCGGCGTGCCTGTTCTACGGGCTGGTCGTGATGCAGGCGACGGTGGCGTTCTGGACGGTCGAGACGCTGGAGTTGGCGAACATCCTGACGTACGGCGGGGTGGAGACGGTGCAGTACCCGCTGTCGATCTACCGCGAATGGGTGCGGAAGTTCTTCACGTACGTGGTGCCGCTGGCGTGCGTGAACTACTACCCGGTGCTGGCGATTCTGGGCCGGCCGGGCAGCGGAGCGTGGGAGGACGTGCTGCGCTGCGCGAGCCCGACGGTGGGGGTGGTGTTCCTGGCGCTGTCGCTGCAGGTGTGGAAGTTCGGGGTGCGCCACTACCGCTCGACGGGGAGTTGAAGAGAGGCAGCAGGCAGCAGGCAGCAGTACAGACGGGGGGATTCTCGCGGCCTGGCAGCGGTTCGGCAGGAGGGGCTATGAGCACGCGGGAACCCGTTGATTTGGCCGGGGGTTCCGGCTCGTTCGGGACAGGGGATCAGACTCGCATTCATTGTTCGACACTGCAGCAACTTTACAGGGATCCTGGCGATTCGGGCGCCGCTCAGAACACGGCAAACGAAGGACAGTATCGCTTTGCCCGCTTGCCCGGTGAGCCGGTGTCCGCACTTCAGGCTGAACTCCCTGTAGTGCTGCTACAGTGTCAAGACTCGGCAGCCTTACGTCCCGGCGGACTGGCGGGCGACCGTGCGGGAATGGATCGAGAACTATCAGACAGCCCGGCGACTCATGGACGATCTGTCGGGTTTGCATTGGGAGAAGGTGCGGAAGAGGCAGGGATGGATGTTCGCCGGACTACCCGGCGGATCCTCCGGCGTCCCTGCTTGACTGTGCCGTCGGCCCTGCCTCCGAGATGGACGCCGCGAACGCCCGGGCACACGCCTGCCTCACCCAATCCCCGCGCCGACGCAGCCTTGCGAACCCATCCGAACCTGCCACCCCGGCCAGAACGCCATAGGTCCAACCGCTTCGCCCCTCAACAACCCGCCTTGCGGAATCGCAATCGCTGAGGCAGAGCGATTCTGCTTTACAAATCTCCGTGATCTGGTAGGATATTTCTTGCTCTGGTCCTTCTGGGAGCGGCAGAGCAGTCGGTTGGTTTGGAGGAGTTGGCGAATCTCGCTCGTTCGCCGCAGGCCGCCCGGCCGAGTTCCCGCATAGTGCGTCCTGAGGCATTTGCGTGTCTTGGCGCTTCGGCAAGAGCCGGAGACTGTCTCGCGTGCGGCGCGAGGCCCGAGGTGCGGCCATGGAGCGGAACGTCAGGTTCAGCGTGGTCTTGGGGTTGTCTCTCCTGGCGGGCTTGCTGCTGCCTGCGCTCCCGGCCGGCGCGAAGGACTGGGCCGCGGGCACGGCGGACTGGAATGTCAGCGGGAACTGGAGCCCTGCTGGCGTGCCGGACGACCACGACAACGTGTACATCGACAATGGCGGGACGGCCCAGGTCAAATCGTACTACGCCTACGCCAACAAGGTGTATGCCGGCCATGACAATGGCAGCAGCGGCACGGTCGAGTTGAGCAATGGATGGGTCCTGTACACCGACTACGGCATCGACGTGGGCACCAACGGCACGGGCACGTTCAACCACGTCAGCGGCGACGTTTATCGGCCCTACAACAGCACCGGCGACCTGATTCTGGGCTACAGCGGCACGGGCAAAGGGACGTACAACTTCCAAAATGGCAACATCTACATCTACAGAGTCATTGTCGGCCGGGACGGCGAGGGGGTTTTCAACCACACTGGCGGCACGTTGTACGTGGGCGATGCCAGCCATGCCGACGACCTGACCATCGGCGACGCGAGCAGCGGGTATTCTGGGAAGGGCACGTATCGCTTGGCCGGGGGACAGATCCGCATGCCCAACAGCGGCTCGCACATTTACGTCGGCGTCGACTCGTCGTACATCGGCGAGGGTCGGTTCGAGTGGTTTACCGAGGGCGGCATCAGCCGCAGCGGGGGGGCGGAAACGCCCACGATGTACATCGGGTCCAACGGGACGTTGGCGATGGGGTACGATTTCAGCGGCATCCCGTCGCTGGTCAGCGGGCTCCAGAACGGCACGCTGGAGGTCACGAATGGCGCGACGGTGACCAAGACGAACGACGGCATCGTCTCGCAGGTGAATTACCTTCGCATCGGCAGCGGCACGGGCGCCGGGTACGGCATCCAGCAGGGCGGCACGGTGCAGGTCGGCCAGAACACGTACGTCGGCGACGGCGGGGCGGGCGTCGCCACGCAGAACGGCGGGAGCTTCAGCAGCTATCACCTGTACCTGGGCACCGGCTCGCCCGGCGCCCAGGGCACGTATCGCCTCAAGGGCGGCGTGCTCACGGTCACTTCGAACATCTTCGGCGGGACCGGCACGGGCACGATGGTGCTGGACGGCGGGACGCTGAGCCTGGGCGGGTCGATCTTCAGCGTCACCAACCTGATCCTGGGCGACGAGGGCGGGCGAAGCGGTTCGTGGACGCTTGGCACGGGCAAGACGCTCACGGTTGGGGTGCTGCGCGTGGGCAACGCCGGCACGGGAACGTTCTCGCAGACGGGCGGGACGAACAACGCCGGCAGCCTGACAATCGGCGGCGGCAGCAGCTACACGATGACCGGCGGGGCGCTGGCGGTGAGCGGCGCGGCCGTCGTGGGCGAGGGCGGCTCGGCCACCTTCGACATCGGCTCGCGCAGCCCGACGGTCGGCTCGCTGACCATGCGGAACGGCTCGATCACCGGCTCGGGGACGATCACGGCCAGTTCGGGTTACACGGGCGAGAACGGGTCCATCGGCGCGAGCCTGGCCGGCGGCGTGGGGCTTGTCAAGGCCAGCCACGGCGGCAGCGCGGGCAGCGTCACCCTCAGCGGCGTCAACACGTACACGGGCCCGACCACGGTGCGGGCCGGGACGTTGGTGGCCGGGGCGAACGCTCCCAACGGCTCGGCGGGGGCGTTCGGCAGCGCGACGTCGGCCATTGTGGTCGCCGATGCGGGCACACAGGGCGGCGACAACCTGTCGCTGCTGGTCAACGACGCCTACACGGTGGGTCGGGCGGTTACGGTGAACAACTACGGTGCCGCCGTAACGCTGGGCGGCGCCAACGCGTCGGGCACGGCGTACTTCGGCGGGGCCATCACGCTGAACCGGGGTGTGGACCTGGCGGCCGGGGGCGGGGCCAGCGGCACGGTCCAGTTCAGCGGCCTGATCGGCGGGGCCGGGAAGACGGCGTTGCTCACCGGGACGGGCAACGTCAAGGTCGCGCCGGCCGCGGCCGGCACGACAGACGTCAACTACACGGTCGGCGGCGGGGGC
>CAYWTX010000316.1:0-5834 GCA_964461295.1 uncultured Planctomycetaceae bacterium | reverse complement strand
AAGGGCGATTTCCCTTTGTTGCCGATGTAGAACAGGCTCATGCGAACGCCGCGCCTGCCGGCGCCCTTGCGGGCCGACGTCCATGCCGTGGCCCCGGTAACAGCCGTGCCGGAATCGCCGGCCAGGGCCTGCACGTTGCCGACAACCGCGTCGTAGGTTTCCACGCGACCGTCATACGGCAGGGCCGCGGTCGCGTCGTCGAAGCCCCATTCGATCTCGACTTCCATCCGCTGCCAGACTTCGGGCCCCAGCGCGCGGACGGCAGGGGCGGCGAACGCGGCGGCAGGCTTCTCGCCCTTCACCGCCACCACGATGTTCCAGGTGTCGCAAGGCACGTCATACGTGTACGTGCATCCATCGGCCGACACGACCGGTTTCTCGACTTCCTTGATCGTCCGCGGAATCCACCAGTGGTGCGCCTTCCCGTCATTGCCGTCGCAGACGGCCAGCGTCAAGTCTTCCGGCGCGGGGCGGCTCTTCACGCCAGCCGGCCAAACCAGTTCCACCTTCCGCACCTGCCGCACCTCCTCCCACAGCAGGCTGCAAAGGACCTTCCTGAAGGCCGCGGCGTTGGCGTCCATCTTCTTGTCGAACGGCAGAGCGGCGTACTGCATCAGCCCGACCCAACTCTCCGGCGGATTGGCATCCGCCACGCGGTCGGAGCGATACTGGTAGGCGCTGCCGGAAATGTCGGCCGGCTGGCCAACGAGTTTATCCAACGGGTCAGGCGAGGCCGCTGTTGCGAAGCCTGCAATCGCCATGGCCGTCAGTCCTGCAAGAAGCACCAAGACCGTCTTCATCGTGAGCACTCCTCAAGAAAAGGGACTTCGTCGTTCCGCGTACGGTCCCGTCGACAACTCGCGGCACGGCCGCCCGAGTCGGCAACTGCTCGCTATGCGCCGGCCTGAGCGATCTAGCCCATCTCGTCGTCAGCCCTCTCACTTCTCCAGCACGATCTTCGCGCCATCGAAGCTGACTGGCTTGCCGCCGATGGTAACCTTGGCCGACAAGCCTTCGCCCTCGACCTTGACGGCCGGAGCCTGTCCATTCTGGACCGTAATGACCACGAAGTACTCGTCCGCGCCGGTGGCCTTGATCTCGCCAGTGAGGGTCAGCGCCTTGGGCGCGATGAACGTGCACTTGAGGTTGGCCCCGGCGGGGTCGCCGACAGTTACCGTGTTGCCTTCCACCTTCGCGGCCCCGGCTTCCTTGGCCAGTTTCATGTTCCATGTCAGACCCTTGGCGCCCCTGGTCTGGTCAATTACCGCCAGCAGCACCGGCGCGCCACAGGCGCCCGAAAGATCGACCGCCACGTAGCGGCTGGCCTCGATGCCGCGATCAATGAACGGGCCGAACCGGTCAAACTTCGCCGTCTTCAGGCCGGCACGAACCGTGCCACCCTTTGGCAACTGCTCCATGAAGACCGGGGTCATGTCCAGCGACAGGCTGGCCTTGCCGTCTGCGTCGGCGATCCATGCCTTTGTCTTGGGCCCCAGCAACCAGTTGTGCCCGCCGGGGTCGCCGACAGTGGGCACCGCGTAGCCGCCGGCCCCGGCGAGACGCTGCCCACTCAGCACGGCCAAGTTGCCGACTGTCGGCAACGCTGAACCGGCGCTCGTGGCCCGGTCGCTGAGTACCTTGTCGCCCACCCACTGCCGGCCAAGGGCAAAGAGCTGCATATCCCACGTCCGGCCGGACGCTTCATAGTGGCAGCCGCCCTGCACATCGCTACGAAGGTTGAGCACGAGGAGCGAGTCAGCCGCGCCTTGCCAGGGCTTGCGGAAGACCCAGTGCCCGCCCGTCGGATCGGGAGCGATCCACGGCAGGCTGGTCGCTGGCGGCTGGGGCGGCTTGTCGAAGGGATAGTTCATCAGCAAGTAGCCGGCATGGTACGCACAGAGAATGCCGAAGGTCTTGTTGCCCTCCAGCCCGTAAGCTCGGTCGAACAGCCAGCGGGCGCCGGCTTTCATCGATTCGGGCACCGTCACTAGACCCAGCGGGAACAACCCCGAGTCCTGATCGCTCCCCGGTGCCTCGGCGGCAACAACCTTCTCCGCCGGCGGCTGCTCCATCCACTCGGCCAAGACCGACCAGTGCCCCCACCAGCCGGCCAGCAGGTCGCCACCCAGAGCGGTTCGATATGCGTGTATCATGTGGCCGGGACCGCTGTTCCACGTCATACGCTTGTAGCCCCCGCCTTCGAGGCACCAGCCGGTGTTGGCTATGCCGTTGTACTGGAAGTACCGCCGCGTATCGCGGGCGATGAGATGGATCATGCGTTCAGCGTCTGGAAGTGCCTCTTTGCCGTCGCTGGTCATCTCGCCCAGCAGGCAGATGGCCGCCACGCCGGTGCTGGGGGCTCGCACGCCGTTGTGGTTGTGCCACGGGTTGGGGGCGAAGGTGCCGATCCCCTCGCCTTTGGACAGGTTGACCGTGCGCTTTGCCAGGTTGTCGATCACCTGTTGGCGAAACTCGGCGTTCCATGTGTCGTAGCACAGGTCGAGCGTGACTGCCATCGACTGGGCGATCGGCGCCCAATGGATGTCCTGGCTGCCGCCGATGTCCATCATGCCCGAGAGGATCTCCTTCGCCTTCTCGGCATGGGCCTTGTTGCCCGTGATCTGGTAGGCCATCGCGTAGCCGGCCGCGAAATACGGCTGGGTCTTGTTGTGTTTGGCATGCTGCTTGGGCAGCGCCTCCAGCATCCGAGCCAGGATGGCCTTGCCCTCAGGCGTCTCCAGGCGTTTCTTGATCATCGGCAGGTCACTCCTGCGGAAGATCAGGCGCGGATGTTCCTTAGGTTCCAGTTTCCTGAATCCCGCCGGCGGTTCTGTCCAAAGCGGGTAGAGCTTGCCTGTGACTTTGCCCTTGAGGCCATGCTTGACCTGGCCGTCTTTGCCCGTGTACTGGATCGCGCCAATGTAGATGCCGTTGTAGGCGTCGCCCTCGCGCTGGATCGTCATCTGGTACTCAGCCGATCCGGGTTCGAGGGGGAACCACTTGTCCTTGTTGATACTGAGCTTGACGGTGAGCTTGTCACCGTCGGCGGCGACGACCTCGCCCTCGTGGTCGGCACGGTTGAACGACACGGCATAGCCCCACACCTTCTTCTCGAACTTGCCGTCGCGGAGCGTCAACTCCACCTCAATGTCGCGTGACTCGTATTCCTCTGGCGTCCGTGGCGACAGGCCTGACTCCAGCGTCAGCAGCAGTGTGCCTGTTCGCGACGGTTCAGCCGCGACGGCCGCGCCGCCCGTCAGCATCGCCGCCGTCAACCAGGCAGCCGTCTTCCGCGTGTTTCGTCCCTGCATCTTCAGCGTTCCTTCTGTGATACGGGTTCGATTACCTGGCGAAGCGGATCATTCCGTCCTTCACCGACACGACCTGGCCGCCAACGACAAGCTTGTCTCCGTCGGCCTTGGGCGTCGCCTCCCCGCCGATCACCATGGCGCGGTAGGTGTTGCCACCCGCGGCGACCGTGATCAGCCTGTCGCTCTTGCCTTTGCCAGCCTGTCCGCCAATGAACACCAGCAGCGAGCGCGCGCCGCTGGCGCCGCTGAAGTCCGCGCCGAACGATCCGGTGGAAGTCTTCACCGCGCCATCGGCAGCGCCGGCCACGAAGGCAGCCGGATCGCCATGCACGTTCCACGGCAATTCAGCAGTCGTCCCGCCCGCGGTCATGACGGATGACGGCGCGCTGAAGTACTTGTTCTTCCCCTGGGCACGGCGGACGAGCATGGTCACGACGATGTCCTCATGGTCTTTCCAGCGGTCGCGGAAGGCGTACCAACCCCATCGCTTGTCTTCCACGGCGCGGGGCAGGACCTCGCCGGGGTTTCTTTCCTTCTCGCCAAAGGGCCAATTCAGAAATGCGTAGATGGTATGGTAGGGGTAGGGGCTTACCGTATCGAAGGGCGTACCGGCATCGTCGTCCCCAGCCTTGAAGGTGCGATTGTAGAACCACAGCAGCGTGGCGCGGTGCTCCGGCAGGATGGCGCCGAAACCTTGGGCAAAATGCCCCGACCCGCTGAGCTCTCGACGGCGCCAAACGTTATTCGGATACACGCCCCGGATGTGGAACCCCGGTTTTCCGCCGCCAGCCTGGAGCGTGCCGGCCATCGTCCATCGCATGGTCATCCACTGCACGGCGGTATTGGGCGTGACGAAGTCCTTCCCGCCGGCGACCCGCCAGGCGCGCATCGCCCCCGTCAACCCCTGGTCGGCCGGTATGACGCCGCAGCCATCGCCCTCCGGATAGAAGCCGTGGTCGCCGAAGCCGCCCCCACTGAACTGCTGGACGAAGTTGCGTTCGCTCAGTTGGAGCCACTTGTCCACTCGCTTCTGGTCCACGCCGGGGTCGCCGGTGATGGCCAGGACGGCGAAGGCCGGGCCTGCGATCTGGATGCCCCAGTGATTGCTCCCCGGACCATGATGCTTGCCCTCGGCGAGTGCGTCGATGCGGGCCGTAGGCGTGCTCTTGGGATTGGTCGGGAAATCGTGGATCGACGCAATGATCCGCGATCGGAATTTCGCGTCCCAACCGTCGTAGGCCATGTCATAGGCCATGGCCATGGCCTGCAAGGCCGCTCCCGAGCGCATGGCGTTGTAGGACTCGGTGTAGGAATAGCGGCTGTCGAGGTCAAGCGTTCCGTCGAGCATACGCTCGGCGCACTGGCGGGCGAGGTCCGCATAGCGGCGCTCACCGCTGATCTGGTAGAGGAAGGCGAAGCCGGCGGCGTGCCACAGCGTGAACGCGCCGAGCGGCGCGGACTGTTTGTACAGGTTGGGACCGTCCCTGCCGCCATCCTGCGACGGATTGAACGAGGTCGGCATGGCCTCGCCGCCGCCGAGTTGTGCCTTGAGCCTGGCGACGAGAAGCTTGCCTTCGGGCGTCGCCGCGCGGGCACGCAATGTCGGCACATCGCCTGCTCGGAAGAGAAGGCGCGGATGTTCGCCGGGTTTCGGTGGCACGAATCCGGGCACGGGTTGAAAGTCCCTGTGGTCCACGGCGCGGGCCGGCGACGTCGACGCCGGCGCATCGGCGGCCGAGCTTCGGACGCAGGCAAGAACCATCAGCGTCAAGGCCATCATCGCAGCCGCCAGAATCATCCTGATGTTCTCCATGTCTGGTCGCTCGCCTTCCAGTAATACGGTCGCCATCCGCGATATCCGCTTCCTCGGCAGGTTGGCATGCCCGAGGTCAGTTCACCCGGACACAAACTCACCTGTACACAATAAGTGGAACCCTCGCGCCATTGTCCTTTCGCGACAAAAGATTGTTCACTTGCGGCAGATGGGCTGCTTCTGCCCGGCTGCGGCGTGGGCCGGCAAAGTCGACGCCGGCGCATCAGCGGCCGATCTACGGACGCAGGCAAGAAGCATCGGCGATGTCGGTCGGCCGGCCGGCGGAGGGGCCGGCATCTCCGCCGCCGACACGCTCAGCACGAGGCCCATAGAGATCAAAACCCGATGCGCCGATCCTGCTGCTCAGACCGACTGCATAGGGTGGTTTTCTACAGAGCAAGTGCGAGTCCTTTGCGCTTGCGGATCACTTCCGCCACGATACCAAACTACCTCTCAGTTGTCATCATGCGACAAAAGGTTGTCTGTGTGCGACAGATGGGTTGCCTCTGGCGGCCGTGGCGTGGTAACATGCGGCGACATGGGTCAACGGCGGTTCATCCCGGTGGCGGTGGTCGTGCAGAACCGAGGCTACGGCCGGCGCGTGCTTATGGGCGTCATGAACCACGTGCGACGGGGGGCGCCCTGGCTCATCGTGGAGAAGGAAATCGAGCACAGCAAGGCCGACCCGAAGGCGATGCACGGGCTTGAGC
>CAYWTX010000315.1:0-5384 GCA_964461295.1 uncultured Planctomycetaceae bacterium | reverse complement strand
CTTCTGCCGGGCGATGGCGCCGCCCTCATCCACCGTCTTGACGGACGGATCGGGCGTCACTTCGTCGAACACGACAACCTTCAGTTTGCCGGGGGCGATGCCTGAGAGCACCCGGGCGACCACGCCGGCCTTCACAAGCCCCTTGTCGGTGACCAGCAGGGCGTTGGACCCGCCCAGAAGCGCCGCCTGGGCCTCCAGGATTCCGCAAGAGCCCTCGCCCATGAACACGGCCGTACCCATGGCAAATTTCCTGAAAGCCACTGCCGTCCTCCTTCCTGCCGGATGTCGCTCCAACTCGACCCGCCCGACCAGTCCTATCTCTCCTTCCAGTATCGCTCCACGATGACCTTACGTTCCGTATAGAATTCGATCGCCGACGTGCCCTGCATTTTCGTCTCGCAAAGCATCGAATCCTTCACTCCTCCGAACGGCATGAAAGGAACCGGGGCCGGGATTCCCACGTTGATCCCGATCATCCCGCACATGGCCTCCAGTTTGAACTTCCTGGCAAAATAGCCGTTTTGCGTGTAGATGGATGCCGCATTTCCGTACCGGTGGTCCCGGATGAGTCGCAACGCCCCGTCCAGGTCCTCGACCTTCATGATGCACACCACCGGAGCGAACAACTCCGTCTTGTAGATCGTCATGGCGGGCGTGACGTCGGTGAAGACCGTGGGACCGACGAAGTGTCCGTTCTCGCATCCCGGTATCGTAACCCCGCGCCCGTCCAGGGCCAGCGTGGCTCCTTCCCGAACGCCGGTCTCGATCATATCGTGAATGAACCGCTTCGCCTGGGCGCTGATCACGGGCCCCATGAGCATCGCCTCATCGGCCATGTTCGGAGCCAGAGGGTCCGCGACGATGAACTTCCTCGAATCCTCGACGAACCGTGTCACGACCTTGCGGTACATGTCGTCACCCACGGCGACGACGACGGAAGACGCCATGCATCTCTGCCCGGCGCATCCGTAGCATGACGTGGTCATGTTCCGGATCAGGTTGTCCAGGTGCGCGTAGTCGGGCATCACGACAAGGTGGTTCTTCGCCCCGCCCATCGCCTGGAACCGTTTGTTCAGAGACGCGCACCGGCGCGCCACGATCTCGCACGTGGACGACCTGCCCACGAACGACACGCCCGCCGTGCCGGGATGTTCGACCAGCGCCGCCGATACGACCTTGTCCCCGTTGACCAGGTTGAAGACGCCCGGCGGCAACCCGATCTTCTCGATGAAACCAGTGATGAGTTCCGCGGTCAGCGGAACGAGTTCGGACGGCTTCAGGACGAACGTGTTGCCCGTGGCGATCGCATACGGAATAAACCAGAACGGCGCCATGGCCGGGAAGTTGAACGGCGTAACCGCCACGAACACGCCGCGCGGCACCCGCAGCACCTCGCCGTCTATGCCCGCGGCGCAGTCCATCAGCTTGTCGCCCTGCTGCAGCATGGAAGCGCCGCAGGCGACTTCGATATTCTGGAACACGCGCTTCATTTCCGCGCGTGAGTCCGGAAGGGATTTCCCCATTTCCTCCGTGAGGATCCGCGCGATCCGTTCCTCGTTCTGCCTGAGAACGTGCAGCAGTTCGTACAGGTGCGTGGTCCGCTGCGTCACCGGCGTATCGCGCCAGCCGGGAAATGCCGACTGCGCCGCCCGGACGGCGCGGTCCGCCTCCGCGACCGTCGAAAGCGGGACCTGGGCAAGAATCTTGCCGGTGCTCGGATTCTCGACCGGCAGGAGTCCACCTCGTTCGGGATCGCTCCACGTGCCGTTGACGTAGTTCCGAATAATCCTCTGTGACATGGTCTGCCTCCTGTGCGCCGGGCTGAACCGGCGAGGTGTAGTGAATGAAAGAGTCATACGCTAAAGGGTTAGCGGCCCACAACGGCCCCGAGTCATGCGGAGACGCCCGCAAGGGCGTCGTCGAAGCGTTGACAGGGGTACGCGCAGGCCGGGTATTCAGCCGCGAAAGATACATCCCTCTGTAGTGGTCCACCGACTTCCCGGCCCTTCCAAAGCCCGAACAAACGGCACATCTGAACGTCCGCCCTGCAGTGGTAACCTCGTGGCTCGTCAACGATAGCGAATTCCCGGAGGCCTACCAGTGCCCGACCAGTCTCTTGCCCATACTCCGCTGCCTTCCGGCTGGGCCACGATCATCGAGTCCGCCATCGGCTACCATCGCGGCCATGCCGCACTTACATCCTCCTTCGTTCCGCGCCGCCGCAAAGCCAGGCTCGGCGGATGCACGCGGAATCACTGGGCCACGCTATACCTGCTTCCCTTGCCCTCGGCAAGCTTCTCACGCTTGAGCTTACCCGCCTTGGCCAGCCTGCTCAGCGTCACGTTCGCCGTGCCCGCACGACCGGCACCCGCTGCCGATGGTTGATCGTATGGGGGCTCGGCCCAGGATGCAAGGATGTCTTGGTTGCCCCCAGGGGCGGACCGGTCATGGCAGTATTCAGGCCACCCGTCCCATCGCGCCTCTCGCCCTCTCTTGCCCGTCCCGAAGTCGGCGCGTACCATCGCCCGCACTATGACCTTCACCCCGTGGAAGCTCCTGATCGTGGCCATTGCCGGCTGGATGAATCGTCAGCAACAAGACGTGATCCAGTATCTGAGGACCGAGAACCAGGTCCTCCGCGAGAAGCTGGGCGGCAAGAGGCTCATCCTCAACGAGTCCCAGAAGTGCCGGCTGGCAACAGCCGCGGTGAAGCTGGGCAGGGACCTGCTGCGCCAGTTCGGCACGCTGTTCTCGCCCGACACGCTGCTCCGCTGGCACAAGTGGATGATCGCCCGCAAGTACGACGGCAGCGGCAAGCGCGGACCGGCGCCCAAGAAGGCCAACCCAATCCGGAAGCTCGTCCTCGAAATGGCCGCGGCCAATCCCTCGTGGGGGTACGGCCACATCCACGGGGAGCTGAAGAAGCTGAAGTACGACGTTTCCTGGCAGACCGTCCGGCGAGTGATGCTCGCCCACGGCTTGCTGCCGGATCCCGACAAGCCGTACAAGTCCACCTGGAACACCTTCATCAAGAGCCACTGGGAGAGCATCTGCGCTTGCGACTTCTTTTCCGTGGAAGCTTGGGGCCTGAAGGGCCTGACCCGCTACCTGGTCTTCTTCGTCATCGAGCTGGCTACCCGCAAAGTCGAGATCGTCGGCATCCATGCCGATCCCTGCGAGAAGGAGATGGTCCAGTACGTCCACAGGGAGTACCTGACCGGGACGGCGATCACGATCATCGTGGTCCTGCTGAACGCCATCCGCAGCATGTACCTGGCCCAGCACATTACCGTCTGCGACGCCCCACGGAACGATGCCGTCCTCTCGGCCGGCAAGCTGGTCGGCGCGTTCGCCTTCGCGTACCCGCGCGGCATGGGTGCTCCGCCAAACGGGCCGAGAGTAAATACTCTCTTGCAGGACTTACGTTCGCCCGCCGGCGCGGCCCTCGCGCGTAATTACGCGCTTTGAATGCAATGGCATGACATCAGTGAAATGAACGCAACGGCATTTTCGCCCCTTCGCCCGAATCCCCTTGGCTTTACGTCCGGTTTGTTGCCCCCTGTGCGCCAATGGGTTACGTGGCCGACGACAACCTGACGACGGGTGCGAAGCAGGCGCTTCTAACCTACGACCTGCGCGTGCTCATAACCCGGAGGTCGTGGACTTTCGGCCCGCACAACTCACGAACAGGATTGGGAGGCTTGACGCCATAGAGCCGCGTGGTAAGCTATGTCGTCAGCGACAGTAACGGCGCTCAGGAGGCCTACCGTTGCCCGACCATCAGTTGCCAGACATCCCGCTACCTTCCGGATGGGCCAGGAACGTCAGGTCAGCCGTCTTGCACGCTATCTCGCTGGCCCACTTCGCCATCGTAGCTGCCCGCGGCTGGGCTGCCAACAGCATCAACGCACGCGTCCGCTTGACGGCCGAGACCCGCCTGTGCCGCAAGCGGGCGCTGCTGGCGGCCGCACGCCACAAGACCGTGACGCTCCCGCCACTGGCCGGCGGCCGCAAGCACGGCATGCCCAACCGCTACCTCGTCCACGACCTGCTGGCGGCGTGGCAGGGATTCATCGACGAGGGCGTCGATCTGCCGCCGTTGCTCGAGCAGCATCGAGGAAAGGACTGAAGGTGCGACCACACCTGCCATGGGCAGCTGGTTTGGGTGGTTGATGCCGAACAGACGGACACGCAAGGTGCTCTTGGAGCACCGCCGGACCTTGGTCAGGTTGACGAAGTACCGGCGAAGTTCCTCCTCGCTCAGCAGGTCCGGGGACCGATTGTAGTGACGTGCCAGGTCCTTCACGGCGTCCACGTACGCCTTCTGCGCGTTCTCCTTCAGGCTTCGCAACTCCATGTCCTGGATCATTCGAGTTCGCAGTTCCGTCATGGGTCTTCTCCTGTGCGCCGGGCTAAACCGGCGAGGTGTAGTGAATGAAAGAGTCATACGTTGAAGGCGTAGCGGGCCACAACGGCCCCGAGTCATGCGGAGACGCTCGTAAGGGCGTCGTCGAAGCGTTGACAGGGGTACGCGCAGGCCGGGTATCCCGCCCGTCCGGATCCGTGGAGGGGGTGCCCCGTCAAGGGGCATCCCTACTCCGACTCTCGAAAGTGCCTATGACCCCCACACGGGAGTCGATGAGAAGGACAATAGGCCGATGCGGCTGCCTTGGCCCAATGATCCTCCAAGACCGCTATGCGTGCGAAGCTCTACCGCGCCAGCGGTTTAGTCCAACCCGGAGGTCGTGGATCAGTAAGTAGTGGATCAGGCCCTCGCCGCAATCCTTTTCCCATTCCACCAGGCAGGACAGGAGCGAGTCGGCGGGGAAACCGATCTGGTGCAGGATGTCTACGCGGCGCCCCGGATCGGCCCCGTCACCTCGCACGAGGTCAGGATGGGCAGGTCGATGTCGGAGCCTTCGTCGCCCGTGCCGCGTGCCTTGGAGCCGAAGAGCGCCACGCGCGAGACCGGCAGTTCAGCCTTGAGCCGCCGCGCGGCCTCCCCGGTGGCCTTGCGCTCAACGTCTGCCAGCGGTATGTGGGCTACCGTTTTCATTGCAGGTCCGAACACATTGTCGGCTTCGCCAACACTGCGGCAACGTTACAGAGATTCTGGGGATTCGGGTACCGCTCAAGACACGGCAAACAAAGAGCAGTACCGCTTTGCCCGCTTGCCCGGTGAGCCGGTGTCCGCTCTCAGCCTGAAGGGCTGTAATCTGTCAGCCCTTCAGGCTGAAGATCCCTGTAACGTTGCTAGTGCGCCAGGCAAAGCCTGGGCGAGGAGGAGTGCAATGTAGAAGAGCACGTAAACCTTGCAATGGGACCCAGCGGGAACCCAACCCGCCCGGCCAAGCGTAGCCGGCAGCCGGAAGCGAGTCTTGCGT
>CAYWTX010000314.1:0-1932 GCA_964461295.1 uncultured Planctomycetaceae bacterium | reverse complement strand
ATTGCAGGCCGCACGAGAGGCGGTTGAACCGCAAAGAACGCAAAGAGCGCAAAGAACGGAGAGGCACGGCAACTGCGTCCTTTGGGAAGAAGAAACTCCGTGTCTTACTTTGCGTTCTTTGCGCCCTTTGCGGTTCGTTTTCCCGGTATCCTTTGACCTATGACCTTCGAGTTTCGTCCATTCCGCATCGGGCCGCTGGAGATTGGCTTCCCGGTGGTGCTGGCCCCGCTGGCGGGATACTCCGACCTCCCGTACCGGCTGCTCTGCCGCGCCCACGGGGCGGGCTACTGCACCACGGAGATGATGCTCGACCGCATGATCACCGTGGCCGGCACGGCCCAGCGGAGGATGACCACCATCGACGATGACGACCACCCCGTGGCCGGGCAGATCGTCGGCTGCGAGCCGGAAGTGATGGCCGAGTCGGCCCGCAACCTGTGCGGCATGGGTTTCGACGTGATCGACCTCAACTTCGCCTGCCCGGTTCGCAAGGCCCTCGGCCGCCGCCGCGGCGGGTACATGATGAGCCAGCCGGCGCTGACGGTCGAGGTGATTCGCGCCGTGACGGCGGAAGTGACGGATCGGCCCGTGACGGTCAAACTCCGCCAGAAGTTCCGCGAGGCGGACCACGACGACGCGTTCTGGCAGATCGCCGAAGCCGCGTTCGAGGCCGGCGTCGCGGCCATTACGGTGCATGCCCGCAGCGTCGAGCACAAGTACACGGGCAAGGCCGACTGGGGCTTCCTCGCCGAGGTGAAGCGCCGGTTCGCCGACCGCACGATCATCGGCTCAGGCGACGTGCTTCGCCCGGCCGACGCCATCGCCATGTTGCGGCAGACGGGCGTGGACGCGACGGCCGTGGCGCGCGGCGGGCTGGGCAACCCGTGGTTCTTCCGGCAGGCGGCCGACATCGCGGCCGGCCGCGAGCCGTATCGGCCGGCCCTGGCGGAGCAGCGCGAGACGATGCTGCGGCACCTGGAGGGGTCGTGCAAGCTGTACGGCCCCCTGAGGGGCGTGAAGCACATGCGGAAGTTCGGCATCAAGTACGCCCGCCTGCACCCGCACCCCAAGGAGGTGCGGATGGCGTTCGTGGACGTCAAGACCCCCGCGGAGTGGCACGCCGTGCTGGACAGGTTCTACGGGCAGTAGGCTCCACGCGCCAAGGGGGGTGAAGAACCTGTCCCGACTGTGGCGCCGGCCTATCCCTTCGACGGCGAGTGTGCTCCACCTGCGCCGCCAGACGCCGTCGGGCAACGTATCGGGCTGCGCAGCGGCGGCGGCGGACTGCGATGTCAGCACTTAACTGGCAAGGGGCATTTGAGGGTCGTCCACCCATGAGATCGTCGATCCAACGGCATCCTGGCTGCGTTGGCGCCCGGTCCCATGCGCGCCCAGTGACGGAGGCCCTGGCTCAGAACAGGTGAACGTCGCTCAGGCCGGCCAGTCGCGAAGGAACGCCTTGGCCGGCCGACGGTGAATGCAGGAGTGTGGCGCATGGACGTGCCCTTTCGCATGGACACGAGACATCGTAGCCCAGCAGATCCGGCAGAGATCGCTCGCCGAGTGGCCATCTACACCCGCCAGGTCGAACTGCGAACACCTGTCCCAGGACGTTGCGCTGGGCTGTATTCCTTCCGCCCTTCAGGCGGAGAATGGGCCGCCGACTAACCCCTTTTGCTTCACTGAATTGCTGCTTGCCAGAGAAACCAGGCACACCCGGTAAGCCTGGGCGGGCAACCGCCCAGGCTTGCCCGACAGCCGAGATTCCCTGGTGTAGAGTGGACGAATGGGCGGATCACTTCGACCCGTCTCGCTGGCAGCGCGAGAACCGGGGGATCCGCTGGAGCATTGGCATCCCTGCCGGAAACAAGGCCCGGGTAACGCTGGCGCTGCCGCCCGGCGGCACGCTCCACGAGGGCGGCACGCTGCTGT
>CAYWTX010000313.1:0-9623 GCA_964461295.1 uncultured Planctomycetaceae bacterium | reverse complement strand
GCGGCCAAGCGCGCCGACCGCGCCAACGACGCCTGTCGCCGCCGAGGACGAAGACGTCCATACGCGTCCGACGGCACTGAGGCTGCTGCAACAACTCCTCGCGGCCCTCCAGCCGATCATTGGCGGTTTCTTCTTCGTGTGGTTGTTGGGGTTGGCGGTATGCTGCCGTGGGCCGGGGCGATCGCTGGGCTTGCCGGTGCCGATGCCCACCAACGCGGGCAAGGCCCTGTTCGTGGCGGCGGCGGTCGTCGTGCTGCCGATCCTGGCCTTGCTGTACCAGACAGCCGGGTACATGTCGCATCGCCACATCATGTTCCTGGCAGCGGTGCTCTCGCCGCTGGCAACAGCGGGCGTCCTGTGGGCCGCGGGCGTGGCGTCGCGGGTCTGGCTGTTGCGGCGGGTCCGGCCTGATCTGATCGTCGTCATTCTGGTGTGCGTGGTGTTTGCATGCGTGGCGTTCGATACGTTGTGGTATCGACCTCACAGGGACAAGAGCCACGTTCCTCAGGCGGCGCACCCATGCCGGCCTGACCGAGGCGAGCCAAGCCATGGATACAAGCCGGCGGAAGCGTATGCGCACCGCATTGGTGCACGACTGGCTGACGGGGATGCGCGGGGGCGAGAAGGTTCTTGACGCGATCTGTCGGCTCTACCCCCAGGCGGATCTGTTCACGCTCATCCACTGCCCCGGCCGGTGCACGCCGGCCATCGAGAACCGCAGGATCGCAACCAGTTGGCTGAACCGTTTGCCCGCGGTGGAACGCTACTACCGCTGCCTGCTGCCACTGGCCCCCCGCGCCATCGAGAGTCTGAACCTGCGGGAGTACGACCTGATCATCTCCAACAGCCATTGCGTGGCCAAGGGAATCCGCCGCTCGGACCGCGCCATACATATCTGCTACTGTATGTCTCCCATGCGCTACGCGTGGTCGCAATCGGAGTCCTACCAACGGACCATGGGCCTGTTGGGGATGGCCTTGGCGCTGCTTCGCGGTCCGCTTCGCCGGTGGGACCGCCGCTCCTCCGCCGGCGTGGACGTGTTCGTCGCCGTCAGCCGGAACGTGGCCGACCGCGTCCGCCACGCCTACGGCCGCCACGCCGAGGTGGTGTATCCGCCGGTGGACGTGGACTTTTTCACGCCCGCGCCGGTCCCTCGCGAACCGTTCTATCTCGTCGTCGGCGCGATGGCGCCGTACAAGCGGGTGGACCAGGCCGTCGAGACCTTCCGCTCATTGCCCGGCCGCGAATTGATCGTCATCGGAACCGGACAGATGGCGTCACGCCTGCGGCGGATGGCCGGGGCAAACGTGCGGTTCCTGGGCCACCAGAGCGACGAATCCATCCGCGACCATTACCGGCGTTGCCGCGCTCTGCTGTTCCCCGGCGAGGAAGATTTTGGTATCGTGCCGGTCGAAGCGATGGCCTGCGGATGCCCGGTCATCGCCTATCGCGCCGGGGGGGCGATGGAGACGGTGCGCGATGGCGACGACGGGCGTCCCCACGAGGCGACGGGCGTCCTGTACTCGCCGCAGACCGCCGAGGGCCTGCGAAAGGCAATCGAGCGTCTTGAGCGAATGGGGCCCATGTTCCAGGCCGAGACGCTGTCGGCATGGGCTCGCACCTTCTGCCTGGCCAGGTTCCAGCGGCAGTTTGTCCAGGCCGTCGAATCCGCGATCCGCGACAGAGGATGTGCCGGCGATGGCTAGACGATACGCACAACTCATGCTGATCCTGATGGGTCTGTCGGACATGGCCGCGGCAGGCGCGGCTTGGGCGGCCGCGTATGGGTTACGCTTTCTGGGCAGCGAACTCGGCTGGTCGCGGTACGCCCCGCCGACAACGGAGGAGTTCCTGCCGTTCGTTCTTCTGAGTCTGATCCTGTGCCCGCTGATCTACGCCCGCATGGACCTCTACGCGCCCAAGAGGACCATGGGCCTCATCCGCGAGTTGGGCGAGGTCGCCAAGGCCGTGTTCGTCATCTGGGTGCTGACCTACCTGGCCAGCAGCCTGACGCGCCAAGCGCCCCTTTCTCGCATGATGTTGCTGATGATGTTGGGCGCCTGGCTGACGCTGGCCATGATCGGCCGAGCGGGCATGCGCCTGGCGCTGAGATATGCCCGCGTCCGCGGCAGCAACACCCGCACCGCCGCCATCGTCGGATCGGGCAGGCTGGGCCAGAAACTCCACAACACGTTGAGCCAGCATCCGTGGACGGGCATCGTCGTGTCCTACTTCATCGACGACGCGCTCAACCATAGCGAGATCAACCGCTGCAAGGTTCTGGGCCCTACCGACCAGATGGAGAAGATCCTCGATCGCCACCCGGTGGACATCGTCTTCGTCGCCATGTCCAAACCCAATCAGGAACGCATCGAGGAAGTCGTCAGCCGGCTCTCTCAGACCAACGTGGACCTGTGCGTCGTGCCGGACCTGCTGGCCGTGCAGTTCCTGCGGCACAAAGTCACGCAGTTGGACGACCTGTCGATCATCTCGCTGAACCACAGCCCCCAGCAGGGATGGAACAGCATGGTCAAACGGCTGTTTGACCTCACGCTGGCCTCACTGGCGCTGGCGGTCCTGGCCGGGCCGATGGTGCTGGTCGCCGCGATCATCAAGTTCGGCGGCGGGCCGGTGCTGTACCGCCAGATTCGCTCCAGCATCGGCGGGCAAACCTTCAGGATGCTCAAGTTCCGCACCATGGTCGTCGGTGCCGAGGCCGACCCCGGATTCGTCTGGACCGTGCCCGGCGACCCGCGCGTCACCCGCTTCGGGCGGTTCCTGCGGCGCGCCAGCCTCGACGAACTGCCCCAGCTGATCAACGTCCTGCTGGGCGACATGTCGCTGGTGGGCCCCCGGCCGGAACGGCCTGAACTCATCGAGCGGTTCAAGTCGCAAATCCCCCACTACATGCTTCGCCATCACGTCAAGGCCGGCATCACCGGCTGGGCGCAGGTCAACGGTCTGCGGGGCCAGACCCCGCTGCGGAAACGCGTCCAGTACGACATGTTCTACATCCGCAACTGGAGTCTGGCGCTGGATCTGTGGATCCTCCTGCTGACGCCCTTCCGCGGGATCGTGAACGCCAACGCCTACTGAGAAAACAGATGACCCCGCTTGGGTTCCATGCTACTGTTCGCGGCGGATGAGCACGCGGGTCCTTGTCAATGATCGCTGTCTTGGCGGCGGCGGAGGCGTGGCTGTCTACCTGCGCAACGTGCTGGACCACTGGCCGGCCCGGTGCGAGGTCCGCCTCGAGGGGTTCTGCGCCGCATCGGCCCTGCTTCGCCGGCTGACGGCGGCGCGCGCGGGCGGCAGCGCGGAACTGCTCGCCCTGTGCCCCCTGAAGGAACTGCCGGCTCGCGAGCGCCGAAGATACAGGCTGCCCCGGCGGGCGGCCCGCGCTGTGCAACGGGCTTACGCCCTCGCCTTCGCCGCGAGGCTGCGGAACGGGCATTTCGCCGGGTGCTTCCAGCCCGATCATCTGGCGCCGGTCGGCGGCAAGCCCGTCTTCACGACGATGCACGATCTGTCGGTGATCGAGCACCCGCAATGGCATCCAGCCAACCGCGTCGCACAATGGGAATCGGACCTGCCCGCGACGCTGGCCAACACCACCCGATGGATCGCCGTCTCCCAGTTCACCGCCGGGCGCATGGCCGCCATTCTCGGCGTGCCGCCCGAGCGAGTCGCGGTAATCCCGCTGGCCGGGCGTCCGCTGGCGTATCCCGACCGCGCCGGAATCGAGTCGCTCAAGACAGCGGGCGTCCTGCCCGAGCGGTTCGTGCTGTGCCTGGGTACGCTTGAGCCGCGCAAGAATCTGTTGACGTTGCTGGACGCGTGGGCGAGTATCCAGCGGCGAGGCGAAGCGAAACTGGTGCTGGCCGGTGGGCGCGGATGGGGAGGGCCTGAGTTCTGGAAGGCCCTGATGGGGCACCCGATGGCTGGCGAAGTGCTGGCGTCGCCGTATGTCAGCGATCCGGCGGCGGCGGCGCTCCTGGCGGGCGCCGATGCGGTGCTCGTGCCTTCGCACTACGAGGGTTTCGGCCTTCCGGTGCTGGAGGCCTTCGCGTGCGGCTCGCCTGTCATCTGCTCGCGGGCGCTGGCGCTCGTGGAACTTGCCGGCGGCGCCGCCGAGACGCTCGACGCCGGCGACGTGGAAAGCTGGGGCAAAGCGATGACGCGAGCCCTGTCGGACGCGTCGTGGCGCCGTCAGTTCGCCCTCGCCGGGCGCCGGCGGGCCGCGCAGTACTCGTGGGCGCGAACCGCCGCGAGCCTCGAAGGACTGATGGCCGAGCAGCTATGTCGGTAACAGCGGCGAAATGGGCTTACGAATGCTCGAACGCACCACAATAGGCATGGAACTTGTCGGCTGGCGCCGGCTGTCGCCGGCATTCTGGGCCGCCGAGATCGCGCGCGACCTGCGCCTGGTGTACCGCTTCCGGCACGTGCTTGGCGTTCTCGTCGCCAACCAGCTCAAGGTCCGCTACCAGCGCAGCGCCCTGGGCTTCCTCTGGACGCTCATCAACCCCATCCTGATGCTGTCCGTGCTGGCGGTGTTCATGAGCCAGGTGCTCAGGATGGAAATCACGGGGTACGCGGCTTACCTCTTCGCCGGCCTGGTGCCCTGGCAGTTCTTCGCGGCAGTCATCAGCACCGGAAGCAGGAGTCTGATCGCCTCCGAGAACCTCATCCGCAAGGTGAACGTCCCGAAGGTGGTATTCCCCCTCGCCGAATCGCTGGTGGCCGCCGTGAACATGGCGTTCGCGCTGTCGGCGCTGGCGATTCTGCTCCAGTTTGTCCGTCCGAGCCTGTACGTGCAACTCGTGCTCTTGCCGGTTGGCCTGGCGATGTACTGGCTGTTCACGTTCGGGTTGGCGCTGACGACGATGACGCTGGTCACGTACTTCCGCGACTGCGAGCACATTCTCCAGGTGCTGCTCCAGGCCCTGTACTTCTGCTGCCCCATATTGTACATGCCCAGGCAGGTGGGCAAGTTCGCGTTCCTGCTGGACTTCAACCCCATCACGCACTACATGGCGTTCACGCAGGCGGCGTTCTATTACGGCCAATGGCCGACGGCCAGGAACTGGATGGTCGCCGCGGGCTGCGCCGCGGCGTCCATGCTTCTGGGCTACTTCGTCTACAAGACCTATGAGCACGACTACATCTACAGGCTCTAACGGCGCCGCGATCGAACTGGACGCGGTGTCGCTGCGGTTCCGCCGCTACGGCGACAGCCGGCCCGCCATCAAGCAGGCCGTGCTCAATGCCATCTTCTCGCGGAACTACGCCAAGACGCGGGAGTTCTGGCTCTTCCGCGACCTGAACCTGAGGATCTCGCACGGCGAACGCGTGGGAATCGTCGGGGCAAACGGCGCTGGCAAGAGCGCACTGCTGAAGGTGATCTCCGGCATCTACCACCCCACCGCCGGGCGCGTCCGCGTCGCCGGGCGCATCGCGCCGCTGATAGAACTCAGCGCGGGGCTGAACCCCGAGCTCTCCGGCGTTGAGAACGTGTATCTCAACGGCGCGATACTGGGCTTCAGCCCGTCGCAGATGTCCGCGAAGATGGAGCGGATCCTGGAGTTCGCCGGACTCAATCCCTTCGCGCAGACTCCGCTGAAGTACTACTCCACGGGCATGCTCATGCGCCTGGCGTTCGCCATCGCCACGGACGTCGAACCGGAGATACTGATCATCGATGAAGTGTTCGCCACCGGCGACGCCGAGTTCATCCAGAAAGCTTCCGAGCGAATGCACAAGCTGATGGACTCCTCGCACATCGTGGTGATGGTCAGCCACGACTTGGGCCTCGTACGACAGTTCACAAGCCGCGTCCTGTGGATCAACAATGGGAAGATCGCCGCCGACGGCAAAGCTGACGACGTCTGCGAGCAGTATCTCCGGGCCGCCCAGACGCCACCGTAGGCGGCCCGCCAGCCCCCCCCCGCGTGCGATCCAGTCAGCTCCTGGCGGCCTGATGCGACAACCGAAGCAACGACGGCGGCTTCCGCCGCCTGGCGGGACGGGCCCTGGTGAGGCAGGATCGACGGAATGCCTTGACCTTGACGCCGGACCGAGTAACAATGGCGCCATGCGGGCGGTGTTTCCGGCAACCCGGTAGTCGACCCGCCAGGCGGATGCCGAGCGGAATGTCCACCGACCTGGCTCACGGAGCCAGCCAACCACTGCGAGCGCTGAAGTGGATAGAGTGTTCGTCAACATAACGTGGCACTGCCAGAACACCTGTCCTTACTGCTGGCACAGGGTAACAGACGACGGGCTTCAGGTTGCCAACGGATACATCCCCATCGGGCCCGACCGGACCGAGGACGAATGGGTGTCAGCTCTCAACAGCTTGAGCCCGGCCTGCTTTGATTTCGTGGGCGGCGAGCCGTTCGTGAAAGACATGGCTGCCATCTGCGGCAACCTCGCCGACAAGCACCGCTACGCGATCACCACCAACCTGCAGTCCGAAAGAGTGGAGAAGCTTGCCGCCACCGTCGACCCGCGCAACTGCGTCATGATTACCGGCTCATACCACCCCCACAGCGGCTTCTCGGCGACGCGGATGGCCGACAAACTCCTGCTCCTCAGACAGGCCGGGTTCCCCGTTTCCGTCAATATCGTCAATCATCCCTCTGTCACCGCTCCCCACGACGTGCAACGCTTCTTCGCCGACCATTCCATACGAGCCAATATTTCCCCATACGAGGAATGCCATGACTTATACATCCACAGAAAGAAGACCGTCCTGTTCTGCAATGGCGGCCTCTGCAATTACGCGATAAACAACAATGGCGACGCATACCGCTGCCTGACGTGGTTCCGGTTTCTTGCCGGCTATCCCAAGCACGGCGGGCCCAGCGACACGAAATACGCTTCCTTGTTCCACAAGAACACCTTGGGGAACATCTTCGATGGCACGTTCGCGAAGTACAGGTCCCGCAAGCGGTGTACGATCTTCTGCGAATGGAAACATGTAGTGGACCCCACAAACAGCATGGTTAGTGACCTGGACATCCGCACATTGAGAGAGGAGTGTCGGCAGGTTCTGCGTCGCCTGTTCGGCACGGGCACTCCGCGAAAGAAATAGCTGGCTTCGCTCCTCACGAAAGAGCAACGATTCGCACCTATGAGCAAAGTACTACTAGCCTGGCCGCCGCGTTTCGCCTATGACATCCCGGAAGGGCCCCCGCTTGGATTGCTGTACATCGCGGCCGTCCTGCGACAACGCCATGATGTCTGGGTACTTGACTTCGAAGCCCTCAAGTACACATGGGACCAGATAGAGCAGCGTCTTCGCGACGAGGATCCCGACATTCTCGGGCTTTCGTGCAGCACGCTGACCTTTGAGAGCATGACCAAGCTCATCGGCCTCGCCAGGCGCGCTCTGCCTCGCGTCCGGATCATGATAGGCGGCCCGGAAGTAACCGCATACCCGGAGCGATCCCTTGCCGCCACCGGCGCCGATTGCGCCGTCGTCGGAGAAGCGGAAGCAGTGATCGAGCAAGTGGTCCGTGACCTCGCCGAAGATAGAACGCCGGGCATCGTGCGCGGCCAAAGCCTCGAGGACCTCGATGCGATCCCGCTTCCGGCTATTGATCTCCTTGAGCCCAATCTCACGGTCTATCTTGGCAACATGCCCAGGCACCGCTCGCCGGAATCCATGATGCTTTGGAGTCGAGGCTGTCCGTTCAACTGTTTCTTCTGCTCTGACTCTGTCTTTGGCCGCAAGAAACCCCGATACAGAAGCCCGCAGAACATCGTTGCCGAAATACGACGCCTGGCCGCATTGGGGATAAGAGAGATCTTTGTGTATGACGACGACCTTCTGGGAGTCACGGAGGAACACACGGGGTGGCTCAGGAACGTCTGCAATCTCATTATCGCCGAGAAACTCGATACCATCCTCTACAAGTGCCAGGGACGTTGCTCCAGGAATGTCAACCTCGACACGCTGAAACTGATGAAGAAGGCGGGCTTCAAGTGCATCATGTGGGGCTGCGAATCGGGATCGGACAGAGTGCTCCGCAGCATCCGGAAGGGCACCACCGTCAGCCAGATCACAAGCACGATCAAGCTCTGCAAGAAGGCGGGTATCGAGGCCTGGATGTTCCTCATGGTGGGCAACTACACCGAGACGGCCGCGGACGCAGAGAAAACCCTCGGCATGGTGAAACGCTGCAAACCCGATCACGTGCAGGTCACCTACGCGACTCCCTACCCCAGTGATTTTGAGAAGTACTGCATTCAGCACGATCTCATTACCGAGCCGGATCGGACGAAATGGGATACCAATATGCCCGTCATTCGACCCGATTCAATGACGCTTCGCGAAATGATTGCTTACAGAGACAAGATCGTTGGGGCGCACACCACGGAAAAGGTGTTCGATATCCAGTCCTATCTGGGACGCGACAGATTCGTGTTCAGGAAATGGAGGCGATTCAGGGAGTTGTGCCAGCAGCACGGCTACAGGTACGCGGTCGAGAAAGCATGGAAGAAGATACGTGGATCTTTCTAGGAGACCCATACGGTGTTTAAAGGGATCACGAGCAGGGCGATATGGACCCGCATTCTCTCAATAGCCAGGCCGGAACAGGACTATCGCTCCGTGTGGAACCAGTCCGCCCGGACCAATGTTATTGACGCGATATGTCACAAACACGACAAGAACGATTTCGAGGCAACCGGCAAGGCCACGGTCGACAACCTCATCCTGCCGATCATGCCGAAGGACCCGGTGGCCCTCGACGTGGGCTGCGGGATCGGCAGAATCGAGACGTATCTCGCCCCACATTGCCGGAAGCTGTACGCGGTCGATGTCTCCGACGGGATGATCGCCATGGCTAGGGAGAGGCTGAAGGGCATCGACAACGTGGTGCTCGACGTGGTTGACGGAACGTCCCTGAGGCAGTTCGATGACAGCCTGTTTGATTTCGTCTTCAGCCTGCTGGTCTTGCAGCACATGGAGAAGGAAGATGCATATCTCTACCTCGAGGAGATGCATCGTGTGCTGAAGCCGCGCGGGGTTCTGTATCTCCAGTTTCCCAATCTTCTGACGGACGTTTACTTCAATAGCTTCATGGCCGACGTGCGATCCAATCCGCCGCGGAAGAAGAACCGCGTGAGGCCTTACACCGCTCCGGAGGTGGAGTTCCTGATGAGGAAGGTGGGATTCACGCTCAAACCCCTGTCGGCGAACGTCGTTCTTGGAGCGCATGACGAACCTGTCGAGATCTTTGTCGTGGCCACGAAATGAAGATCCTTCACTTCAACGATTTCGAGCATTGCGCCGGGGCCGAGACGGCCGTTCGGCGGCTCCGCAAGGAGTCCCTGGACTACGGACTCGCCACGAGGCTGGTGACGAAACAGGACGTGGGCGTCCTGGACGCTCTCAAGGTCTCCCATGCGCAGGCCATCGCTGAGGCGTACCGCCCCGATGTGATCCATGTCCACAATACGAGCAGCATCGGCAAGGCTCCGTTCGTCGTGGCCAAGAACTTGCGCATCCCCGTCGTCTGGACGCTGCACGATTACCGGCTGCTCTGCTCGAACACCTTGCTCCTTCAGACCAACAACACGCCCTGTGAGAGATTGGACTGTGCGGGCTGCTCCCT
>CAYWTX010000312.1:0-10129 GCA_964461295.1 uncultured Planctomycetaceae bacterium | reverse complement strand
GATTGCGCGCCAGCACAGCTTGCTGGACCCTTCGTAGTGCATCAGCCGCGACGGGTCGTACTTTCGGATCCACCCGGCCATCGCGTCGTGGTGGGGCCCGTAGCCGCTTTCGTTGCCCAGCGACCAGAAGATCACGCTGGGGTGGTTCTTGTCGCGGAGGACCATGCGGCTGCCTCGGTCGAGGTACGCCGCCGACCAGCGGTCGTCGCGCGACAGCACGCTGCCGCCCTGGTAGTCGTGGCACTCGACGTTGGCCTCGTCGATGACGTACAGGCCGTACTCGTCGCAGAGGTCCAGCCAGCGGGGATCGTTGGGGTAGTGGCTGGTGCGCACGGCGTTGACGTTGTACCGCTTCATCAGCAGCATGTCGGCCAGCATCGTCTCGTACGGGACGGTGCGGCCCTTCTCGGGGTGGTGGTCGTGGCGGTTGACGCCGCGGAACATGACCCGCCGGCCGTTGATGAGCACCTCGCGGTCGCCCAGTTCGATGCGGCGGAAGCCCACGCGCAGCGACACGGCGTCCACCAGCGTGCCGGACGGGTCCACCAGCGACACGATCACGCGGTACAGGTTGGGCGTTTCGGCCGACCAGGGCTTCACGCGGGCGACGGCGCCGGCCAGTTCCACTTCGGTGTGGTAGCCGCCGCGCCAGTCGGCGGGCAGGATGGTGTGCTCGAGCGGGCTGGGCCAGACGTCGCGGCCGCGGGAGTCCAGCAGGCGGGCGCGGATGCGGTAGTCCTGGGTGGTGGTGAGGACGTCGCCGAGGCGGACGCGCAGGGCGAGGCTGGCGCCGGCGTTGTCGGGGTTGAGCCTCCCCTGGGCGAAGACGTCGTGCACGTGTACGGTTGGCAGCGAGAGCAGCATGACCTCGCGGGCGATGCCCGCGTGCCACCAGTGGTCCTGGTCCTCGATGTACGAGGCGTCGGACCACTTGACGACCTTGACGGCCAGGACGTTCTCGCCGGCGCGGGCAAGGGCGGTGACGTCGTACTCGGCCGGGGTGCGGGCGTCCTTGGCCATGCCGACCAGCGAGCCGTTGACGTACGCGAAGTAGCAGCCTTCGACGCCGCCGAAGTGCAGCACGATGCGCCGGCGGGTCCAGTCGGCCGGCACGGTGAAGCGCGTGCGGTACCAGCCGGTGGGGTTGTCGGCCGGGACGCGGGGCGGGCGTTCCTCGAACGGCATCTTGACGTTGGTGTAGATGGGCTTGTCGGCGAAGCCCTGCATGTCCCAGCAGCCGGGGACCTCGATGTCGGCCCAGTCGGCGTCGGGGCAATCGACGGCGGCGAGGGGGGCGTCGTCGTGGGCGGCCCTGGGCAGGAGGCGGAACTTCCATGTGCCGTCGAGGAGCCGCACGAGCGGGCTGGCCGTGCGGTCGCCGGCGGCGGCGAGGGATTCGTCGCCGTAGTGGTAGAAGGTGGCGCGGGCGGCGAGGCGGTTGATTCCGACGCATTCGGGTGTTTCCCACAGCGGCGGCACGACGGTCGGGGCGTTTGGCATTGTGCTCTCCATTGGAAGTGGGAGATTTCAACGATCCCCGGCGCCGGCGTCAAGGATGGGGGCTGGCGCGGCTCGGCGGGCGGTCCGTCCGAGGATGCCTCTAACGCATCAAGGGCGCTCGGGACTCCCGTGCCGGCACGGGGGTTCTTGGCAAACGCAACACGGGTGGGGTTTGGGACACGTCCGAAGGGAGCTTTTGGATAAGTCCCGTGCCGGCACCGGGGTTTCGCGGCGGCCGGGGCTGGCTTGCGCATCCGGCCCATCTTGTGCAGGTTGTCGCGCGGGTTGCATCGGACCCAGGGAACCGGGAAGATGTTCCACCCGATGGTGCCGTCGGCGGACGAATCGGGCGTGCCAACCAGGAGAGAGCAATGTCCCATTACATCGTTGCTGTGGCGCTCGGGGTTCTGGCGGCGGCGGGAACGGCGATGGCGGCGGAGATTCACGTCTCGCCGGGCGGCAGCGACTCCAATGCCGGGACGAAGGCGAGTCCTTTCGGCAGCATACCGCGCGCGAGGGCGGAGGCGCGGAGGCTTGTGGCGGCTGGGCTGAAGGAGGCCGTGACGGTCGTGCTGCACGCGGGAACGCACCGGCTGACGGAACCGCTGGTGCTGGACGCCAACGACAGCGGGACGACGTACAGATCGGTCGGGTCGGTCGGATCCGACCGAGCGGAAGTCGTCATCAGCGGCGGGCGGGCGATCGAAGGCTGGAAGGACGCCGGCGGCGGCGTGTGGAGCGTGGAGGTCCCGACGGTGAAGTCGGGCAAGTGGGGGTTCAGCGAGTTGTATGTCAACGGCAGGCGGGCGGTGAGGGCGCGGCACCCCAATGAAGGGTACTTCCGCATCGAGAAGGCCGGACCCGACAAGCGGACGAGTTTCGTGTTCCGCAAGGGCGACGCGACGGCGTGGGCGGATGTGGCCAACGTGGAGGTCGTCTATCTGCACGACTGGGAGATCAGCCGCGTGCCGGTCAAGGCGGTGGACGAGGCGAACTCGACAATCACGGTCGCCCAGGCGATCGGGTGTTCGGACAAGTCGCACTGGCTGATTGGCGGCTTCGAGCCGCACCCGCGGTACTTCCTGGAGAACGCGGCCGAGTTCCTGGATGCGCCGGGCGAATGGCACCTGGACGCCGGGACGGGCGTGCTGCGGTACCGCCCGCTGGCGGGCGAGAAGCTGGCGGACGTGCAGGCTGTGGCGCCGCTGGTGGAGGGACCGCTGATCGTGCTTGGCGGGCGGGCGGGCAAGCCGGTGCGGAACGTGCATATCCGCGGCGTGTCGGTCGGGCACTGCACGTACACGCCGGCGGCGGGGCGGTATGCCGGCGGGCAGGCGTGCTGGCACGCTTCCGGGCCGGCGGGGCCGGGGATGAACATGCGGACGCCCGCGCCGGCCGCGGTGGAGGCCGAGTTCGCCGAGAACTGCCGCTTCGAGGGCGGCGGCGTCGAGCACGTGGGCGGGTCGGGGATCTGGTTTGGGCGCGGGTGCCGCAGCTGCGCCGTGGTCGGGTGCCGCGTGGCCGACGTGGGCGGCAACGGCGTGATGTTCGGCGCGGGGGCCAAGGATTCCACGGCCGTGGGGAACACGCTGGAGGGCAGCGTGGTGGAGCGGTGCGGGGCGAGGTATTTCGGGGCCGTGGGCGTGTGGGTGGGCATCACGGACAAGACACGCATCGCGCACAACGAGATTCGCGATCTGCCGTACACGGGGGTTTCGGTGGGGTGGCAGTGGAATGGGGACCCCACGCCGTGCCGCGAGAACGTTGTCGAGTACAACCACATCCACCACGTGATGCGGACGCTCAGCGACGGCGGCGGGATCTACACGCTGGGCCGCCAGCCGGGCACGGTGCTGCGGGGCAACCTGATCCACGACGTGCCGGTCAACGCGGGGCGAGCCGAGAGCAACGGCATGTTCCTGGACGAGGGGACGAGCGAACTGGTGATCGAGGACAACGTGATCTACAATGTGGACCGCAGCCCCCTGCGGTTCCACAAGGCGTTCGAGAACCTCGTGCGGAGGAACGTGCTGGTGTGCGGCAAAGGCGTGCCGCACGTCATGTATAACGTTACGGATGCGAAGAACATCAAGCAGGAAGAGAACACCGTGACGGATGCCGCGCCGGAGGGTGTGGTGGAGAAGGCGAAGGCTCGCGTGGGGCCGAAGGGAGCCGGTCGCTGAAGTGGCCAGCCCTCCTGAAGAAGGGAAGAACATGAACAACTCCTCGGCAAGGGCGTTTGGGGTTCTGTGCGTGCTGGGCATGGCGGGCGTGGCCGCCGCGGCTGAGCCGCCGCGGGAACCCGTGTACGACATCCCCAAGCTGGACGGCATGGCCATTGACGGCAGCGAGGCCGACTGGGCCGATCGCGGCTTCCGCGTGGAGATCATGACCAGCCGCGACCGCTCGCTGCCGACGGCGGACCTGGACGGGCGATTCCGGCTCGGCTGGTGCGAGAAGGGCCTGCTGCTGCTGCTGAGCGTGCGGGACGACAAGGTCGTCGAGGACCCCAACGCGATCCCCAGCGGGGACTCGCTTGAGATTTGCGCAGCCGCGGGGCTCGGTTCGCCCATGCACGTGCACCTGGGCGTTCGGCCTGGGCTGGAGAGCAGGGCGTGCAAGCCTGGGCACAAGTTCTTCGAGCGTCGTCCGCCGGCGGCGCGCGGCGTGCCGCTGACGGTGGAGTTGGCGTCGGCCCGCACGGCGGATGGGTACGTGGTCGAATGCCTGCTGCCGTGGTCGAACCTGGGCGTGGAGGCGAAGGAGGGTGCGACGGCGGCGTTCTCGCTGTTCGTGAACGACATCGACGAGAAGGGCGAGGCCCGCGCGCAGCAGATCTGGTATCCCGGCGGATGGGCCAGCAGTGAGACCAGGAGCATGTACGCGGTGCGGCTGGCGAAGGCGCCCAGCCCGGCGGTGGGGGCCGTCGCGAAAGGCGACTACGAACGGATGCGCCGGCTGAAGGTGGACGTGACGGCGCTGGGCTCGTGGGCGGGCAAGAAGGTGCAGTTGCTGGAATCGCCGCTGGAGGCGACCGGCGCCGGCGTGACGGAGATCGCCAGGCCGCGGGTGCTGGGCGATTCGGCGCTGACGGCGTCGAAGGAGATGACCGCTCGCTCGGCAGCGGAGTTCGTTCTGCCGGTTCCGCCGCCGCCGGGCGAGTTTGGCGCGCTGTACGTGCGGGTGGAGGGCAATGCGCCGATCAAGTTGGACCTTCGCGGGCTGAACTGGCTGCGGCAAAAGGCGCTCGACACCGCACCCTTGGCGGCGCCGACGGTCTTCGCGGGCAAGAGATGGCCGGCGATCGACTTTGAGCAGCCGTCGCTGATGGAGGACGTGCTGGGGCCGTACAAGCTCAAGACGACGTACTACGACGCGAACTACAGCGTGGCGGCGGCGCCCGAGCGGCCGGGGCGGTACGGGGCCTTGGCGGAACTGGCCAGCCAGGGCGGGCTGAGCAAGCAGTGGCTGCTCACGCTCTATCGCGTGCCGAAGAACCTCGACTGGTGGCGCGGCGGGCTATCGGTCGGGGCGGTGAAACTGCCGGAGGAACTGGGGATCGACCCAGCCGTCGCGGGCGAGCAGGCCGACGCGCTGGCGGACTTCGCGAGGGAAGGGGTGGCGGCGAACTTCCTGCGCGACCGCGGCGCGGGGGTGCTGCTGGCGTGGCTGGCGGAGACGCGCCCGGGCGCGGGCAAGGCCACCGGCCGCACGGGGCCGTGGGCGACGGACCAGCGGTGGTGGTTGCCGCTTCGGCGGAAGCTGGGGCTGGTGCGGCACAAGTACCTGGCGTTCACGCCGGCGGGGTACGACGCGGACAAGGACAAGAAGTGGCCGCTGATGCTGTTCTTGCACGGGGCGGGCGAGCGGAGCGACAGCGTGGAGTCGGTGAAGAAGAACGGCCCGCCGAAGATCGTGCAGACGCGGAAGGATTTCCCGTTCGTGCTGGTCGCGCCGGTGTGCCCGCGGAACGAGTGGTGGAAGCCGGTCGAACTGGCGGACCTGCTGGACGAGGCGATGGCGAAGTACCGCGTCGATCCCGATCGCGTGTACGTGACCGGGCTGAGCATGGGCGGCTACGGCACGTGGGAGATGCTGGCGGCGTGCCCGGAGCGCATCGCAGCCGCGGCGCCGATCTGCGGCGGGGGCGACCCGGCCGACGCCGCGCGGATGAAGGACGTGCCGATCTGGATCTTCCACGGTGACAAGGATGCGGCCGTGCCGTTCGGGCGCAGCGAGAAGATGTTCGACGCGTTGAGGAAGATCAGTGGGCGGGTGAAGTTCACGGCGTACGCGGGCGTGGGGCACAACTCGTGGGACGCGGCGTACGACAACGAGGAACTGTACAAATGGATGCTGGCGCAGAAGCGGGGCAAGCCCGAGCAGGCGCGGGCGAGCGAAGATGCCAAGGCGGAGGTGGTGAAAGAGAAATAGGCAGTGGGGGGCAGGCAGCAGGGAAGGCGAGAAGGCGAACGCCGAACGCCGAGCGTCGAGGGAAGGGACAGACCGGGAGCGGAAGCGGACTTCATCCGCGAAACGGTTCGGGCTCCTCTGGGTTCTGTCTCGATGTTGGGCGTTCGGCTTTCCCGCTTCGCCTCGGCGCGGCGTTTTGGGTGCACGATCGCTTCTTCAGTCTGAAGGGCTGTCCCATGTCAGCTTTCAGGCTGAACAAGCCAAGGCGCAACCACGGTCGCGCAGCCCCGGCATTTTGTATTCCTTGACAGTTGCACTTCGGCGGCTGTACGATTGCCACCTGCCCGAGGGAGAAGTCTCCGGGCAGTTGCCTGGGAATTGGGAGCCGTCCGATGGCCAAGAGAAAAGACGCGATCGCGCTGTTCGAGGCGATCCAGAAGAGCCGACAAAAGCGGACGGAAACGCAGATGACTGTGCCGCAATGGATGGGCAGGAGTCCGGCCGGGGCGCCCGAGACGGCGCCGGCGGGAGCTGCCGTGGCGCCGGTTTCCTCGGCCGATGTGGCGGCGCCTTCGGCACCGGTGCCGCCGGTGGGGACGGTGAGTCCACCGCCGGCGGGGGCGGGGCCGGGGTCCGCGTCGCGGACGACGCTTCGGGCGTTGCGGACGCCCAGTGCGGCCGCCCCGCCCGGCGAGCCGGTCGTGTCGCTGGCGGGCGAGCGGCTGAGGCTGTCGCTGAATTACGTGAGTTGTGCGATCGCGGTGGGCGTGCTGCTTGTGCTGCTGATCGGCTCGTTTTGGCTGGGCTGGGTGGGCGGCAAGCGTTCGGGCCAGGCCGTGACGGCGGGTGGCGGCGACGTGCCGTACAAGCCCGGCGTGGCGGCCGGGCTGGGAGATCGGGAGAAGGCGGCGGCCGCGGCGGCGGCGATGGCGAACGCCCCGCGGCAGAAGGGCAAGTTCTACCTGGTGGTGCAGTCGCTGGCGGCGGCGGGGGAGGCCGAACGGGTGGAAGGCACGCGGATCTGCCAGTACCTGGAAGAGCAGGGACACGCCGCTCGGCTGGCGACGTACAAGCACCCGACAACGGGCGCGGCGCGGTATATTGTATGGTCGATGAAGCCGTTCGATTCGCCGGGCAGCGACGAAGCGAAGGCATACGCCCGGCAGGTCGAGGACCTGGGCAAGACGTACTTCGCGAAGCACAAGACGTACGACTTCAAGCAGAGCGCCCCGGGCAAGAAGTTCGACCCGTGGTTCGAGTTGTGCAAGTAGACCGGTGACTGGTAGTCAGTAGCCGGTAGCCGGTAGCCGGTAGCCGGGTTTCCTCGCCCCCGCCAAGGGGGCTTTCGTTTACGGAGCAGGCAACATGACATTGGACAGGTCGTTGAAGGTCAGCGGCGGATTGATGGGCAAGCGGAGCGTGTTGACGCGCGCCGAGCGGATCAAGATCCTGACGGACGAAGAGCGGTTCGACCCCGAGAAGGGCTGTCCGCTGGGCCTCCCCAAGGTTCGCGTGAAGCATTCCAAAGCCGGCAGCAAGAGCAAGAAGGAAGAGAAGCCCGTCGAAGGGGCGGAGGGCGCCGAGGGCGCCGCTGCCGCACCGGCGGCTGCCGCGGCCGCTGCGCCGGGCAAGGACGGCAAGCCTGCCAAGGATGCCAAACCTGCCAAGGACGCCAAGCCCGCCAAGGACGCAAAGGGCAAGAAGTAGCCGGCGTCCCTGGCTGCCAAGGAATTGCCGATTGCCAATCGTCGATTGGCCTGTGGTAGGGCCACCGTATGCTTCGCAAGATCGACTCCATCGCCGACCGGATGAGGTTGCTGGACGCATCGGGCATCCGCAAGGTCTTCGACCTGGCCGCGAAAATGAGGGACCCGGTCAATCTCTCGATCGGCCAGCCGGACTTCGACGTGCCCGAGCCGGTCCGCGAGGAGGCCGTCGCCGCCATCCGCCGCGGGCTGAACAAGTACACCCAGACGCAGGGCCTGGCCGAGTTGCGCGCCGCGGTGGGCGAGCAGTGCCGCGAGGAGTTCGGGTGGACCGACGAGCGGGCGTACCTGATCACCAGCGGCGTGAGCGGGGCGCTGCTGCTGGCGATGCTGACGACGGTGAACGCGGGCGACGAAGTGCTGTTCCTCGATCCGTACTTCGTGATGTACGCCCACCTGGTGAACCTGGTGGGGGGCAAGCCCGTCGCGGTGGACAGCTACCCCGACTTCCGCCCGGACTTGAACCGCATCGCCGACGCGATCAGCGACCGCACGCGGATGCTGGTGATCAACTCGCCGTGCAACCCCACCGGGGCGGTCTACGGCGAGCGGGAGCTGCGCGACATCGCCGAACTGGCCCGCAATCGCGAACTGCTCGTGCTCAGCGACGAGATCTACAACCTGTTCTGCTACGACGCGCCGTTCGTCTCGATGGCCGGCGTGTACGAGAACACGCTGCTGATGCGCGGCTTCTCCAAGAGCTACGCGATGACCGGCTGGCGGATGGGCTGGTGCACGGGCCCCAAGGCCATCCTCGAGAAGATGACGATGCTCCAGCAGTACAGCTTCGTGTGCGCCCCGTCGATGGCCCAGGCCGCCAGCGTCGTCGCCCTCAAGACGGACGTGACGGCCTACGCGGCCGCGTACGCTCGTAAGCGCGACCTGGTATACGCCAAGCTGGGCGAGCGGTTCGGGTTGATCAAGCCGCAAGGGGCGTTCTACGCGTTCGTGCCCGCCCCGGGCGGCAAGGCCACCGCGTTCGTGGAAAAGGCCATCGCCAACAACGTGCTGATCATTCCCGGCAACGTGTTTTCCAGCCGGGACACGCACTTCCGCATCTCCTACGCCACCAGCGACGAGAAGCTGGAGCGAGGGCTGGACATTCTCGTGAAGCTGGCGGGCTGAGGCACCGCGAAGCAAGCTTCATCGAACGCACAACTTCGCTGTGTACCCTTGTGCCCTTTCGCGACCTTGCCTGCCCTGCTCTTGTGCCCGGTTCCTCTTGTTCGGCGCCGGGTCGGGGTGTAAGCTGCGCGAATGATCGCAGGCGAATCAGGAGCGACGGCGGAGCGGCCCATCGGCGTGTTCGATTCGGGCCTGGGCGGGCTGACCGTCGTGCGCGAGCTCATGGAGGCGATGCCGGCCGAGCACATCGTCTACCTCGGCGACAGCGCCCGCGTGCCGTACGGCACGAAGAGTCCGGACACGATCCGGCGGTTTGCGTTGCAGGACCTGGCGTTCCTGCTGCGGTTTGAGCCCAAACTAGTGGTGGTGGCATGCAACACGGCCTCGGCGGCGGCGCTGGAGCAGCTTCGCGCCGCCTGCCCGGTGGAGGTGGTGGACGTTGTGCGGCCTGGGGCGGCGGCGGCGCTGGCGGCCACGGACGGCACGATCGGCGTGATCGGCACCGAGGCGACGATCGCCATGAAGGCGTACGAGCGGGCCGTGGCGGAGCTGGACGGCGGGCGGGCGGTGGTGACCAGGAGTTGCCCGCTGCTGGTGCCGATCGTGGAGGAGGGGCGTGACGACGACGACCCGATCATCCTCAAGGTGGTATGCGACTATCTGGCGGACATGCAGCGTCTGCGGCCGGGGGCGATGGTGCTGGGCTGCACGCACTATCCGTTGCTGCGGGGGCACATTGCCAAGGTGATGGGCCCGTCGGTGGCGTTGATCAGTTCGGGCGCCGCGGCCGCGGCGGAGGTGCAGCGCCGGCTGGAGGCGAGCGGCTTGGCGCGGGCCGGCGGGGCGGGATCGCTGCGATGCTTCACGACGGACAGCCCCGACCGCTTCGCCCGGCTGGGCGAGCGTTTTGCCGGCCGCAGCGTGGGCGAGGTGCAGCGCGTGGGGACGGACGAACTGGAAAGCTACAAGGTGTCGGGATGATTGCCCATTGCCCATTGCCCATTGCCCATTGCCAATTGCCCATTGCCAATTGCCGATTGCGGATCGCCGACTGCCGGTTGCCGGTTTGGCCGCCCTTCCCGTTCGGCAATGGGCAATAGGCAATGGGCAATAGGCAATGGGCAATAGGCAATAGGCAATAGGCAATAGGCAATAGGCAATTGGCAATAGGCAATGGGCAGTAGGCAATGGGCAATTGGCAATAGGCAATGGGCAGTAGGCAATGGGCAATAGGCAATAGGCAATGGGCAAGGCAATAGGCAATAGGCAATGGGCAATAGGCAATTGGCAATAGGCAATAGGCAATAGGCAATGGGCAATTGGCA
>CAYWTX010000311.1:0-27194 GCA_964461295.1 uncultured Planctomycetaceae bacterium | reverse complement strand
ACGAGTCGCCCTACGACGCGTACATCAATTACATGAACATCCTCGATAACGTCCGCGGGCGAATCGCCGCCGCTCGCGTGCTGCATTAGGCGGAGAGACTGGCAAGACCCGCCTGGTTTCGGCTACAATCTTCCAGGAGTTCGTGTCAGGGACAACCCATGAGCAGACGGATGGTAGTGATGTTGGCCGCAGCGGGCGCTCTTGCGGCTCTCTATCTTGTCGTGCACGGCGTGCCCGGCCGGGCCGGCAGCGGCCAGGCAGCCCCCGGCGGCACGGGCAGCGGCGCGGGCGGCGGCAGCCCCGCGGGACCCGGCACCGGCAAGAGCGTGCTGCCCCCCACCCCCTCCGACGCCCCCTATGCCGAACTCCGCAAGCTGGCTGCCGACCCCAAGCCCGAGAACCTGCCGAAGTTCCGCGAGGCCCTCGCCAGCAGCGATCCGCAGACCCAGGTGCTGGCCATCGACGGCATCGGCAGCCTGAGGGACTCCGGCGATGCCAACGCCCTCACCGCGGTCGTCGCCGACTCCTCTCGCCAGGAAGAGGTTCGCGCCCATGCGATCGCCTGGCTGGGACGCCTTCGTTGCGTTCCGGCCGGCTCGGTCGTCATCGCGGCGCTGGATGACCCATCGCTGGCCGTGCGCACCCGCGCCAGCCGCGCCATCCGCAGCATCCTCGGCGCGGACTTCGGCTACCGGGCGAGCGATCCGCCCGACAAGCGGCGGCAGGCCATTGACAAGATCCGCCAGATTTGGCCGCTGTATTACCAGAAGACGATGCAGCCCCGCTGATCGGCTGCCGTCACGCACGCCCGGACGTAAAGGAGCCCGTCATGATCAGGACGAGAAACGAGGGTTTCACGCTTTCGGAATTGATGGTGGTGGTGGGCCTGATTGGCTTGCTGGTGGCGTTCCTGACGCCGTTCGTCACCGGCGCGTACGACGTGCAACGCCGCATCTACTGCGCCAATAACCTGGAGAAGCTCGGCCAGGCCTATGCCGCACGGCTGAGCGAAGGCTCGGTGACCACCGCGGCCGGGTGGACCGCCGGCCTGACGCCCTACGTCGGCGGCAACACGCGCGTGTTCTACTGCCCCAAGGACCCCAACCCCCAGGTGGACAATGGCGAAGCGCTGAGCAACGTCTTCCTCGAGTGCTACGCCAACGGCGGCCTCAATGACGCGACAAAAGTAACCTGGCGGGTGTACTTCAACGAAGGCGGCATCACCTCGCATGATTACGCCCCCTGGGTGTGGAAGCTGTCCAGCGCGCAGTACGCCAACCGCTCGGCCCTGGTCGCCCAGTTCAAGACGCAGGTGCCCCGGAGAGGCATCCCCTACGTCTCCGACGGAAACCCCAACACGTGGTACATTGTCTGGGAGGATCAGGGCTGGCGTGGCGGCGGCGACGAGAACTTCAACGACTTGAACTGCAAGGTCGAGTTCGCCAATGACCAGGTCTTCATCACGCCCCAGCAGGGCGGCGCGAGCTACAACTTCACGCTGGCGATGACCAACGACGGCCAACGCACCGTCCTCATGGACAACATGAAGTCGTACTGGAACCTGCGCACGAAGATCGGCGTCATGGCCGGGGGGTGCTCCTCAAGCTACGGGATCAACTCCGTCGTGGACAAGCTCATGCCCATGTACCGCAAGGCCCTTCTCATGGACTTCAACCATAACATCGCCCTGGGCTCGGCGTACGAGGAGAACTTCACCATGGCCGACCAGCAGGACCAGCTCAATGCCTGGCAGGGCGATCCCAGCCACCCCAGTCAGCCCGTCGTCTGGGCCAGGCATTTCAAGCAGATCAACACCCTGTTCGCCGACGGCAGCGTCGTCCTCACCGCTCCCCAGCAGATCAACCCCAACTTCCTGAACGCCCGAACCAAGTACTGGGACCCGTAGGAACGGGCGCACCCGTCTTGCCGGAAGGCGCACGGTTCCGCTGACCGGCAGCGGGCGCGCGCCTGGACACAAAGGACCTCGGCATGGTCAGGACGAGGAAACAAGCCTTCACGCTCTCGGAACTGATGGTGGTGGTGGGCCTGATCGGCTTGCTGGTGGCCTTCCTGACGCCGTTCGTCACCGGCGCCTATGACGTGCAGCGTCGCGTCTACTGCGCCAACAACCTGGAAAAGCTCGGCCAAGCCTATGCCACCCGGGCGAGCGAAGGCTCGGCGACCACCGCGGCCGGGTGGACCGCCGGGCTGTCGCCCTACGTCGGCGGCAGCAGGAGCGTGTTCTTCTGCCCCAAGGACCCCAACCCCCAGGTGGACAACGGCGAACTGCTGAACAACATCTTCCTGGAGTGCTATGCCAGCGGCGGCATCAATGATGCCTCAAGAGTGACCTGGCGGGTGTACTTCAACGAAGGCGGCATCACCTCGCATGATTACGCCCCCTGGGTGTGGAAGCTGTCCAGCGCGCAGTACGCCATGCGCCCGGCCCTGGTCGCCCAGTTCAAGACGCAGGTGCCCCGGCGAGGCATCCCCTACCAGTCCGACGGCAACCCCAACACGTGGTACATCGTCTGGGAGGACCAGGGCTACAAGCCCGGCGCCGGCGACGAGGACTTCTACGACCTGAACGCCAAGATCGAGCTCGTCGGCAACGACGTCTACATCACGCCCGTCGACAACTCCTCCGGGTACAACTTCTCGCTGGCGATGACCTCCGACGGCCAGCGGACCGCCATCATGGGCGACATGAAGCAGTACACCAACGTCCGCACGAGGATCGCCGGCTTGAGCGGCGGGAGCTCCACCAGCTACGGAATCAATTCCGTCGTGGACAAGCTCATGCCCATGAGCCGCAAGGCCCTCATCTTGGACTACGGCCACACCATCGCCCTGGGCTCAGGCTACGAGGAGAACTTCTCGCTGGGCGAACAGCAGAATCAGCTTGCGGCCTGGCAGGGCGATCCCAACCGCCCTGGCCAGCCCGTCATCTGGGCCAGGCACTTCAAGCAGATCAACGCCCTGTTCGCCGACGGCAGCGTCGTCCTCACCGCTCCGCAGCAGATCAACCCCAACTTCCTGAACGTGCGGACGAAGTACTGGGACCCCTGAGAACGGGAAGACGACCCGGGACGAGCCCCGACCGACGGTCCCGTTAGGAAGGAGTCCCTTGGGGAGGCGAGCATCAAGCTGACGCTCACCCGTATGTTCCTCCCGGTCCAAGCCCCGGTCCCGCATGGCTGGGGCATCGTCGTCCTCGCCGGTTCGGCCTCCGCCTCCCGGTCGTCCCCGTCGTCGATCCCCTTCTCTTGCCTGGCATGGGCACAACTCCCCCATGCTGGCGACAGAACCACCCGTGCGGCAGTTCACCCGTTTGCGGGGAGCCGCCTCAAGGAAACGCTTGGCGAGGCAGCCCGCCAACCGATACAATGGATTGGGATGCCCGACAGGAAGGAGTTCGTGCCTATATATCGCCATCAGCACGGTTTGGGCAACAAGGCCATCGCGGCTGCCGTCGTCATCGTTCTGCTTGCCGCCGCGGCGGCGTGGGTGAACCGCGGCGCCTTCTCCAGACAGGTCGAGCCGGCGTCCGGCGACGCCGGCAAGGGCGCTGTGAAGCCGAGCATCCCGGCGGATGCCGCCGCCCTGTTGCGCGACGCGCCCAAGGGCGGCGCGGACGCCATCGCCAACGCCCACGCAGCCTTGGGCGATCTCCGGCCGCAGGTGCGCGAGGCGGCCGTGGTGAGCCTGGGCAGCCACGTCAAGCAGGCCGACAGCGACCGGCTGGCCCGCGTGGTGAAGGAAGACGATTCGCCGGACGTGCGAGCGGCGGCGGTGGACGTGCTGGCCCGGCAGGACCGATGGGAGAACATATCGGCGTTGATCACGGGCCTGCGGGACAAGGACGAGTCCGTGCGGCGGCGGGCGCACCGGGCGATCCGCGACATGATCAAGATGTGGATCCCGTTCGACCCCGCCGCGAGTGAGGAAGCCCGCGAGCGGGACGTGTCGAGTTTCGAGAAGAGCTACCCCGCGATGGAGAGACGCTACCGGGAGTTCGTGGAGCGGAAGTCAAAGGAGAACAAGCCATGAAGCCAACCTGTGCCGCGCGAAGAGGCTTCACGCTTACCGAGTTGATGGTGGTGCTGGCGGTGGTGGCGCTGCTGATCGCGGTCATCGTGCCGCTGACGACGGGGATCTTCTCGCAGGCGCGACAGACCATCTGCCAGAACAACCTGCACCACATCGGCGTGGCGTTCGCCAACCAGGCCGCGGAGGCGAAGGCGACCAACGGCTCGCCGTTCGCGCCTTCGGCCTGGACGGGCGCCCTGATCACGTACGTGGGCGACAACCGCAAGACCTACGTCTGCCCCGAGGATGACTGCCTGACCAACCCCGTGCCGGCGCTGGAGGAGTACTACATCTACGACAACAGCACGAAGTTCTACATGCCGCTGGAGGGGGCGCCGCTGACGGCCAAACTGAACCAGTCGCAGTACGACATATTCGATCCGCTGGAGGCCACCAAGAACCGCGTGGTTCCCCCCTACGTCAACGACGGTACGGGCGTGTGGTGGTACTGCTTCGAGGACCTGCGGACCGACGCGGGGGGCACCGCCGGAGGCGGCGACAAGGACTTCGACGACATCCAGGTCCGGTGCACGATGCAGCCCGACTACAGGATCAAGGTGGAGTTCAAGAAGGGCGGGTCCGGGCACAGCTTCTCCTTCGCCGACCCGCAGAGGAACGTGGTGGCGGGCTACGGCCTCCTGAACAACACGAATCCGCCGTTCTACATCGGCGGAGGCGGCACCGCGTGCAGCTACGGCGTCAACGGCTATGCCATGTCCATCAGCGCCGGGCAGAAGGTCATCTTCGCCATGGACTACGAGTCGGCCGTGGTCAACAACGGCTCGCCGGTCGTGGGGGGCAAGATCGACGACTGGTCGGACAGGCCCCACGGCGACGGCAAGAATCTCACGTTCGCGCGGCATCGCGGGCGCGTGAATACGGTCTGGGCCGACGGCAGCGTGGCGACGGCGAACCCCCTGGATATTGACATCCGCATGTCCAGCCTGCGGAGCCAGTACTGGATCCCGCGGTAGCGAAGAGGTGTCGAGCGTCGAGTGTCCGAAGAGGAACGGCCAGTCGCGATCGCGAAGCTGGCGCTCGTATTCGTGTCCCCCGTTGTCTTACTCATTCTCGGCAGGTTCGCGTTCCCCTCGTGACTCGTGATCGGCTGCTTGCCTTTCCCGCTCGTGCTCGCCGTCCTCGTCCCTCGTCCTGCTCTCCTTCCTCGGTTGTTTCTTCTCTTCCCTCCCGTGAGTACAATTCTCCTATGCTGGCGACTGAACCAACTCCGAAGCAAAGCTTCCTTCCTCTCCCGATCATCGTCCGGCGGCGCGATTGCGACGTCTTCAGTCTCCTGGATCGCGAATGGCTCATCCCCAACCGCATCGGGGCCTACGCCTCCTCCACCGTCATCGGCTGCAACACCCGCCGCTATCACGGCCTGCTGGTCGCCGCCACTTGCCCGCCCACCGGCCGCGTCGTCATGCTCTCGCAAGTGATGGAAACCGTCGCCGTGGCCGGCAAACAGTACGAGATCAGCACGGCCGAGTTCCCCAACACGCTCTCGCCCCGCGGGTGGGAGCTGCTGGAGGAATTCCGCAATGACGCCGCCGCGACGTTCGTCTTCCGCGCGGGCGCCGCGCAGATCGTCAAGGAAGTCGTCCTGGCCGGGGCCGCCAACGCCGTGACCCTCCGCTACACCGTCTCCGGCGCACCCGTGCAGTTCGCCCTTCGTCCGTTCGCCGCCTTGCGCGACTTCCACTCGCTGCGCCAGAACTCCGGCAACCAGATCTCCTTCGAGCAGTCCGACGGCGTGGTACGGGTCCGCGACGGCCAGCAGCCGCTCCTGCCCCCGCTGTGCCTGTCGGCCCCGCACGCCGCGTTCGAGCCCGCCGGCGACTGGTGGTACCGCTTCCACTACCGCGCCGACCTCGCCCGCGGCCAGGACGCATTCGAGGACCTGTATACCCCCGGCGTGTTCCGCTACGAGCTCCCCGACGGCGGACGGTGCGTCTTCAGCGCCAGCCTCGGCGACGCCCTTCCCTTCGACGTTGACTCCGCCATCGCCGCCCGCCGCGAACGTCTCGAAGTCCTCGCCGCCGCCGTCGGCCCCGCGGCCGAACCCGCCACCCGCCGCCTCGCCGTCGCCGCCGACGCCTTCGTCGTCCAACGCCGCGTCGGCCAGGCCGCGCCTTCCTGGACCATCCTCGCCGGCTTCCCCTGGTTCGCCGACTGGGGCCGCGACGCCTTCATCGCCCTGCCCGGCCTCCTGCTGGAAACCGGGCGGTTCCCCGAGGCCCGCAGCCTCCTGGGTCTGTTCGCCGAATACGTCGCCGACGGCATCGTCCCCAACCGCTTCGACGACTACTCCCCCACCGCACACTACAACAGCATCGACGCGTCGCTGTGGTTCGTCCTGGCCGCCGACCGGTTCCTCCAGGCCACCGGCGACCGCGAGTTCTGGCGCGCGACGCTCCTGCCGGCGATCCAGTCGATCCTCCGCGGCTACCACGACGGCACGCGGTTCGGCATCCACGCCGACGCCGACGAACTGCTTACCGGCGGCTCGGCCGACACCCAACTCACCTGGATGGACGTCAAGCTCGGCGACGAGGCCATCACGCCGCGACACGGCAAGGCCGTCGAGGTCAACGCCCTCTGGTACAACGCCCACCGACTCCTGGCCGAGCGATGCCGCGGCGTGGACGACCCCGCCGCCGAAACCTACGCCAAACGCGCCGCCCTCATCTGGGGCGCCTTCGAGCGGACGTTCTGGAACGAGCAGGCCGGCTGCCTCTACGACTGCGTCACCAGCGAGTGCGCCGACGCTTCCATCCGCCCCAACCAGATCTTCGCCGTCTCGCTGCCCCATAGCCCGCTGCCTTGGGACAAGCAGAAGGCCGTCCTCCGCGTGGTGACCGACAGACTCCTGACTCCGTTGGGCCTGCGGACCCTGTCGCCCGACGATCCCCGCTACCGCCGCCGCTACGGCGGTTCCTGGGAGTCGCGCGACCGCGCCTACCACCAGGGCACCGTCTGGGCCTGGCTCATGGGTCCCTACGTCGAGGCCTATCTCCGCGTCGAGGAGTACAAGCCGTTCGCCGTCGCCAAGGCCCGCACCATGCTGGACGTGTTCGACAAGCACCTCGAACAGGCCGGCTTGGGCTATGTCAGCGAAATCTTCGACGGAGACGAGCCGCACTGCCCCCGCGGCTGCATCGCCCAGGCCTGGTCGGTCGCCGAAATCCTCCGCGCCCGCAGGCTCGTGGAGTCGATGGCGTGAAGGAACCGGCACACAATGGTCCGATGTCGCTCTTTGTCCGTGTCCGTCCGTGTTCGTCCGTGTTCGTCCGTGTATCCGTGTTCTTCCTGACGACGATTGCACTCCTGGCGACGCCGCCGCCCGTGCGTGGAGAAACCGGCGTGGGCCTGGCGCCGCTTCCCGGCGCCGACACCGTCGCCGGCTTCGCCCACGCACGCCTGACCGTCGCCGACCCAAACGCCGAACTCGCCGCCGTTGTCCGCGCCGTGTCCCTCCGCCCAGGTGGCGGCGGACCCACCGTCCTGGCCGACATCACCGTCGCCCCCGGCGCCAAGGAACAGACCGCCGACGTGCTCCTGCCCGCCACGTCGCCCCAACAGGTGTACACCGCCCGCCTCCTGTCCGGACCCGGCAAGCCGGCCCCGCCCCTGCTCGTCCGCGAACTGCCCGTCGCCTGGCCGGTCGAACTGACGGCCAGGGCTCGCCGGGAGATGATCGACCCCGCCGCCTACGAACGCTTCCAGGAAGACTTGCCCCGCTGGAACCCCGCGCTGCTGCGAAACGTCTTCCTCGCAGCCGTCATCGCCGCCGCCGCGTTGGCCGCCGTGCTGTTCCTCCGCCAACCGGTCCCGCGCCTGCTCGCCGTGCTGGCCGTCGCGGGAGCCATGACGTACGGCGCCGTCCAGGTTGCGCAGCGCCAGGAGACCCTCCGTCGGCGGACCTACGGCGATCTGACCGTACTGGCCGCGCGGCGAACCGCCGTTGCCCACCTGCCCGGGGCGACGTTCCCCCTCTACCGCAGCCAGACCCACATGGATGGCGACGACCTCACCATCCGCCCCGGCGTTGATCTTCACGTCGCCGTCGCCCCCGACCAGCCGCGGGTGTTCCGAACGCTGGCCAACCCCCGCAAGTAACAGCAGCCGCCACGTTGTCCGCGACGGCAAGACGAACACGGGAACACGAGAGCCTTCAGCGAACCGGTTCGGCCCAGATGCACGGCCCCCGGCTCGAGGTTCCGCTCCCCGGTTCCACGGTATCCGGTCTACGGGTCCCCGTCGCCGTCCCCGTCGCCCTTCTGCTCTTCCTCCGGGAGCTTGAACCGCCTGCCTGCCTCCGCCCAGGCATCCACGTGCGGCGTCGGCCTGGGCTCGGCCGGGCGGATCAGCACCTGTCTCAGCCGTCGGCCGACCACCATCACCAGCAGGCCCAGCGCCGGCAGCAGGAGCACCAGCGCGAGCCACGCCAGGTGCATCAGCCCCTTGCGGTGCTCGTCGCCCTTGGCATGCCCGGCCTCCGACATCGCCGCCGCCGCCAGGCACCCCAGTCCGGCGATAATGACCAGCAGCCCCACGATCAGCACCACGAAGCTCAGCGACCGCTGCACTTTGTCCTTCTCTACTTCCATGGCGCCTCGGCCCGCGGGTCGAAGGGCCGCTCCTTGTCGAACTGCACCAGCAGTTCGCGCTGCCGGTCGGTGAGTTTGGGCGGCGGGACGATCTCCAGGAACACGTGCTGGTCGCCGCGCTGCCCGCCCTGGCGCGGCGCGCCCTTGCCCCGCAACCGCAGCCGCCGGCTGGACCCGGTGCCCGGCGGGATCGTCATCACCATCGTGCCGTCGATGGTCGGCACCTCGACGCGACCGCCCAACGCCGCCTCGGTGATGCTGATCGGCACGGTCACGTGTATGTCGTCGCCCTCGCGCCGGAAATACGCGTGCGGGTCCACGTGCACGACGATGTACAGATCGCCCCCGCCGCCCGACCCCGGCCCGCCCTTGCCCCGCACGCGAATCCGCGAACCCTCCTTCACGCCCGGCGGAATCCGCACGTCCAGCGTCTCGCCCGCGCCGGCTTGCCCGCCCTCGTGGGCCATCCGCAGCCGCGCCGTCGTGCCTCGCACCGCGTCCATGAATTCCAGCGTGAGATGCGTCTCGACGTCCTGCCCCCGCCGCGGCCCGCCGCGGCCCCCGCCCCGCCCGCGCCGGCTGCCCAACGCCTCGAGGATGTCCTCCATGCTCATGCCGTCAAAACCGCTGCCGCCGCCGAAAATGTCGCCAAAATCGAACGTGGCGCCCTCGCCGACTGGACCGGCGTACGCCCCGCCCCGCCCCCCGCGAGCCCCGCCCCGCCCCGCCCCGCCGAACACCTCCGGCCCCGCGTGACCGAACTGGTCGTACCTCTTCCGCTTCGCCGCGTCGCCCAGAACGTCGTACGCCTCCGTCGCTTCCCTGAACTTCGCGGCCGCGTCCGCTGCCTTGTTCACGTCCGGGTGACACTTCCGCACCAGCTTGCGGTACGCCGCCTTGATCTCGTCGACGCCGGCCGTCCGACTCACCCCAAGCACGTCGTAGTAATCTCTCTTCGCCATCGGGGTATTCTACCGCCGCCGCACCGGATGTGAAGTTGCCCAGTTCGCTCCCCCGCCAGGCCCCGGGGCGCCGCGGCGGAACATCCACTCGCCGCCTTGTCTACTTCTTCTTGTCCGTCCTCGCCGGCTCTGCCGGCGGACTTGGCTGCGTGGCTCCCGCCGGCGCCTTGGCCTTCGAGAGCACCATGTTCCGCACGAGCTGCCAGGCGGACTCCGGCTGGTAGCCGTTGATCCCGAAGCCGTCGGCGCCCAACGTGCCGGTGGTCAGGTCTTCCTCGCTGACGAAGACCCGCGGATCGTCGCCGGCGCCCATCACGGCCTTCACGCGCGACGTACGCTCGGTGATCCCCAGCTTCTGGCGGCTGTGGGAGCGATATCGCACGTCGCCGATCTCGAAGCCCTTCTGTTGCCACACCGGGGCCGACGCCGTCAGCCGGCGGGGCTTCAGGTCCAGTTCGGTCAGCAGCACGCGAGCGGACTCCGCGAACGCCTTCGACCCGCCCGCCGCGTCGATGACCACCAGTCCGCCCGCCGCGGTGTACTTCTTGATCGCCTCCCTCTCCCTGCCCGACAGCGTGAAACTCGCCGTTCCGGTCAGGAAGGCAACGTCCGCCTTGTCCACCGACAGGTCCGTGATCGCCAGTTCGTCGGTGACGGCCACCTGGGTCCGCGTGTGGTTGCCCAGCAGCCGCGACAGCCGCTCCAGCATCAACGGCTCGGGGTTCCAATTGCCCCTGTACTTCAGCCGGGCGATCGCGACGCATCGCAGCGGCTGGAACTTCGTCTCCCGGGGCCAATCCCTCGCGCCGCGAGCGGCCAGCGTCTTGGACTTCAGCGCCTTGTCGGTGACGTACAGGGCGAGGTTGGCGGCGGCCCCGTACGCGTAGGCCTCGGTCTTGGTCTGCTGGATCTGCCATGCCTTGGGCAGGTCCTTGCCATCCACGTGGATGGCCAGGGGACGCACGCCGTTGTCGAGCATCTGGAACTTCACGTAACTGTCGAGCTTCGGGAAGTTGATGCTGTACAGCGGATGGTCGGCCGGCACCTCGGTGAGTTTGTAGTCGGGGAAGATCTGCGCGTAGGCCGCCTTCATCGCGTCGGAGAACGGCTTGCCGACGCACTCGGCGCAACTGAAGAGGACGCCGCCCTGGTAGGCGAATCGCCGCAGGGCGGCCAGGTGCTGCTGCGTGAACTTCGGCACCGTCGCGCCGGCGATATAGAGGATCGGCGCATCGCGCCACTCCTCCGGCGGCACGTTCAGGTTCACGATCTGCCAGTTCACCGTCGTCTCGAACTCGTCCATGCTCATCCATCGCGTCAGCGAGGCCATGTCGCGCGGGCGGTTGTTCCAGTCGCCGGGGTACTCCAGCTTGTTGAACAGCACCGCGTGCCGCCCGCGGACCAGGAACAGCAGCGCATAGGCCGTGTGCACGACGGCGTTGCCGTGCCCGCCGCCGGTCGTCCACGAGCCGTCGGGATTCTGCCGGCCCAGCAGGTCGGCCGCCCCCGCCTTGTACCAGTCGTGCTTGCCGAAGAACTTATAGCCGGTCGCCAGGCCCACACGCTCCACGCCGTAGTACAGATAGTAGTCGTCGCCGATGCCGCGCTGCTTGTTGCCCACCTTGCCGAAGTACTCCTCCAGCCAGACCAGCGCCTTGTTCGTCGGCTTGAAAACCGCCGCCGACGCCGTGGCCAGGTTGCACGTGACGAACTGGTCGACCAGCAGGTTGTCGAAGCACACGTACATCGTCGCCAGCCCGGCCGTGGTCATCGTCGCCGTGGAGTCCTTGGATGCCGCCCTGTAGTTCCAGCCGCCGTCAGGACTCTGGGCGCCCTCCCAGTGCTGGTACACCATCTGCCAGTACTTCCTTGGAACCTCCTCGTCCGCCAGCGAAGCCGCCCACACGCCCAGCACGCCATACTGGCTGTTGGAGTGGTCGCCGCTGCTCTTGCCGTCGGCCAGGCAGTCGTAGCCGTACGATCCCGCCTGAGTGGAGAGGATGATCTGCTGGGCGTCCTTGCGGAGCGCCTCCCTGTACTCCACCCCGCCGTGCCGGATCGCGGCCAGGAACGCGCTGGCACGCAGCCCAAGTTCGTACGTCTTCGTGCAGATGGGAGCTGCCGCGGCGGGGTTGGCAACCAGCGGCCCGCTCACCCGCGCCGGCTGACGCTCCTTCAGCCAGTCCAGCGACTTCTTCATCCGGGCATGGCTGTAGTCCACCAGTTCGCTTTCGATCATCGCGTACACGGCCATCGCCGTCAGGCCGACGGGATACTGCTTGTCTCCCTGCTCGTATTTCCCCCACGACCCGTCCTCGAGTTGCTGCGACTTGAGGTAATCCACCCCTTTGCGGATGGCCTCGGCCACCTTCTCGTCGGAGAACTCGACCGCCCCGGGCTTGGCGCTCTTGCCCGCCGACGGCTGCTTGCCCACGCCGCTACCCCAGTTGGGGTCGCTGGCGTCCTTCGCCGCCACCTTCGGAGGTTCGGGCGGCCTGGGCTTCTCCGGCGGCTTGGCGGCCGGCTTGACGGCCGGCTTGACGGCCGGCTTGGCGGCCGGCTTGGGGGCCGCTTTGGCGTCGCCCGCAGGAATGGCCACCGGGAACAGTGCAGCCGCCAGGACGGCCAGACCCATCTGCCGCATGGTGAAGCCTCCGCAACGATGTTGCCGACGTTCGCGCCGGCGTCTACTTCCGTTCTGCCAACTTGTGCCGCAGGTACGCGTCGATCAGTTCCTGGAGGTCGCCGTCCAGGACGCGGTCGGTTTGCGAAATCCTCACGTCCGTCCGCTCATCCCGCACGAGCTGGTAAGGATACAGCACGTACGAGCGAATCTGGTAGCCGAAGGCGATCTCGCCCTTGTCGCCATACATCTTCGCCAGTTCCGCGTCGCGCTTGGCCATCTCATGCTGGTAAAGCTTGGCCGCCAGCATCGCCCGGCCCCGAGCCCGGTTCTGGTGCTGCGACCGCTCCGACTGGCACTGCGAGACGATGTTCGTCGGCAGGTGCGTCAGGCGGATCGCGCTGGAGGTCTTGTTGACGTGCTGCCCGCCGGCGCCGCTGGCCCGGAAGGTGTCCTCCCGCACGTCCTTGTCCCAGTCGATCTCCACCTCCACGGCCGCCAGTTCCGGCAGCACGTCCACGCTGGCGAAGCTCGTGTGCCGCCGCTTGTTGGAATCAAAGGGGCTCACCCGCACGAGCCGATGCACGCCGCGCTCGCACGAGAGATACCCGTACGCGTACGCCCCGCTCACCTTCAGCGTGATCGAGCGGATGCCCGCCTCTTCGCCGTCCAGCCGGTCCACTTCCTCCACCGAGTAGCCGCACCGCTCGAAGTACCGCAGGTACATCCGCAGCAGCATCTCGGCCCAATCGCAGCTTTCGGTCCCGCCGGCGCCGGCGTGGATCGAGAAGTAGCAGTTGCCCGCGTCGTGCGGGCCCGACAGCAGCGTGCGCAGTTCCAGACGCTCCAGTTCGCCGGCCAGCTTCGTCGCGTCGCCGACGGCTTCCTCCAGCGTCTCGGCGCTGGCTTCCTCGCTCGCCAGGTCGTACAGCACGCCGAGGTCGTCGATCCGCCGGGACATCTCCGTCGCGGGGACCACGACGGCCTTGAGGGCCTTCAACTCGGTCACGACGCCGCGCGCGGCCTCCTGGCTGTCCCAGAAGCCCGGGCGCGACATCTGCTCCTCCAGTTCGGTCATGCGCCGGCGTTTGGAGGGAACGTCAAAGGGAGTCCCGGATCGCCACGATCCGGGCGGATAGATTGCCAATAGCCTGCTTCAGCGATTCCACGTCAATCATGCCGACAGTCTCCTGCCCCCCCGCATGATAGCACCCTCCCCGCGCGGCGGCAACCGCGATCGCCGCGATTCGCCGCGATTCGCCGGAGAGCGCAGCCCTTGTTCGTAACGACAGGAGCGTCCACAATGTAGTGTGAGTCTGAGAGAACTGCTCCTGCCCAACTTGGACAAGAGGAACTTGCCCGTGCCGAATTTCGCCGACCGCCTGCTGACCGCCATCGCCGCCAAGAACGCCCCCGTGTGCGTCGGGATCGACCCGCAGTACGACAAGCTGCCGCCCGCGCTGCGCACCGCCGCGCCCGGCGATGCCGCCGGCCAGCTTGCCCGCATCGCCGAGTTCTGCTGGGGCGTGCTCGACGCGGCCGCGCCCGCCGTGCCCGCCGTCAAACCCCAGTCGGCCTACTTCGAGGCGTACGGCGCCGCCGGCGTGCAGGTCTACGAGCAGGTGACGGCCTGGGCCCGCCAGCTTGGGCTGCTGGTCATCGGCGACGTGAAGCGCAACGACATCGGCTCGACCGCGGCCGCGTACGCCCGTGGGCACCTGGAACGCCCCGAAGGCACGGACGCGGTAACGGTGAACCCCTACCTCGGCGCCGACGGAATCGCCCCGTTCGTTCAGGCGGGCGCCGCGGCCGGACGCGGGCTGTTCGTGCTGGTCCGCACGAGCAACCCCAGCGGCGCCTACGTGCAGGACTTCGCCGACGCGGCCGGCAGAAAGCTCCACGTTCACGTGGCCGAGCTGGTAGCCAGGCTCGGCGACGGCGACGGGCTGGTGGGCGAGAAGGGCTTCAGTTGCGTGGGCGCGGTCGTGGGAGCCACCTACCCCGACGAGGCCCGCCTCCTGCGCCGGCTCATGCCGCGGCAGATCTTCCTGGTCCCCGGCTATGGCGCCCAAGGCGCCGCCGCGGCCGACTGCGCCGCCTGCTTCCGCGACGGCACGGGCGCCATCGTCAACGCCAGCCGCTCGGTCCTCTACGCCCACGAGAACAAGCAGTACGCGGGCATGGACTGGAAGTCCGCCGTCGCCGCGGCCGCCAAGGCCTTCGCCGGTGACATCCGCTCCGCGCTGTGACAGATGCGCTATCCCCACAATCCCCTTAGTCCCTATACTTCCTTTCCTCCTCGCCCCCGCGGGCCAGGACTTCGGCCATGAGAAGACGCCGCCACAATTCGCAGCTCTTCGCGCTGCGGCAGCCGCCGCCGCGCCGGGTCACGCTGCCCGGAGGGAACTACCGCCTCGTACGCGTCTTCAAGCACGATTTCTTCGCGGCCACGTGCCTGTATGAACTCGACCCCGCCGCCGGCGCCCCCGCCGGCAACGCCATCCCGCGCGTGGTGGTCAAGTTCGGCCGCGAACAAGTCTTCTGGGGCTTGCCGATGCGATGGTACGGCCGCTGGCTGCACCATCACGAGCGCGACGTGTACGCGCACCTGGCGGGTCTGGAGGGCGTGCCTCGCTGGGCGGGATCCCTCAGCCACACCGCCTACGCCATCGAGTACATCGACGCGCAGCCGCTGGATCACCTCCAGTGCCTGCCGCCGCCGGAGTTCTTCGACCGCCTCGCCGCCGTGATCCGGGCCATCCACGCCCGCGGCGTCGGCTACGGCGACGCCAACAAACGCTCCAACATCCTCGTCACCCCCGACGGCCGGCCGTTCCTCATCGACTTCCAGGTCGCCGGCTATCGCGATTACCCGATGCCCCGGCCGTTGCGCTGGCTGCCGCCGTTCATCGTGCGGCACATGCAGGCCGGCGACATCTACCACTTGTACAAGCACAAGCGGCGCCTCGCCCCGCACGAACTGCGCCCGGAGGAGGAGGAACTCTCCCGCCGGCACGGGGCGTTCAACCGGCTCTACCGCCGCGTGAACAAGCTGTACAAGGCCGTCCGAAGGCGATTCCTCCGCGAACAGCACGCCTCCGGCCGCCTGGCCAGCCCCACGGCCGAGATGGAAGACCACCGTCAGCCCGAGAAGGCCACCTGGCGGGAAGAATGACGACGAGGCGAAGTCTTCCTGGGCGGAAGGGCCAACAGAGCCGGCTCGTGTCGAGCCGGTTGCCTTCACCAAGGCGCCGCGCCCCGAACGAAGCCATCTGGCCGCACCGCCACCATCAAGCCAGACAGTCCACGTGGTCCATCAGCGTCATCTCGCTATGCACGTATGACCTCGCGCGGGCCAGTGCGCCGTCGTCCGACGATTGCTGCTTCGGCAGCGGTTTGTTCAGTTCACTCGCCCGGACCCCAATGAAATCAATGGCGGCCTGCAAACTGGCGTTCCTGAACCGGCACGTGTTGTCGATCGCTTCCATCGTCCCTGTACCTCCCTTCTCGGCGCCATCCCTCGCCCTCACGTGGAATGGCCGGAGCCCCTTTCGCTCCTGCTTCGCTCCTCAATCAGCACAGTAGTATACGAGTCACCCCCGGGCAAACCCGGAAACGCCGTTCCGCGTCGCCCCCGTTCATTCTTTCGGCTTGAGCACCTTCAGCTTCAGTTGCCCGCCGGTGATCTCGATCACGTCCAGCTTGACGCTCTTGAGTTCGACCAGCCGCTGGGCGAGGTTCTGCGCGTCGTAGCGGTACTCGATGTCGATGGCGGCCACGTCGTTGGTGATCTCGCGAAGCCGCAGGGCGTCCGTGCCGCGAAGCTTCTCCACTTCCGCCTTGAACTCGCTCCACTCCTTGAACGTCATGCCCTTGATCGACAACGGGTAGGTCGTCCGCACCTGCGTGCGCTTCCGCCACGCCCCCACCAGGGCCTCCAGGAACTTCGGGGCCGACTCCTCCGCCAGCTTCGCCAGCGCCTGGTCCTCCGCCCGGTTCTTCGACGAGGTGACCAGTTCCGGCCCGTACTTCTCGGCCGCCAGAACGCGGGCCGAGTCCGCCTGGATCGCCTTGACGTTCCACGTGGCCTGGTACTGGTTGAGGGTCAGGCCGCCCAGCTCAACGGTGCGGTTGAACCGCCCCGTCGCCTTGCCGATCACCACCACGTCGGCGTGGAACCGGGCAGCCACCGACGCGATCGTCTTGGTGTCGCCCTTTTCCTCGGCCAGGATCAGGTCTCGCGACTTCAGCCCCTCCGACGACGCCCTGTCGACGACCTCCAGCCCGTGCTTGAGGAAAAGCTTCTCCACCTTCCCCTGCACCGTTCCCACCCCGTCGTAGTCGTACGTCGGCTCGTTCAGGATCCAGTTGGTCGCCTCGGCGATCACGATCAGCACGCGGGGGTTGTTCGCCCGGTTCACCGTGTGCGCGATGCTGCTCCACTTCTCGCTGAACTTCCTCGTCGAAACCAGCGCCCTCACCTTCACCCACGTCAGGCCTTCGGCCTTCCAGGTCCGCTCCACCTCGTACTTCAGGACGTACCCGGCCGTGTCGGACAGCACCTTGTCATAGATGGCCGTGTAGTTCTCGACGTCGGTCTGGCTCTTGATGAACACGCCGCAGGTCTGCTCGACGGCCTTGCGCAGCGCTGCCGCGGTCGCCTCGTCCTGGGCCTTCAGGTCGGCCCCCGGCGCCCCGTCGGTAGCGCTGACCCAGGTTTCGACACCCTCGCCCGGCCGGGCCGGCTGGGCGCGCGCGGCGGCGAGGGGCAACAGGGCCGTCAGCAGGAGTACGACGATCGCGCGAGCGTCCGACTGGTTCATGGCTCATCCTCACGAGGGGGCGATCGGCTCAGTGCCCGACTGTCCAACTCGCCAACCATGATACGCCCGTCGCGGTTCGGCGACAACACATCTTGCACGTCGGGATCGGGCGTCGATGTGTCCGGGACTCCAGGACTCACGTCGCTGGGTTTCAGGATCGCCCCAGGAGGAAGCCCGGGGCCAGGGCCGACGCGCCTCGGCGGGTCTTGAAACCCCATAGACCGCACATCTTGCGCATCTTACGAAGATTGCCAGGTTTATCTTCTGCCCGTGTTTGTGGGGATTCCGGGCACTGCCCCCCTTCGCGCCGTCTCGGCGCGTGGTAGAATCGAGGCATTGGGTGCGGCAAGCGGAAGACTGAGATTGCCCCAGGAGGTGATCGGTGTGGTCCAGCGCGAGTATGCGTCGTAAGTTCAAGATGGCACTGTTCATCCTGCTGAGCTTCGCGGCCATGTGCTGATCGCCGGATGGGGATCAGCGTTGCCGACTGCGTTGTTCCCTCAGGGGGCTCGTGTGCAAGGTCACGTTCGATCAGTTCAATCTCTTCCATTCGATTGCCGATATCACCGTTAAGCTGAGTTCGGGCTGCTTCCGCCGAAGTCAGCAATCCGAAATCCGCAATTCGCAATTGACAGGGCTGCACGAGTACGCTACTTTATGCGAATTGAGCGGCACGCGAATGATGCTTGTGGCGCATACGACGACGCAATTGTGATCGCCCGGGTTGGCACAGCTTGGGCGGCGTCGTGGTGCGCACGCATCGCTCGCGTGCCGTTTCTGTTTCCAGCGCACCTGCCCGCCGCCGAAAGGCTGTGCCCAGGCACGGGCAAGAGGAGCGCCCATGGACGTTAGAGTGACCCTTCCCGACGGTTCTGAGAAGACCTATGGCCGGCCCGTCACCGCCGCCGAGGTCGCCGCGGAAATCTCCCCGCGTCTGGCCGAGGCCGCTCTGGCGGCCGACATCGACGGCCTGCTGCGCGACATCACGGCCTCGATCGACGAAGGCACGCACAGCCTGCGCATCGTCACCGACCGCGACGCGGCCGGGCTGGCCGTCCTGCGGCACACCACCGCGCACGTGCTGGCCCACGCCATGCGCCGGCTGTACGGGGCCGAGGTGCAGTACACCATCGGCCCGGCCCTCACCGACGACTTCCAGTACGGCTTCTACTACGACTTCGACCTGCCCGCCCCCGTCGGGGTCGAGGACCTGCCGAAGATCGAGGAGGAGATGCGGAAGATCGTGGGCGAGAAGATCCCGCTGGAGCGGATCGAACTCCGCGTGGATGAGGCGAAGCGCCGGTTCGAATCGCTCGGCCAGAAGTACAAGGCCGAGATGATCGACGACCTGGTCGCCTCCGAGGGCGTGCAGGCCGTCAGCCTGTACCGCGAGGGCGACTTCACCGACTTGTGCCGCGGCCCGCACCTGCCCCACACCGGCAAGGTCCGCGCGTTCAAGCTGCTCGCCGCCGCCGGGGCTTACTGGCGCGGCGACGAAACCAAGGCCATGCTCACCCGCGTATACGGCACGGCGTTCTTCAGCGAGAAGGATCTGGCCGCGCAACTGCTGCGGATCGAGGAAGCCCGCAAACGCGACCACCGCGTGCTGGGCAAGCAACTCGGGCTGTTCCTCCTCAGCGACGCCGTGGGGCCGGGCCTGCCGCTGTGGATGCCCAACGGCGCCGTCATCCGCGGCGAACTGGAAACCTGGCTGCGCGGCGAACTTCGCAGCCGCGGCTACCAGGCCGTGTACACCCCCCACATCGGGCGCCTGGCGATGTACCGCACCAGCGGACACTTCCCGTACTACAAGGACTCGCAGTACCCGCCCATCCTGATGGGCGATGGCGACCAGCCCACATGCTGCGCCGAGCACGCCAACCGGGGCGACGTCGAGCAGGAAGGCTACCTGCTCAAGCCCATGAACTGCCCGCACCACATCCAGATCTACAAGGCCGCCCAGCGAAGCTACCGCGACCTGCCGATCCGGCTCAGCGAGTTCGGCACCGTGTACCGCTTTGAGCAGTCCGGCGAGCTCAACGGGCTGACCCGCGTGCGCGGGTTCACCCAGGACGACGCCCACCTGTTCTGCACGGCCGAGCAGCTCGAGGGCGAGCTGCAATCGTGCGTGGAACTGGTCAAGTTGGTGCTCGACGTGCTGGGGATCGGCGACTACCGCGTCCGCGTGGGCCTGCGCGACCCGGGTAGCGACAAGTACGTCGGCAGGAGCGAGAACTGGGACCGCGCCGAGGAGAACATCCGCAACGTGGTCCGCGAGATCGGCATGAACTTCACCGAGGAACGCGGCGAGGCGGCGTTCTACGGGCCGAAGATCGACTTCGTCGTCAAGGACTGCCTCGGGCGCGAGTGGCAGCTCGGCACCATCCAGGTGGACTACAATCTGCCGGAGCGGTTCGACCTGGAGTACGCCGGGGCCGACAACGCGGCCCATCGTCCGGTCATGATCCACCGGGCGCCGTTCGGCTCGATGGAGCGGTTCATCGGCGTGCTGATCGAGCACTACGCCGGCGCGTTCCCGCTGTGGCTTGCGCCGGTGCAGGCGGCCGTGCTGCCGGTCAGCGACAAGTTCGCCGACTACGCCGCCGGCGTGGCCAAGGCGCTGCGCGACGCGGGCTTCCGCGTGGAACTGGACGCCGACTCCGATAAGATCGGCGCCAAGATCCGCCGGGCCACCCTCGACAAGGTGCCCTACATGGCCGTGGTCGGGCAGCGCGAAGTCCAGGCCGGCGCCGTGTCGGTGCGGCACCGTTCGGGGGCCGACCAGGGCTCGATGAGCGTGGAACAGTTTGTGGAGGCCCTGCGGACCGAGCGCGACACCAAGGGCAAAGCCACCCTCGCGAAGGTGGAGAAGGCATAGAGTGTTGGGAAACCGGCGGCCTCGTGGACCGCCGGGGTGGATCCTACAAGACTTGTACGACCCGTACCCCGCGTCCGCGAGCCGTGGGTCACGGAAGGAGAAGAGCCATCACTAAGAGTCTTCGGCGTAACGAGCAGATTCGCATCTCGCCCATCCGCTTGATTGACGAGAACGACGGGCAGATCGGCATCCTGGACATCCGCGAGGCCCTGAACCGGGCAAAGGCCGCGGAGATGGACCTCGTCGAGGTCGCCCCGCAGGCCCGCCCCCCCGTCTGCCGCATCATGGACTACGGCAAGTTCGTCTACGCGCAGCGGAAGAAGGAACAGAAGGCCAAGGCGCACCGCCACGAGACGGCCCTGAAGGAAATCCGCATCAAAACGCCCAAGATCGACAACCATGACCTGTCGATCAAGGTCAACCATGCCAAGGGCTTCCTCAGCCGCGGCGACCGCGTCCAGTTCTCGCTCCGCTTCCGCGGACGCGAACTGGCGCACATCGACGAGGGGCACCGCATCTTCGCGCGCATCCGCGAGGAACTGGTGGAGGTCGCCAAGGTCGACCAGGCCCCACGGTACGAAGGCAAACGCCTGACGATGACCCTGGCGCCAGGCGTGGGCAAGCCGGCGGCGCCGGCCTCCGGCAAACCGCCGGCGCCCAAGCCTCCGGCGGCGCCGACGGCGCCCAACGTCGAGGCCCCGACGGCCGAAACGCCCAAGGTGGAAGCGCCCAAGGCCGACGTGGCGGTCCCGCAGGCACCGCAGTAAACGGCGTACATCGCGGAAGGAACAGAGCCCGGCGTGTCGCCCCGGTTGGGTTGGATCCCGACGCCGCGTTCGATCCGCTTGAGAACCCGGTCCCGCCGCGGGGGCGACCGGCGATACGCCCCGGCTCGGTTGCCTTCGCGCTGGGCAAGCGGATCTTCTGTTGCCTCCGCGAGAGGTCAGGATTTTCCGCGGGGACCCTCTTTACACGCCGCGGCCGCCTCCGTATAATGCGCGGCTCTTTACGCGTAAAGGTTGTGTCTATGCCCAAGATGAAGACAAAGAAGTCGCTGTCGAAGCGAGTCAAAGTTACCGGAACCGGCAAGGTGATGCGGCATCGCCCGGGCGGCGGGCACCTCAAGAGCCGTAAGAGCCCGCGGCGGCTGCGCAAGCTCCGCGAAGAGGTCCAGCTCCCCGACGCCTTCGCCCGCCACGCGAAGATGATGCTGGGCATCGGGTAGGACCGGGAACCGAAGACCGAGATCCGGATACCGATGTCGTGATCGCTTGCCCGGCGTGGCCCTGGCGAAGATCGGCTCTTTTCTTGCTGTCGAAAACATACTTGGCCCAGGTGGGAGCCCGATAGGGCGCGCCGCCGGCCGGCGAAGGCCTGTAGGCCCCGGTCGAGTGAAAGCGGCGAGGAACGCCCCGCTTCGTGCGGGGGTCCACCGGCCGACGAAGGAGAAGGCGTATGCCTCGCGTCAGGAAAGGCGCCGCACGGCGCCAGAAACACCGCAAGGTCATGAAACTGGCCCGCGGTCATTACGGCTCTAAGAGCCGGCGTTTCCACATCGCCAAGATGGCCGTGTTCCGTGCCGGCGTCTACGCCACCCGCGACCGCCGCACCCGCAAGCGCGAATTCCGCGCCCTGTGGATCACGCGGATCACGGCCGCGTGCAGAATGCGCGATATGCGCTACAGCCAGCTCATGTTCGGCCTGGCCGAGGCGGGCATCACGCTGAACCGCAAGATGCTCAGCGAGATCGCCATCCACGATCCCGGCGCATTCGACCTGCTGGCCCAGAAGGCGCAGGCGGCGTTGCCGGCCCCAGCGTCGCCAGCGTAACCAGCGTCCCCGCTGGACGAACCGACTTGGTTCGCACCAAGACCATGGTGCGCGCGGCCGAGACCGTCTGTGATCGCTTCGCGGCAAGCCCCCACCGCCTTGCGCCAGGAAGAAAAAAAAACGCGATGGAACCGCGAATAATTCCGTTGCTCCCACGCCAGAGAGCAGTATAATTCTTGCGTTCGGTACGTCTGCGCGAAATTGTACGGGATACGGTATCAACGGTCTCCTGCATCCCTCGCTGACGCCCCTGACTCCCTGGGCGGGAATGGTAGCCCCTTTCAAAGGACCCGGAAAGAACAAACAGGGGTCCAAGGTGCCCGTACAACAGGAGATACTCCAAATGGGCAAGAAGCTTTATGTTGGGAACCTCAGCTACAGCGTGGACAACGCCGGCTTGTCGCAACTGTTCACGCCGTACGGCACGATCGTGACCGCGGACGTGATCATGGACCGCGAGTCCGGGCGTAGCAAGGGGTTCGGTTTCGTCGAGATGTCGACGGATGAAGAGGCCCAGGCCGCCATCAACGGCCTCAACGGCCAGGAATACGATGGCCGCGCGCTGACGGTCAACGAGGCGAAGCCTCGTCCCGAGGGCGGCAGCCGTGGCGGCTTCGGCGGCGGCGGCGGCGGCGGTCGTGGCCGTGGCGGCTTCGGCGGCGGCGGTGGCGGCGGCGGCAGCCGTGGCCGCGGCGGCTTCGGCGGCAGCGGCGGCGGTGGTGGTGGCGGCGGCGGCCGTCGCTACTAGTCGCGACGATTTCGGCAACTGGAAAGGCCCCCGGCCCTCGCCGGGGGCCTTTTCTTGCGCCTGCGGTACGCTGCGCGGGTTACACCAGACATGAGAACCACATCACTTGTTCTGCTGGCGCTGGTTGACCTTTCGCTCGCCACCCCCCCCGGCGGGGGCGACAGCCCCCCATCGCCCGGCGACCGCCCCTTTATCCTGTGGACGAAGGCTGAAGCGGCCACGCTCCGCAAGACCATGCAGACCCAACCGTGGGCGCAGACAAGCCTCCATGCGATGCGCCAGGTCCGCCGCGAGGGCAACGGCGCGCCGATCCTCGACCTGTTCGCCTACCAGGTCCTCGGCGACGAGGCCGCCGGCAAGGCCCAGCGCGATTACCTGCTCAGCTTCGTCAACGCCAAGGTGGACAGCCGGCGCTGGAGCGACCACTACCTCACCGCCCTGCGCTACGACGTGCTGCACGACAGCCTGACCGCCGGGCAGCGCGAGGCGTTGGAGAACACCTTCCGCGCACACGTCCAGCACGAACTGGACAACCCCTACGTCAACGACCGGCTCAGCCTGCTGCCCAACATGCAGCTCCCGCGGATGTTCTCGGCCCACATGCTCGCGCTGTCGCTTCGCGACGAGAAGCTCATCCGCCGGATCTGGGCGGCCCCCAGCGGCTTCCGGTGGTTCTTCGGCGAGTACCTCGCCGACGGCGGGCTGTACAACGAGGAGTTCGCCAAGATGTACTCGCTAGTCGGCGAGATGCTGCTGTTGTGCCGGGGGCTGGACCGCCTGGGCCTCGGCGAACTGGGCTACGACTTCAAGGGCCGCGACGGCGCAACCATGCGCAGCTACGTCGAGAGCCTCATCTGGCTGGGCTGGCCGCGGACCGACATCCCCGGCGGCATGCCCGTTTACGGGCGCGTGAGCATGGGCGACACGCGCGGCGGGGGGCTGTTCCAGCACGCCAACATCTGCGGCTTCCGCCGCGACGGCAACGCCATCGCCGAACGCGGTACGCGACCGTTCTACGCCTCCAACATGAACGGTCGCGACCACCGCGACGCCAAGGTCGACAAGCTCGCCCCGCAGCAGTGGTTCGAAATCCTTGCCGCCAAGTACCCCGATTCGTGCTTCCCGTACTTCCTCGCGCAGATGCGCCGGCCGGGACAGAACCGGTACTGCCCCTCGCCGCTGTGGGGCCTGTCGCCGATCGATCCCAACGCCGTCCAGCCGCCGCCCGCGCCGTCGCGCGTCTTCGCGCAACGCGGCTTCGCCGTGCTGCGGCACGACGAGTCGCCGGCATACTGGCAGTCGAGCGATCCCGCCGTCGCCATGCAGTTCGCCACGCTCTACGTCCACTACACCTCCGACTGCTTCAGCCTGCTGGGCTATCACGCGTTCCGTCGCCCCATCTACGTCAACAGATCGATCTCGGCGGGCTACAACGGCGGGCCGTGGGACTTCCACGTCCGCGGGCATTGCGGCGTCGTGGTTGACGGCCTACAGGCCCAACCCATCGGCGAGGTGCCCACGCGGCAGCATCTCTCGCCGCCGGCGAAGTTCCTCTGGGCCCGTGGCACGATGCTCCACCCCGACCACCCCTACAGGGGCCGCGGCGAGGTCCGCTCCAGCGACCAGACCAAGACGCCCGCCACCGAAATCTACCCCGGCGTGGACCTCGCCCGAGCCCTGGTCCTCACGCGCGAGTATCTCTTCGACGTCTATCAACTCCGCTCCGGCCGCCCGCGCCAGTACCACTGGCTCGTCCACGCGCCGGGCCGGCAGCTTATCCCCAACGACGACGGCGCCGGCGGTTGGAGGAGTTCCGACGACCTCAACAAGACGCTGCTGAACCTGCCGGAAGTGAAGGTGACCAACCAGCGCCGCCGCGATTGCGGCGACCGGCCTTTCGACGTTATGACGCTGCAAACCTGCCGCCTCGACGACCCCGACAAGTCCCTCCTCGGCCGGGAGTGGTACGACCGCAGGATCGGCGTTCGCGTGCACGTGCTCGGGGAGGAAGGCACGGCCGCGTACACGTTCGACACGCCGGTGTGCTACACGCCGGGCAGCCCGCGGGCGCCCAAGGACCCCAACGAGGTCCGCCAGCCGGAATCCGGCGGGGTATCCGTCGCCGTCGAGCGCCGCAAACCAGCCACGACGTTCGTCGCCCTGCACGAGCCGTTTGAGCGTCTCCGCCCGCCGGTGGCCGAGTTCCGCCGCGTCGCGCAGAGCGTCGAGGGCGTCGCCGTGGCCGTCACGGGCGCGGGAACTCCCGACGGCTCGGCGGGCACGGGCGGCGCGGCGCCCGCGCTCGCCGCCGGGCCGCCCGTCAACGACCGGGTGATGGTGCGCATGGCCGGCGACGCCAACTCCGCCGTGACGTTGGCGTCGGCATCGGCCGGCGACGCGACCGCGGGGGCCGGCGAAAGCTTCACCTTCCGCACATATGCCTTTATCCGCATCACTCCCGCCGCGGTCGACTGTCGCGGCGACCTGGCCGCCTGCCGCATCCGCGTGCCCGGCGCCCCCACGTTCGTCCTGAACGGAAAACCCGCCGACGCGAAGCTCAGCAGCGGGTGGCTGACGTTCCCCAGCCGGTGATGGCGCGACGCCCCCTTCGGTCCAGATCGCGCACGGCGACCGCGAACCATCCGTCGAGGAGGGCCCGGCCTCGGGCCTTCGCGGCGACTCCGCCGCCAGCCGGCGGTCTCTGGAACCGGGGCGCGTCCCCGGTTTCTCCGGGCGGCAATGGCGCCGGAGGCAATCGGCAACCGGAAATCGCCAATCGGCAACGCCCGTCGGCGAAGCCCGCGTCGCCTACTGGGACGGGGCGAGGCGCTGGGCAATGTTCACATAGTGCATCCGCGTCTCGTAGAGGGCCTGATTGAGCAGCCGCTGCTCGGAATCGGCGAGGTTGCCCTTGGTCTTCTCCTCCAGCACGGCCAGCGTGTCGATGTGGTGCTTGGCCAGGTCGAGGTCGACGTACCGCCGCCCCGTCTCGGGGTCTTCCATGCCGCCCAGCGCATAGAGCGTCTGCGTGGCCAGCGAGTGCACCAGCGTGGCGAAGCTCGCGGGCGGAAGCTCGCGCAGTTCCTCCTCGCCCGCGCCGCCTTCGCCCCCGGCCAACGCTGCGCCCGCGGCGGCCCCGCCCGGCCCGGGCGCGGGCGCCGCCTTTGCCTTGGTATCCACTTCCTTGGACAGGCGTTCCTTCTCTGCCTTGGCCTGCGCCTTCCAGTCGCTGTCGATGATGATCTTCGGCTGCTCGCCGGATGCGTTCTTCTCGTTGTCAGCCATCGCATGGCTCCTTTGGGCGTTCATTATGGCAGGCCGTCGCGAAACGGCAAGCCGTTACTGGAACCGGCGCGGACTTCTCTTCGCCACTCCGCGATCCGCAATCCGCAGTTCTTCTCACGCTCCCGCAATCCGCGGCATCGGCGTGGGCTCGCACGACATCGTGGCCTGGAGGAACTCCTGGAGCAGGCGAGCCCTCAGCCCCGCAGCGCCGGCGTCGCGCCACAGGTTCCTCACTTCGTTGGGGTCCTCGCGCAGGTCGAACAGTTCGCCGTCGTCCATGCCGCGATACACCGTGATCTTGTACCGCTCGTTCACGTACGTCCGCAGGTGAACCTTGCGGAACGTGTGCCGGTTCTCCGTGATCGACCACCGCCGCACCGCTTCCCCGCCGCACCAGTTGCCCAACTCGTCCAGGCCCGTCATCGCGCCCGGCACGGCCAGTCCCGCCGCCGACAGAAACGTCGGCGACAGGTCCACCAGGTTCTGGATGTCCGCCGACGCTCGCCCGGCCGGGACGCGCCCCGGCCAGCGCACCACGAACGGCACACGCAGCAGGTCCTCGTAGTGGAATGGCCCCTTGGCCACCAGCCCGTGCTCGCCAATGAAGTGCCCGTGGTCGGTCGTGAACACCACCAGTGTGTCCTCGGCCAGTCCAAGCTCGTCCAGCCGTCGCAGGATGCGCCCGATCTCGCGGTCCATCAGACTGGTCATGCCGTAGTAGATGGCCATGTAGCGGCGCAGCTCTTCCTCGGTCCGCCCGTGGTAATTGAAGCCGTGGATCCCCTCGTCCTCGAAGAACAGGTCGTGCAGTTTCTTCGGCCCCTCGCGGTCCTGCGTCAGGCCGAAGTGCACCGGGTTGCGGTCGTGCTCGCCGGGCGTGAGGCGGCCAATGGGCATGTCGGCCGGGTCGTACATGTCGCACCACGGCTGGGGGACGACGTACGGAGGGTGCGGGTCGTGGAAGCTCGCCCAGCAGAAGAACGGCCTTCCCGCGGCACGGGCCTGCTCGATCTGCGCGATGCTGCGCTCGGCCGTCCAGACGGAGTAGTGGAATTGTTCCGGCAGACCCCAGCGGCCGCGGCCCTCCCAGTACTCGCGGCGCCCGCCCCGCGAGGGCTGCGGGGGCCAGGGCTGGAAGTAGTCGCGCCAGTTGGGCAGCCCGTTGTCCTCCATCCAGATGGCGTAGTGCTGGCCGGCGTGCGATTCGTCGGTATGGTTGCGGGCGATCTCGATGTGCTCGAATCCATACCAGGGGCCGTGAAAGCCGCGCCAGAAGTCCTGGTCCTGAAGAACGGGATAGGCTTCGATGGATGGATATTTTTCGGTGGAGGCGAGAGGCTGGAAGT
>CAYWTX010000310.1:0-2896 GCA_964461295.1 uncultured Planctomycetaceae bacterium | reverse complement strand
CAACGGCACTCCCCGGCCGCAACGGCACGCGCCGGCCGCAAGCGGCCGCGATGTGCCGCCGCCGCTTCCTGGCGCCCCGGGCGACGGCCAGGTTGACGCCGATCCCCATGGTGGGCATTATCCGCGACGGCGGCGGGTCTGTCAAATGCGTATGTTCCGCCCCGGCCGTTCGGCGCGGCCGGTGCCCGTTTGCCGTCGGCCGACCCACAGCCTCCATCACGGCGCGTCCTTTCCCCGTCACTCCGACACACATGGACATCGGGGGTCGCTACCCCTTTCCGTCCTTTGCTCCTAGAAACTAGGGCGCGTCCCTAGTGTCCGTTGCGGCAGAACTCACGGATGCTCAGCCCGCTGTGTCTTTGCCCCCGTACGATTCGCCGCCAGTGTGCTTCCCGCGCCGTGTCCCGACGTCGCCCGTTGGCCATGCTTCTTCTCCTTGCATGGCCGCATCATCGGCCGACCCCGCCCCGACTACCAGATGGGGTTGTTCGGACGCTTACGAAGATCTGCCGTCGGCCGCCCAGGGCTGGGGCTTGGAGGGCCGGACTGTGCCCATTTCCCCCTTCCCGTCAGCCGGCGTTATGGTCTATCTCTCTGTGCTGCCGATGCACCAAAGCCACTTGTGCGTTCGGATGTAGAGGCAGTTCTGCCAGATGTTCGGGGTCGCCACGGTCTGGTAGTTCCTCCGTTCCTCGGCGGTGTACGGTTGCTTCTTGGTCACTGCCCGGCCTAGAAAGTTGTGATGGAGGATGAGTGGCTGCCCCTTCGCATCGAGGTCGGTCATGGCCACCTTCGCCGAGCCGTCTCCTTGCGGCAGATACAGGTACTGTCCGGCAATCAACGGATTCAGGTAATCCGATGTGGCCAGAAGACCGCCACGCCAATCGGCAAAACGCCCCCTGTCATCAGGTTTCGTCCTGGGACCATAGATCATATTTCCAGTTGCCAAATCCATTACAAACCCCAGATGGTCGCCCAGGAAGATCTTCCCATCTTTAACCACCGGCGACCGTGGGTGATGAGAATTGGGAACTCCCGCGCCCCAACCCCACTCCCAAATCTTCTCGGCGGCGAACCCATCTCCCTTGCGGATAATCCGCTGGACATACACCCATTGACCATATCGAGGCGCATACCAATGCGCGCCTTCGCACCACACCAGCAGGTTCTCCTTGCCGGTCGCGGGATCCCTGGCCACCACGGGACAATTCGCATACCCACCCCAACCCAGGTCACGGAGCACAACCTTGCCATCCCTGGCCCTTACGACCTCGCCTCCGCCGGTCACGATCAGTCGCACTCCATCCACCGTCATCGGCACGAAGGCATACGACATCGCTCCGCCTGTCCGCAACCAATCACTGCGCCAGCGTTCCTTGCCGGTCGCCAGGTCAAACGCGACCAGCGCTTCGCGCGCATAGCCACGTGGCCCGCTTTTCCTGTTGTCGAGTCTTTCGGCCGGCAGGGCCGCCGACTTGTCGCAGTACAGATAGTTGATCGTATCCCCCCGTTTGAGCCCCATCTCCTCCAGAGTCGGGATCCAGTTGCAGATGACCATGTCATCGAGGATCTGCAACGGGGAGAACTCCATCAGACTGCCGCAGCCGCCATAGCGTTTGGGGTCATTGCCCGGGTTAGCTCTGGCCAACCAAACGCGTTTGCCGTTCCAGTCGTAACAGCAGATCACGTTGGAACAGTGACGGACAATGACCCGATCTGCGGCCGCCACCGGCGTTGCCGCCGTATAGCCACACACATCCCAGCCGAGCGGGGGATCCAGTTGAACCTTCTTCAGCTCAGTGAACAAGTACTCACATCGCTTACGCTGCGCTTCGTCGCCAATGCGTTGGACCTGAATCAACCCTCCGCTGAAGTACGGATCGCCTTTGTGGAAAAGCAACCAGGCCTCGGCGAACTTCTCGCGCCAAACCTGTCGTTCGGGTTCCGGCGCCACTACGTCGATGGCTGACAGCCGGTCCTCCCACAACAGTGTGCCGTCGGCCAGGGAGTAGCATTGCACACGATCCGGTTCGCTGAGCGCCAACAGGCGATCCGAACCGAAGACCGGGGAGGCGATGCTGTGCGAAGGCAGTTGGACCTTCCAACGGATGTTCTTTCCGCTCGGGCCATCCCAAACGATGGGTGGTTTGGCATTCGGCCACACCCCCGATGTGTCGCCTCGCCAACCGTTCGGAAAATCTCCGGCCCAGACGTTTGACGAAACCAGCGCGATCGCCAGCGTCAGCGATCGCAACGCCGATGACAGGACTGAGAACCTGTTCGCTGTTGATGCGATCATTACTGCGCGTCCTGATGTGGGTTGAGTCGGACTTCACGGAAACAGGCGCCATAGGCGCTGCCGGGCGGATGGCTGGGGACATGCGCATCCACGCCCCAGCGCGAGGAGTGGAGCAGCCAGAACGTCAGACCGTCCTTGGCGATGAACTTGGTCGGCACGCTCAGGCAGTAGGCATTGGGACCAAAGTCGTCCAGGTGGTGGATGAGCCGCCAGGGGCCGGTCATGGCTCCAGATTCCAAGACCAGCACGCCCTCAGCCACATGCTCCTTGGGATTCTCCGGATCGTCAGTATCGCGCCGGACCAGAGGCGCAACACACAACAGATAACGCGACAGCGGGCCGTTCCAGGTCATCGCAGAACGGCCAAGCCGTCCCTTCCAGTGCGCGATCGGTGCTACCCCGCTCAGATTCGTCGACCACCCGCCCGCCGCGCCAGTCCATCCCTGCCAGTTCTCTGTGTCCTTTCGGCAGACCTGAAAAATCTTCAGAACCCGCGTGGCGGCGCTGTAGCGGGGCCATGGATCATGCGGTGGAGCGAACGCGGCTCGTCGGCGGGGCGAAGGCGTGGAGGCAGGCAGCGGGGCGCGGACCTCATCC
>CAYWTX010000309.1:0-5557 GCA_964461295.1 uncultured Planctomycetaceae bacterium | reverse complement strand
GTTCCTGGCCCGCGAACTGGAGCTGTGCTACGCCGGGCTGTGCTACATCGTCAACTACGCCGAGACCGGCAGCCGGCACCGCCCGTTCGCCGGCGGCAGCCTCTTCGGCCCTCTGTCGGCCAAGAACGACGCCGACCGCCTCGCCGGCGTGGTGGGCGCGATGAGCCGCATGGCCGGGCGAGTCGCCGCCATAATGAACCGCATGGAACGTATGTGCGAGTGCGCCCAGTCCATGGCTCGCCACGCCCGCGAGTATTCCCTCCCCGCCGACTGGCGCGAATGGTTCGCCAAGAAGTAGAGAGCGTCGAGCGTCTCGACGGCCGCGAAAAATTCGTCCATGTCACCGTGCAGAATCCGCCGCGCCGACGCGCCACCTTACCCCGCGGGGCCATTCTTGTGGACGGCGCGCATGTCCCGCTCTTTCACCCCAGCCGCCACTCCACGGCGTGCCGGCCGGGCGGCAGGTCGCCCGCCGGAGTGCGGGCCGGCACGGGCGCCGCAAGCCGCCCTCGCCAGAAACCGTCGTCACACCGGGCGATCTCCAGCACGATCGCGCCGGCTGGGTGCGGCACCTTGGCCGCGACGCGCCGCAGCGGCCCCGGCTGCGGCCGCACCTCGATGGCGGCGAATCCGTAGGCCGCCGGACGGATGCCCGCCAGGCTGGCGGCCATGTGATACAGCGGGTGCGCGCCCCACGGGTGGCAGTCGCTCCGCGTCGGCTCGGGGCATTCCGGAGTCGTCAGCAACCCGATCTTCTCCAGGTCGAACCACAGGCCCATGCGCCGCAACAGCAGGTCGGCCCGGCCCAGTAGGCGATACGCCTCGAACAGGTAGTGTGTGAAGTAGATGGTGGTGCGCGCCAGATCGGCGTCGCGGGCGAGGCTCTCGCCCGTGCGGCGGGATCGGTCGGCATCGGTCAGGCCTGACAGCAGCGCGAGGACCTGGCCGTGCTCGCCGGCGGCATCGCTTCCGGGGGCATCGCGCCACCGCCCGCGCTCGTCGTCCCAGCAGGCTCGCCCGATAGCGGCGGCAAGTTCGGCGGCGCGGCGCCGATGCAGCGCCGCCAGTTCCGGCTCGCCGAACGCATCCTCCATCGCGGATGCGACCGACAGCGTCCACGCCAGGTGCCAGTTGTGGTGCGTGGAGACGCCGCCTTCCTCGCCCGCGGACGGCACGCCAAGCTTCCAGCCCGTCGCCCTCACCCAGTCGACAAAGTTCCACTCAACCGGCGAAGCGACGAGCCCTTCGCGATCGCGATGCGACCACCACCAGTCGAGCACGCCGCGCGCCGTCGGCAGGTGGCGCCTCACGAACGCCGCGTCGCCGCGCCACCGCGCATAGTCATCGAGCATGTGGATCCACCACAGCGCGAACGGCGGGATCACCTGCAACTCGCGGCAGGGACCACGGCTCTGGAGCATGCCGTCGGGCAGCCGGCTGGCCGCGATGGCGTCGATGGCCTGGCGCGGCAGACGATCGTCCACCTGCATGCAGTAGGTGACCAGCACCTCCAGCCGCGCGTCGCCGACGTACTGAAGCCTCTCGTAGTACGGGCAGTCGAAGTAGGTCTCGTGCGTTCCGACTCGCATGGTGTTCACGGCCAGGGCACGCACCTGCCCCAGCCGCCCATCGTCGGCGGCAAAGCCGCCCTCGTCGGCCAGCGGGTAGCCCGTTGCCCGCTGCACGAAGCGCGACAGCACCAGCGGCTCGCCGCCGGCGGCGGCGACAATCTCGACGTACCGCCCGCACTCCCACTCCAGCGGCCAATACGCTCGCGGCGGCCCGCCGGCCGTACGAAGCACCGGACCCGCCCCGCGGAGGAACTTGCCCCGCCACTGGCGCCGGTCGCCCTTGTCGGAGTCCTGTTGCGGCCCCGCCGGCGCCACGAACAGCGCCTCGGCGTACCGCAGACGTACGCGCCCGCCCGCGCCGCCGGCCGTCATCAGCGGCCAGACGCTGCGGTACGCGCCCAGGTCCACCAGGCAGCGCCGAATCGTCCCCGCCGGCACCGTCAGCGCGGCCCCGCCATCCAGCAACGCCTGCCACCCGACCCGCTCGGCAGGCAGATCGCCGCTCTCCTCGGCCGCCGGAGTCGCCGTGTCGGCATCGCCCACCGCGTCCACCAGCACGGCCGTGCCGTTCGGCACCTCCTCGTCGATCTGCGGCGGCAGCGTCGCGGGCGTCAGGATCGGCGGACGCGGCGACCACGTCCCTCTGGAACACGATCCCGCCAGGCCGGGCCGGGCGGGCGCGAAGCCGCCGCCCTCGCCGCTCTGCCAACCCCACGGCAGGCGGGCGCCATCGATCACCGCCCGCTCGCCAATGCCCCACGCGGCCGGCTGACGCTCAAAGCCGTATGCATCCAGCCGCCGCGCCTCCCACGGCGCCGCCCCGGTCGAGACACGCTCGTGCCAGGCCCCCTCGGCTGCGAGAATGAACCCCGGCCGGGCCGACGCCTGCCCGATCGGCCCCGCCTCGCCCAACCACCAGAGCTCAGCGGCCAGCCAGTGCGTGCCGGCACACAGCTCCAGATCGTAGCTCATGAACCGCCAGTTGAGCACGTCGCTGCGCGGCGGCCCCACGGCGACGGCCTGGCCGTCGACAAAGAACCGGCATCGCTCGTCGGCGCTGAGGTGAATCCGCGGGCTTGCCGGCGAATCGACCTCAAGGCGCAGGCGGTAGGCGACCACAAACGGCGCCGCCGCGCCGTCGGGCGGCAGCAGCCACTTCGCCCGCCAGTGCGTTCGCGGCCAGAGGGCGTCGTCGCCAACTGGGCCGCGGTCGTCCGGGGGCAGCAGAACGTGGCGAATGCGAAGCGTGCTCCGTTCACTCACTGGACCCTACTCCTCTTCCTCGTCGCCTTCGTCCAGGTCGCCGACGTTCGCGAGGATCCCCATCGCCAGCGCCAATCCAAGCCAGGCGAACGTCGTCCACGTCAGCGGCGGCCAGTACGACGCCTGACGCGACGCCGCAACGTCCCACGCCGCCGTCAGCGGCGCCAGCGGCCACAGCCACGCCGCGTGCACCATGGGCAGGAACTCCCGGAGGATGTAGTACACGGCCGGGAGAGCGACGATCGCGAGCATGAGGGCCACGATGAACGACCGCCAGCGCGGTCGAAGGCACATCACGTACCCGGCCGCCCAGCCCAGCGGCCCCAGGCACGCCAGGTATGCGACGGTGCGCACGACATCGATTCGCGTCGCATCGCCCAGAAAGGCGGCCGCGACGTAAAACGGCGCCGTCACGGCGAGCAGCACGGCCGTCTCAAGCGCGGCCTCGAGCAGGAACCGCCGCACGTGCCCGCGCTCGCACCGGCCCAGGAGGATCACCGGGTGCGCCAGGAGGATGAACGCCGCCTGTGCGACGGCCAAGGCTCGCAGCACCGGCAGCGGCGCCGGCACCACGTCCAGGCGCGAGGGGTATATGGCCTCGTACCAGAGCCCAGCCGCCAGCCCGGCCAGACAGAACGCCAGGTAGACGAGCCCGCCGGCTCGCCAGCCGACGGGCGTTCGCGAAGAGTGTGGTCGTGCCGTCACCGTCAACATCATGCCACAATGACTCGCTGCTGTCAGCCCCTTGGAGACCGGAAGACCGGCCAGTCTGAGGGAGTTGTCTTCTCGCCGGTCTCCGGTATCCCCCGGCGACCTACCCGCTGAAGCGGGCAGGCCCCCGCCGACCTATCCGCTGAAGCGGGCAGGCTCCCGCCGACCTATCCGCTGAAGCGGGCAGGCTCCTGTCGCCTACTCGCCTTGCGCCTTGATCTTCCGCATCGCGTCCTCCGCGGCCTTACGTTGCTCGGGGTTCCCGGTCTTGATGACCTCGTTCAACGCCGCCTGGACTCCGGGGCTGCTGGCCTTTATCTCTCCCAGCAGTTCGCAGGTCCGCTTCTTGAACCACGGGTACATCCTGCGTTCCTTGAGGATCCCCAGCAGCGCCTCAACGCCCTTGGTCTCGGTCGGGTCCACCGCATGCAACGCCGCCGCGGCCATCATCCGCGGGTAGTTGTCCGGGTCGGCCAGGAGCTTCTCCAGTTCGCCCGTCGCAGCCTTCGCGGCCGGGCCGAGTTGGATCAACAGCTCGGCCGCGTCGGCGCGAACCCACGGCCTGTCGGCCTTCAAGCCGCCGGCGATCGCTGGAACGATGCGTTCGTCCCTGACGCCGATGCGGTGGAGCGCCCCGGCCGCCTGGCTTCGAACCCACGGGCTCTTGTCGTCCAGCCCCTTCGCCAACTCCGCCGTCGCGGCCTTGGCGTCCGGACCGAACCTGCCCAGGCAGGCCGCCGCGGCCGCCCGAGGCGCCTCCGCCTCGTCCGACAGTTGCTTGATGATCCGCGGAACCAACGCGTGGGCCGGCTTGCCGATCTCGCCCAGCGCCCACGCCGCTGCCGCACGCATGTCCTCGCCCTCCTTGTCGTCCATCACGGCGGCGATTGCCGGGACCACGCGGGCGTCCCTGGCCGCGAATCGCTGCACCGCCCAGATCGCCTTCTCCCGATCCCCGCAATCCCGGCCGACCGTGTCCAGCAGCACCGGCACGACCTCCACCGCGTTGGGGTCCATCTCGACCAGCACAAAGGCCGCCTTCGTCCGGTTGAGGCCGCTGGAATCCTCGCGGACCATCCTCGCCACGGCCTTCCGCGCGGAGGCCGAGCCCTGGCCCACCCGCCCAACGACCTCCAGGGCATCGCGCCGCGCAAGCGGGTCGGGCGACTCCAACGCCTTGAGCACCCCGCCGAGGGTCTGGTTGGCATCGGCATCGATCACGCCCAGCGTCGAACTTGCCAGCCGGCGAAGGCCCGGCTCCCTGCCGAACGCCTCGGCCAGCAGCGGCGCCGCCTTGGCGGCCGCCGGGCCGATCTTCCCCAACGCCAGCATCGCCTCGCGGCGGACCGACCAGTCCTTCTCGGTCCGGAGCAGTTCGCACAAGGCGTCGACGGCATCGCCGCCGTCGCTGCCCATCTCGCGAACCGCCTGCGCCGCGCACTGGCGCACCAGCGCGTTGCCGCTGCCCAACGCCTTGACCACCTCCGCCAAGGCCGGCTTGCCCATCTGTGCCAACGCCATCCCCGCCGCGCGGCGAACGCCCAACTCCTCGCTGCCCAACGCCGCAACCAGCGCCGCGGCCCCGCCTGCGGCCGTCGGGCCGATCCGCCCCAACGCCACCGCCGCGTGAATCTGCACCCCGTGCCCCCCGCCGGCCACCAGGCCGCACAGCACCGGCGAGGCGCCCGCCGCCTTCACGCCGATGGTGCCCAGCACGTACGCCGCCTCGATCTGCGAACCGGCGTCGCCGGACTTGGCCAGTTCGATGAGCGTCGGCACCGCCGCCGGCCCGAAGTCCTTCAAGGCCTTCTCGGCCGCGCGACGCTCCGCCACGTCTGCCGATAGCAGCTTCGCGGTGATCGCCGACGGCGATTCCTGGCTCGCCGGTCGCGATGTCGCCGTGGCCGCCAGCATCGCTACCGAAAGGCAAAGATACACCATGTTCGCTCCTGATGGGTCTGTCTCTTCCCACGCGACGTGCTGAAGGTCAGACACACTTGCCGGTGAAGAGC
>CAYWTX010000308.1:0-2631 GCA_964461295.1 uncultured Planctomycetaceae bacterium | reverse complement strand
GTCGGGCGCGACCTCGGCCAGCGGCACGAGCTGGTCGATGCGGGCGGGCGCGTTGGTCCATTCGACGCGAGCGGGACCCGTGATGCCGACGTTGATCAGCCGCTGCGACCAGTCCCAGGCGAACTGGCACTGCGGCTTTCGCAGCCAGTGCCGTTTGTGCAGGAGCTGGTCCCAGCCCTGGGCGAATCCGTAGCCGCTGCCGGGCTTATCCGACACGCCGAACAGCCCCGCGTCCAGGTGCACGATGACCGTGTTCGTCCCGGGCTTCAGCTTGCCCGTCACGTCGATGCGGAAGGGATAAAAGACGTTGCCGTGCCGGCCGACCTCCTGCCCGTTGAGCAGGACGACCGCGGCGTAGTCGAGTTGATCGAAGGCGAGCCAGGCGCGCCCGGCGGCGGCCGCGTCGGCGCGGACATCGAACGAGCGGCGGTAGCTCCACCAGACTTCCTCGACCCAACGGCACTTGAGGGCGTTGCCCTGGACGTAGGGGTCGTCGATGAGGCCGCCCCGCAGCAGGTCGAGGTGTACCTCGCCGGGCACGACGGCGTCGAGCCAGCGGCGCTCGTCGATCTGTTCCTTCTGCACGTCGGCGAAGTTGTTGCGCTGCCCGTCGCTCCAGCGCAGCTTCCACGTTCCGTTGAGGTCGATCTTGTTCAACATGGGCGAGAGTTTCGAGCGTCAAGCGCCGAGTGTCAAGGGACGCCGACGAGCGACAGCCGCTGGCCCCGCGCCCTTGACACGCGCCCATCAACACGTTGCCCTAGAAATGCTTCCGCAGCAGCGCCAGTCCCTTCCGGCACAGGTCGGGGGCCTGGGCGTCGTTGGCGTATACCTCCAGCACGACGTGCCCGTCGTAGGCGTGCTTGCGAAGAATGCCCATCACGCGGCCGACGTCGACGAACGCGTGCTCGCCGCTGTCGAGGAAGTCGGCGATCTTGAGGTGGGCGTTGGCGGCAAGCGGGGCGATCTTCTCCGTTTCGGTGTAGATGGCCTCACGGGCGCGCTCGCCGCGGACCGTGAAGTCGGCCACGAAGTTGCTCGGGTCGGGATTGGTGCGCAGGTTGGGGCTGCCCACGGCCCGGATGACGTGCAGCAGCCCGTCGGCGTCCGGGCAGACGCTGCTGTGGTTCTCGACGCACAGCAGCACGTTGTGCTCCTCGGCCAGGGGCATCACCTCAAGGTACGCGTCGATCACGCGGGCGACGTCGATCATCGGGTCCTGCCTGCCGCGGTGGTGGCCGGTGAAGGTGTTCATGCGTCTGATCCCGGCCGCGGAGGCGTCGACGATCCACTGTTTCATCCTGGCGACCTGTTCGGCCCGCTCGGCCGCAGTGGGCTTGGCGAAGTCGTTGCCCGCGATGAGCGAGGAAATCTCGAGCCCCGCCTCGGACGACTTCCTCGCGATGGCCTTGAGGTGGCCGGCCGGGTCGGTCTTGTCGACGTAGTTGGGAAAGATCTCAAACCCGTCGGCGCCTAGGCGTTTGACCTCGTCGACGAATTGCAGGAGGTCCATCTTTCCGCCGTCCAGAAACGCGCGATAGCTCCAGGCACTTACGGAGGCCTTCATGCTGTGGTCTTCCTTCCTTCGCTCTCTTGGGTTGGGGCGCCACTGCTGCGCCCAAGGGCATTTCCGACTACACAACCAACTGGGTCGATACGGACTTCGCAAGCACTTCCTCGGCCGTCACTTCGCGGCCGAGCTGCTGGGACAGATAGACGCCTTCGCTGATGAGCATGGTGTTCAGGCCGATCTCGGCCGTGGGAAGCAGTTCGACCTCCCCTCGCAGGGCGGCCGCCCAGTGGGGCTGCGAGCCGGCGAACGCGGCCGTATCGGGAAAGCAGCTCTTCCAGCGGGTCTGTGCGCTGGCAAGGTCGAACAAGGCGTTCATCTCCATGTCGCCGACAGTGGCGTGGAAGGCGAACGGCTTGAGGGTGACCCCGCCTTGCGAGCCGGCGATCTTGCTGCCGTCGGTGCCGCCCAGGTGGATCGCCCACGCCTCCTCGATGAAGAACGTCACGCCGCCTTCCAGGCGCACCAGCCCCACGCCGAGTTCTTCGACGCTGTAGCCGCCCTGGTCGCGCCGGTCGGCGTACATGTCGATTTCCTGATGGGCGGCGCCGCTGATGGTGAGCACTCGCGGGTTGCCCAGCAGGAAGAGGATGCGCGAGATGTGGTAGACGCCCATGTCGTACAGCGCCCCGCCGCCGGCCACGGACTTCTGCACGAAGAACTGCGTGCCGTAGCCGTCGACGAACGGGCGGCCGCGGCGGCGGTAGGAACTGCTCTTGGCGTAGTAGATCCTGCCGAGATGTCCCTCGTCGATGAGACGCTTGGCGGCCCGCGTTTCGCTCTCGAACAGGGTGCCGATCTGCATATGGAGCCTGCGCCCGGTGCGGCGCGAGGCTTGCAGCATGGTGTGGGCGTCCACGTACGAGCCAGCCATGGGCTTCTCCGTGTAGACGTGCTTGCCGGCCTCCATCGACAGGATGGCGATGGGGGCGTGGAGGTTGTTGTGCACGCAGACGTCGACGGCGTCGATGTCGGCCTCGGCGAGCAGGTCGCGAAACTTCACGAACCGCCGGGCGATGCCGAATTTCTCGCCGACGGCCTGGAGCTTGGGCTCGTCGATG
>CAYWTX010000307.1:0-3507 GCA_964461295.1 uncultured Planctomycetaceae bacterium | reverse complement strand
CCAACTGACGAGCTGGTCGTGCGACTACGAGACCTATGTGAAGCGCAAAGACGCGGCCTTGGAGGCCGAGGCCCGGCAGAGGGCCGAGTTCGATAAGAAGCTGGCTAAGGAAGAAGTCTGGCTCCGCACGGGAATCAGGGCCCGGCGCACGCGGAATGAAGGTCGCGTGCGGGCTTTGGAGAAGCTGCGGGAAACCCGCCGCGCCCGCCGCGAGCAACCGGGCGAGGTGCGCATGGAGATTCAGGAGGCGGAGCGGTCGGGCCGGCTGGTCATCGAGGCGAAGCACGCCAGCTTCAGCTATGCCCAGCCGCCGATAGTCCGCGATCTCTCCACGATGATCATGCGCGGCGACCGGGTCGGGCTGATCGGTCCGAACGGCTCCGGCAAGACGACGCTGCTGCGTCTCCTCCTCGGCGAGTTGCAGCCCCAGGCCGGGACGATCCGCCACGGGACGAATCTGGAGGTGGCCTACTTCGACCAGCTCCACGCCCAGTTGGACGAGACGAAATCGGTGCGGGACAACGTCCGCGATGGAGCCGATTGGGTCACCATCCACGGCAGGAAACGACATATCATCGGCTACCTGGAGGATTTCCTCTTCGCGCCCGAGCAGGCGGCCGGTCCCGTGGCACGGCTCTCGGGCGGTGAGCGGAATCGATTGGTGCTGGCGCGGCTTTTCACCAAGCCATCGAACGTGCTGGTGATGGACGAGCCGACCAATGACCTGGATATTGAAACGCTCGAATTACTGGAAGACATGCTGCTGGAGTATCCCGGCACGCTGTTGTTGGTCAGTCACGATCGGGAGTTCCTCAACAACGTGGTGACCAGCACCCTGGTGCTGGAAGGAGAAGGCCGGGTCAAGGAGTACGCCGGCGGCTACGATGACTGGATCCGGCAACACCAGCCTGACCTGCCGCCCGCGGCTGAGCCCGCCCCCGTGAAGGCCGCGTCGGCACGGCCTCCCACGGAGCGTCCCCGGCGGCCGACGTACAGGGAACAGCGCGAGCTGGAAGCCCTGCCGGACCGGATCGCAGCACTTGAAGCCGAACTGAGCCAATGGCACGAGGCGATGGCCGATCCGGCGCTCTATCGCCAGGATCCGGCCGAAATCGTGAAAGCCAAGGCCCGTCTGCAATCGCTGGAGAAGGGCGTCGCCGAGGCGTACAAGCGATGGGAAGAGCTGGAGACGTTGCGGGAGCAAGGCGATTGATCCTCGCCTGCCGGAGAAGTGCCGTTGCGCTGACGAATGCAGAACAGCGAACTCTGAGAACGAATGAAGATCCGGCCATTGGAGATCGCGGGGGATGCCTTGCACGGACCTTCGAGGGGATTCCTGGCCAATTGCTTGAACTCTCGATCGGCCGCTATCACGACGGTCGAACCGTCCTCGGCCAGACAGTACAGTCGGCCATCGGCCAGCACGGGCGAGGCTCCATACGTGCCTTTCAGGCGCTGTTTTCAGAGGACTCGACCCGTCTTTGTCTTGAACCTCTCGGAATTGGAATTCTCCGGCGGGCTGGGGTAGCATAACCCTGACCCAGGAGAACGTCCATGTCCCAAGCTGAATCGCAGAAACGCAAGCATGTGAACGCGGACCAGAAAGTCGCCATTCTCAAGCGATACCTGGTCGAAAAGACGCCGATCTCGGACCTCTGCGACGAGTACGGCATCCAGCCCAGCCAGGTCTACCAGTGGCAGAAAGTCCTCTTCGAGAACGGCGCGGCCGCCTTCGAGCGGTCGGGCCGCCGGGCCGAGGACGCCAAGGATCGCAAGCTCGCCGCCTTGGAGACCAAAGTCCAGCAGAAGAACGAGGTCATCGCCGAGCTGATGCAGGAGCACGTGCAGCTAAAAAAAGCCATTGGGGAGCCTTGAAAGGACGTTGGGCTCCCCATGACGCCCGCGACGAGATCGTGGACTACGTGCGTCGCTGGAGCGGCCGCACCGAGTTGCCGGCCAAGACGCTGGTGGGCTGGATCGGCATCGGCCCCAGCAAGTTCCACAACTGGAAGGACCGTTACGGCAAGCTCAACGAGCACAATGCCTGGGTGCCGCGCGACTGGTGGCTGGAGGAGTGGGAGAAGCAGGCCATCCTCGACTTCCAACGCGAGTTCCCGCTGGAAGGCTACCGGCGGATGACCTTCATGATGCTCGACCGCGACGTGGTGGCGGCCAGCCCATCGACGGTGTATCGCGTGCTCAAGGCGGCCGGGCGGATGGGCCGTTTTGCCGGCAAGCCTTCCCGGAAGGGGAAGGGGTTCACGCAGCCGACGCGGCCCCACCAGCACTGGCACATCGACATCAGCCACCTGAACCTCTTGGGCACGTTCTACTCGCTCTGCAGCATCATCGACGGCTACAGCCGCTTCATCGTCCACTGGGAAATCCGCGAAAGGATGACCGAACGCGAGACGGAGATCATCGTCCAGCGGGCGCGGGAGAAGTTCCCCAACGAAAACCCGCGGCTGATTTCCGACAACGGCCCGCAGTTTGTGGCCAAGGAGTTCAAGGAGTTCATCCGCCTCTGCGGCATGACCCACGTGAGGACTTCGCCGTACTATCCGCAAAGCAACGGCAAGAAGGAACGCTGGTACCAGACCTTGAAGCGGGAGTGCATCCGCCGGGACGTGCCGTTGTCGCTGGAGGACGCCCGGCGGATCGTGGCCTTGTACGTGGAACACTACAACCGGGTGCGGCTCCACAGCGCCTTGGGCTACGTCACCCCGGCCGACAAGTTGGCCGGGCGGGAGAACGCCATCTTCGCCGCGCGGGACCGGAAGCTGGAGGAAACCCGCGCCCGCCGCAAGGCCCGCCGTGCGGCCGAGCGGCCGACGGGAATCGACTTCGCCGCGATCCGCCGCCAGGTCACGATGGAGCAGGTTCTCCGGCGTCTAGGACACCTCGACTGCCTGCGCGGTTCGGGCGACCAACGCCGCGGGCCTTGCCCGGTGCATGGCTCATCGCACGCCGGCAGCCGGTCGTTCTCCGTCAACCTGCAAAAGAACGTCTTCCGCTGCTTCTCTGCCGAGTGCCGCGCCAAGGGCAACGTCCTGGACCTCTGGGCCGCCGTCCACGGACTGCCGCTGGGCGAAGCCGCAAAGCACCTGGCCCAAACCTTCGGCCTCGACCTTCCCAACGGAATCAGAGAAGAGGAACCCGTATTCCCGACCATCGCCCCCGCGGTCCCTTGCCCGGCAATCACCGCGGCGCGATAATCGCACCACAACGATCCGACAAAACCCATGTCCCAACGCCCGCTGCCTCAGACCGCCAAGAATTCCAATTCACGGTGAACCAAGACAAGGGTAGGCAGGCAGTCGCACAGAACTGGTCGTAGCATGGCAAGAGCCAAGGCGAGACGAAAGCTCGGCATTCCGTTGCGGGCAGTCGCATACCAGCACGGGGAGTGGTGGATCGCCCACTGCCTAGAACTGGACCTGGTCGCCGAGGGACGCGACCCAATACACGCCCTCCAGGACCTCATGGATCTCCGGCGCCACCCCCGAC
>CAYWTX010000306.1:0-11487 GCA_964461295.1 uncultured Planctomycetaceae bacterium | reverse complement strand
GGCTGAAGAAAACGGCAGTAAAGGTGCTACAGTGTCCGAAAGACCCCCGTAGCGGCGCGAATCGCTGTTTGTTCTTCCGGCTCAGAACCGCTTCGAGCATGAGCCCTTCTTGCCTTCGGGTCTGTTAACTGAACCGTATTGCGGTTAAACCGCGCGCCGGACCGACCAATCGGGGAACACCATGCCATTTCCCCGGCGTCCAGGCGGGCGACGGGGGGGGCGCTGCCGCTGGCCGCAATCCTGCCGGCCAGGATCGCATCGAGCGCGGCGGGCGTGCTAGGGTCGCCATGGGAGGAGATCGTGCGGCTGCGCCCCCTTGGCAGCGGTTCTAGACCGGTTCGGCCGGGGGAGCGGAAGCCGCTGCGCGGCCTGGGGTCGGATGAGAGGTCGTGAAGGAATCGGAGCTCGCGGCTTGGTCCACGCTGGAGGCTTTCTGTCGCCCCTTCAGGGCTTCTCGTCTAACACATTGTCTACCTGTGGCTTACGCCAAAGGCCAAATCCTGACCGCCCCTTCCGGGCGAAGAGGGGCAGGGCCGCTTCGGCGGTTCTTTCACAAGCTCTGACGGCTGATGGCTGACAGCGGACTTCAGCGGTTGGGGACGGCTGGAGTCTCACGCGCGAGGAATGGCTTCGGCGTGGGATCGGCTACGTTCCCTCGACGGGCAGCCAGGGAGTCCACGGGCGGGCGGGAAGGCCGTCTTCGGGCTTTGCGGGCTTCGTGGTCTTCCTGGGCGCGGCGGCGGCGGGCTGGGTCTGTGCCGGCTTGCTGGCGGGCGCCGTGGCGGGTCGGGTGGTCGGCGGCGACTTGGGCGGGTCGTCCTCGAAGCCGATCCAGACCGGCGTGGGGCGCGGGTCCTTCGGCGGCCTGGTGGGTCTGTGGGCCTTCGGGGGGGGATCGACGGCGGGCGGGTTGGGCGCGGCGGCGATGAGTCTGGAGGGCTTGACTTCGGAGCCCGATCCCGGTTCCCCGGTCTTGGGCGGGGCGTATTCGCGGCCGGGCGCCTTCGGCTGGCGCGGGTGGTCGGCCTTGAGGGCGAAGGTGGGTCCGTCGTAGCCAAGGCGGGCGGTGCTTCCGACCGGCCAGCGGTCCAACATGATCCACGGCGCCACGTCGGCGCTGACGTATGTGGACCGCGTGACGGCCATGTGGGGACTGTCGTCGCTCTGGATGGGGACCTGGTAGAGCCTGCTGTAGGCGAGCTTGGTTTCGTCGCTGTCGCGCGAGGTGGGTTCGGCGAAGCCGAGCCTGCCGGCGGCGGGTCCGTGCCCGCCGTCCACGTTGCCCAGCACGGTGGTGCCCACCCCGAGCAGGGCGGTGTCGGACACGTCATGGAAGTTCACGATCCCCTTGCGGCAGCGTTTGAGGGCTTTCGTCATGTCGTAATTGCCCGAAATGCTGGCGGACAGCAGGATCAAGCCGTCGATCTGGCGGTCTTCGGGCAGGGCCTCGGCCGCGAAGACGGCGATGCCTCCTCCTCCGCTGTGGCCCACGATGTACACCGGGTTGCCGGGGTAGCAGTCCTGGTAGGCGATGACCCTCTTGGCGACGGCCTTGGCAGCCAGGCGGTTGCCCACGAAGTCCATCTGGTTCATGAGGGCCCCGAAGAGCGGCACGGGGCGGCCCCAGGAGTGGATGGGCATGGCGTAGCGGATGTCGGCCTCGTTGAGTCCGTCACGGATGTTGCGGTTGAGCCGGCTGACGCCTTCGATGCCCGGCAGGATGATGATCATGCCGTTGTCCATCCGGCGGTCGGTCAAGTACTCGCCGTTGTTGGCGCCGCAGCCGACGGCGCCGGCGAGCAGGAGGGCGAGCAGGGCGGCGCCGGGAAGATGCAATGCCCCGGCCACGCCGGGCCGGGGCTTGGAAGCCGGTTGCGTTGTGGCAGCGCCGAGGCCTATCCAGCTCGCGAGACACTCGAAAGCGGTTCCCGCGCGGTCTGGAGGGACCGCACTATTGGCCGAACGCCCTTGCCTTCGAGCCGTAACGCGGCCGGGCCGGGGCTTGGAAGCTGGGGTCATGTAGCGCTCACGATCGACATAGGGGATCAAGGTGTACCTGTCAGCCGGCGGAGCTCGTCGCGAAGGCGAGCGGCCTGCTCGTAATGCTCGGCCTCGAGGGCATCGGCCAATTCGCGGCGAAGCTTCTCGACCGGGTCGGGCGGCAACTGGGCCAGCAGATCCTTCTCCATCGACCGCAGGACGCCGATCTCGCTGGACTGTTCGGCGAGTTTATCGTCGCCGAGGGCCTCGTACAGCGTCTCGATCTCGGCGATCGCCTGGCGCAGCGTCTCCAGGGCCTCGCGTGGGCGGCTGTCGTTCATCGCCTGGTGTCCGCCGGCCCGCGCCCGCATCATAAGCAGGTACGGCCGAAACTCCTCCAGGCAGTAGCGGTCGGTTTCTTCGCGGGCGTACCGCCGGCAGAAGTCCATGACGGCGATGTTGCGCCCGGTGTCGCGGACGACCGCCGCGTACTCGCCGAGCACGAACTCGGCCAGGTAGCGGTGGTAGAACAGCGTGGCCTCCGACCGCAGGGCCTCGCATTCCTTCTCGCCCAGCAGGAAGCCTTCCTCGCTGCCGGCCTGCTCCACGTGCCTGGCCAGCCGCCGCTGGTGGTAGTCCAGCAGGCTTTCCTGGCCGTGGGGGCGCCGTCCGTCGGGCCGGCCCTGGATCTCCATCTGGAGCAAGCCCAGGTCGAGGCGCAGTTGCAGCTTCTCCTTGCCGTCGGCCCCGCGAATCCGCCGGGCGCTGACCTGCCCGGGCTTGAACGGCCAGCTCTTCAGAATTTCGGATATATCAGCGGACATCGATATAAGAACCCACGGAGCCGCATCGTGTCGCCGCGGTCGCCCCGCGAGACGAAGGCCCGTCCTTGCCTCTGCTCAGAACTTCACGTTGGTGATCTCGAACATCGCCACCGGCGTCTGGCCCACAAGCACGTGCTTGCCGATCTTCACGATCTGGACCGTCTTGGGAAACGCGGCCCCGTCCGGCAAGGCGGCGTACTGGTAGACCGTGACCGTGCCGTCGCGCCCGGGGGCGTCGGCGCCGGCCGTCACGAATTGCAGCATCCCGTTGCCGGCGTCGAAGTAATACCCCGCGGCCTGGGGGCTGTTGACGCCCACGTGAACCAGATCGCGCCCGGCAACGCTGGCCTGCCGCCCGTCGCGCCCGCGTTCGGAATCCACAAGATTATACGCGCCGCGGAGCCGGTGCAGCAGCGTCAGGAGCGTCGGCCCCATCCGCTTGCGGACGGCGTCGGCCTCGACGCCGGGCTGGGCTTCGACGGCGACGTCGCCCTTGCCTCCGCCCCGCGGCAGCGTGGCCGTCACCGTCCAACCTCCGCGAGGGCCCAGTCCGCGCGAGACGATCCTGCCGTCGACCAGGTCGGCCGTCATCTCCTGGCGGTCGGCGAAGCTCTTGCCTTCCTCGTTCCAGGTCGTGACGATCGCGGAGAACCGAACGTCGCGGGCGCCTTGCCTGAGGGGCAGGCCCCAGCCCAGGTTGCGGATCGAGGCGACGACGATCGGCCCGGCCGAACCCAACTCGCGGAACACCCGGTCGTGCGAGGCTTCGCAGCCGGCCAGGATCAGCCCGCACGTCGCGATCGCCAGAACCAGTCGCGCCTTGAGCATCGTGTGACTCCTTTGGGTACAGCCATGGCGGAGGGGCACAGCCTCGACCGCCGGGCATTGTCTCCGCACGGGAGCGCCTTTTCAAGGCGCAGCGCGACGGGGAGATCGTGAAGGGCCTCGGGGCGATGATCGCCTCGACGGCGAAGGGCAAGCAGCCTTGGGCCTACCGCTCGGCTCGTAGGGGGCGGGTCATCAGGCCCGCGATTGCCTGGGCGACGGAGCAGCCCTGGAAGATCACGTCGTGGACGGCCTGAGTGATGGGCATTTCCACCCTGTGGCGGGCGGCGAGTTCGACGACGCTGCGCGTGGTGGCGACGCCTTCGACGACGCCGTTGGTGGCGGCGAGGGCCTGCTGGACGGTGGCGCCGGCGCCGACGGCCTCGCCGAACGATCGGTTGCGTCCCAGCGGGGAGGTGCACGTGGTGATGAGGTCGCCCACGCCGGCCAGGCCGGCAAACGTTTCGGGCAGGGCGCCCATGGCCAGACCCAGGCGGGTGATCTCGGACAGTCCGCGGCTGACCAGGGCGGCCTTGGCGTTGTCGCCGGCCCGCAGGCCGTCCAGCACGCCGGCGGCGATGGCGATGACGTTTTTCGTGGCGCCGGCGAGTTCGACCCCGAGCAGGTCATCGTTGGTGTAGGCGCGGAAGTAGGGGCGGCTGATGAGTCGCTGGACGCGCTGGGCCAGGGCGGCGTCGCCGGCGGCGACGACGACGGTGGCGGGCAGGCGATGGGCGACTTCCGGGGCGATGGACGGCCCGGAAAGGGCCGCCACGCCGCGCGCGGCGCCCAGCACGTCCTGGAGAACCTGTGTCGGGCGCAGCAGCGTGCCGTTCTCGATTCCCTTGGCCACCGAGCAGATGGGCAGGTCGGCGGAACAGTAGCGTGCCAGCCGCTGCCAGGCGCCGCGCATGAACTGGGTGGGAACGGCCGAGATGGCCAGCGCCGCGCCGTCGAGCGCGGCGGCGTCGTCGCCGGTGACTTCCACGGCGTCGGGCAGGTGGAAGCCGGGCAGGAACGCGCGGTTCTCGCGGTCGCGACGGAGGCGCGAGGCGGCGTCGGCGAACGCCGACCACAGACGCACGGCGTGGCCGTTCTCCGCGAGCATGATGGCGCACACGGTGCCCATCGCCCCGTCGCCGATGATCGCCACTGTCTCCGCCATGGCGGGTAACCTACAGTCTGTCGCTCCTGGTGTCCAGCCGGCCCGTTCCTGTTGCTGCGGCTTGACCATTGCTGATTGCTCGCCTTACAATGCGTGTCGAGGTGGATCATGCGGTTATTGGTGACCTTGGATCGCGACGAGACAGGCATGGTCGTGGCGGAGTGTCCCTCGATTCCCGGCTGCGTGTCGCAAGGCAAGACCGAAGAAGAGGCTTTGGTGAACATTCGGGAGGCGATCGTGGGATGCCTGGAGGCTCGAGCCGAAGCAGGAATGCCGCTGACTGTGGCCATCAGAGAGGTCGAGGTCGCCGTCTAGTGCCGAAGTTCCCGGTGATCTCGGGATCGCAGGCAGTCAGAGCGTTCCTTCGGGCCGGATGGCACGTGAGCCGCCAACGAGGTAGCCACATCATGCCTCTGAAGGCCGGGGAATGGGCCAGCTTGTCAGTTCCGCAACACCGGGAGATAGCGCCAGGCACGTTGCGGTCGTTGATTCGTGCTTCTGGAATGACGGTGGAAGGTTTCTTGGAACTGCTGTAGTTCCTTCCCTCCTCTGGGCCTTCCTCGACCCGCTCCACGGATAGAGGTTTAGCGTGCCGGAAGAACTTCACACAAAACAACTGCCCAACGGGATGGTGCTGCTGGGGCAGCGGATGGAGAGCGTGGCGTCGGCGTCGCTGACGCTGGCCGTGCAGGCCGGGGCGGCGCACGACCCGCCGACGGCGGCGGGCGCGGCGAGCGTCGCCGAGGAGTGGTCGCTTCGCGGCGCGGCCGATCGCAACACCCGCCAGCTTAACGACGCCCTGGACGCCCTGGGGTGCCAACACTCCCAGCACGTACAGAGCGAACACGTGCTGTTCTCGGCCGGGCAGCTCGGGCGCAACCTGCCCGAGGTGCTGGGCCTGGTCGCCGACGTGGTGCTGCGCCCGCGGCTGGAGGACGAGACGTTTGAGCCGTGCCGGGAGTTGACGCGGCAGGACCTGGAATCGCTGTCCGACGAACCGGCCCGCCAGTGCATGCTGCTGCTTCGCGAGCGGTTTTACGGCCTGCCGCTGGGCCGCTGCATCTACGGCACGAGCGAGTCGCTGGAGGCGATGACGGGCGAGGGCCTGCGCGAGCATTGGCGGGGGTCGATGCGGCCGCGAGGGGCGATCTTCGGCGTGGCGGGCGCGTTCGATTGGCAGGCGATCAGCGAGCGAGTGGAAGGGCTGTTCGGCGAGTGGAACGGCGGCGCGGCAGCCGGGGTGGCGGCGGAGAAGGCGCCGCGCGGCGTGGTGCACGTCGAGAAGGACACGGCGCAGGTTCACGTGGCGATGGCGCACCCGGCGGCGACGTTCGGCCACCGGGGGTACTATGCGGCGCGGATGGCGGAGATGGTGCTGTCGGGCGGGGCGGGCAGCCGGCTGCACACCGAGGTGCGGGAGAAGCGCGGGCTGGCGTATCACGTGGGCTGCCACTACCACAGTTTGCGGACGCAGGCGGGAATGTTCACCTACGAGGCGGCGACGCCGCGGTTTGCCCAGGAGATGTTCGACCTGACGGTGCGGGAGATTCGCCGGCTGGAGAAGGGCATCGGCGAGGACGAGTTGGCCAGGGCCCGCACGCAGCTCAAGAGTTCGCTGATCATGCAGAACGAGTCGACCGGCGCCAGGGCGCACGCCCTGGCGGGCGACTGGTATCACCTGGGGCGGCTGCGGAGCTTCGGCGAGATCGCCTCCGCGGTGGAGTCGGTCACGGCGGCGGACGTGCTGGATTACCTGCGGGAGTTCCCCGCGCGGGACTTCACCGTGCTGGTGGTGGGGCCCAAGGCGCTGGACATGAGCGTGCTGGGGGAGTAGCAGTTAACCGCAGAGGCCGCAGAGGCCGCAGAGGCCGCAAGGGATCTGTCTCTCCTTGAATCTCCGCGTTCTTCGCGTTCCTTGCGGTTGAATGGATTTCGGAGACACAATGGAATTCAGGCACATACAACTTGGCAACGGTTTGACGATCGTCGCGGAGGTCAATCCGCAGGCGGCGTCGATGGCGGCGGGGTTCTTCGTGCGGACCGGCAGCCGCGACGAGACGCCGGGGGTGGCCGGCGTGAGCCATTTCCTGGAGCACATGATGTTCAAGGGCACGCCGCGCCGGTCGGCCTTGGACGTCAACCGCGAGTTCGACGAGATCGGCGCCAGCTACAACGCCTACACGTCGCAGGAGACGACGGCTTACTTCGGCGGCGTGCTGCCGGAGTTCCAGGATCGCCTGCTGGACCTGCTGTGCGACCTGCTTCGCCCGTCGCTGCGGGCCGAGGACTTCGAGTTGGAGCGGACGGTGATCCTCGACGAGATCGCCCGCTACGAGGACGTTCCGAGCTTCCGCCTGTACGACATGCTGCTGGCCGAGCATTTCCTGCCCCACCCGCTGGGCACGAGCGTGCTGGGCACGAAGGAGTCGATCGCGAACCTGCGCGTGCAGGACATGCGGCGGTACTTCCAGCAGCGGTACTCGCCGGGCAACCTGGTGCTGGCGGGGGCGGGGAAGGTGGACTTCGCCGCCCTTACGGCCGCCGCGGAGCGGCTCTGCGGCGGGTGGACGCCGGTGGAGGTGGGGCGCGACACGAGCCGCCCGGCCGTGGGGCGGCGGCGGAAGGTCGCCGTGGACAAAGACCTGGTGCGAGAGCAGCTCGGGCTGGCCAGCCCGGCGCCCTCGGCGCAGGACGCGCAGCGGTACGCCGCCCTGCTGGCGACGGCGGTGATGGGCGACGCGACCGGCAGCAGGCTCTACTACTCGCTGGTGGACCCCGCCATTGCCGACGAGGCGTCGATGGCGCTGGATTCGCTGGACGGCACGGGGGCGTTCCTGACGTACCTGACGGTGGACCCGGACCGCGCGGGCGAGGCGATGGACATCGCGCAGCGCGAGCTGCGGAAGTTCCTCGACGCCGGGCCGACGGCGGCGGAGTTGACGGCCGCGAAGAACAAGATCGCCTCGGCGTCGGTGCTGAAGGGTGAGGCGCCGATGGAGCGGCTGGGCGCGGTGGCCCTGGACTGGCTGTACCGGCACGAGTACATGCCGCTGGAGCGGCAGATCGAGGAGTTGTTCGCGGTGACGGCCGAGCAGGTGCTGGAGGTGTCGCGGCAGTACGATCTGCTGGCGACGACGGTGGCGGCGCTGGGACCGGTGGAGAAGCTGTAGGCGACGTGCAGATCGCACGTGGTCGCGGCCGTCGCGTGGTTCTGGTCGCTGGCGGCGAGGTTCTTCCACAAACCATGGATCATGCCCGCTTTCTCGGCAATGGTGGCGTGGTTGCGGCGTTATACCGAAGAAGTGTCCTTACTTCGGGCAGCGGCCCGACTCCAGCCAGGATGATGGACGATGCGTCTTTACCGCCAGCGTACGTTGTGGGCAGTCATTGCGGTGTTTGCTTTGGCTTGCGCCGTGGGCTGCACCGAGGAGTTCTCCGTCAGGCCTCCGACGTCGGGCGTCGGGGTCGGCACGTCTCAGCCGGCTGTGGAGCCGGCGACGCGGTACGCCCCGCCGCTGGCGGCTCCGCCGGGTCCGAAGCTCATTGAGGCCGCCAACGGCAAGATGATCCTGATCTACAGTTGCCGCTACATCCGCTCGGAGATGCTGAAGGAGGCGATGAGCGGCTTCGTCAGTCCCGAAGGCACGGTGGAGTGCAGCCCGGCGATGAACACGCTGATCGTCAGCGACACCAAGGACCTGGTGCCCGGGCTGTTGGCCATGGCGAGGGAGTTGGACCGCCCCGTGCCCCAGGTGCTCGTGGAGGCCCGGGTGGTCGAGGTGACGGTGGACAGCGACCTGGAGATCGAACTGAACCAGATGTACAAGAACATCGTGGGCGGAGGCAGCCGGGTCCTCCAGAACAGCCAGGACATGCTGGCGACCCCCGGTGCGAACCCCAACACCAACCAGGGCATGCAGATCAACATCCGCGCCCTGTCGATGGACGGCCTGCAACTGGACCTGTTCCTGCGGATGCTGGTGACCAAGGGCAAGGCGCGGATTCTCAGTTCGCCCAACCTGATCGTGACGACCGGCGCCGAGGCCAGCATCATCACCGGCGAGGAGGTCCCCGTCCAGAGCGCCACGGTGGTCTCCGGTTCGGTCAGCACGACGACCAACTTCAAGCGGGTGGGCATCAAGTTGCGGGTAACGCCGCAGCAGATCGCAGGCGACACGGCCCGTCTGGAGATCAACCCCGAGGTCTCGACGGTCACGGGGTACACGGCCGCGGGCCCCAGCGGCATATCCAACCCGGTGGTCGCGATCCGCAACGTGCGGACGATCCTGTCGATCAAGGACGGGCAGGTGCTGACCATCGGCGGCCTGCTTCGGGAGGAGGACCGCCAGGTGCTCCGCAAGGTGCCCGGGCTTGGAGACGTTCCGACGGTCGGGCTGCTGTTCCAGAGCCGCCGCGAGCAGAACCTCAAGACGCAGTTGATCTTCTTCCTGCGGATCAACATCCTTCCGCCCGAGCAGGCCAACAGCGAACGTCTGCACAAGCCCGGCGTGGGGATGGAGGACGTGGAGGAGCGGGTGCGGCGGGCCGTGCCCGATCCCAACCGCCCCGCCCCGGCCAGCAGGCCGGCCGACGAGCCGGAGTGGATCTACCGGGCGCCACCGCCGCCGCCACCGCCTCTCCCCGCGCCCGCCGAGCCGGACACGCGCCCGACGACTGCGCCGGCCAGCATGCCCGCCAACCCGGCGCCGACCGGCCCACCGGCCGGCCGGACGATCCGCCTGCCGTCGGGCCAGGTCATCCGCGTGCCGGCGAACTAAGGGCTGCCACCATGCGACGACTGGCGAAGATACTCGTCTGGCTGATCGTGCTGGGCGTCGGCGCGGCCGGCATCTGGTACGGCCCGGGGTTGTACCGCAAGCACCTGGCCCCGGCAAGCGGCGGCGGGGGCCTGGCGGAGGCTCGCTTCCACACGGCCAAGCGCACGACGCTGCGGATCGGGATCGTGGAAAGCGGCCAGGTGCGGGCGCTCAAGAACCACACGCTGAGCAGCCAACTCAATGGCCGGGCCAAGATCGCCTGGGTCGTTCCCACGAGTAAGGCGGTCAAGAAGGGCGACAAGCTCATCGAGTTCGAGCGCCAGCCGATCATCGACCAGATCCGCCTGAAGGAAGGCGAGTTGGAGACGGCGAGGAGGCAGTTGACCGTGGCTCAGGAGGACCTGCTGATCCAGCGGTCGGCCGGAAAGAGCGCCGTCGCGACGGCCCAGTCGCTTCTGGAACAGGCCCGCGACGCCCTGAAGCAATACCGCGAGTTGGACGGTCCCAAGAAGTTCCGCGACCTGGAGGGCGCCACCAGCACCGGGCGGAAGGCCCTCGCCGACGCCCAGAAAGCCATGTTGGAGCTCCAGGTCAAGGCCGACGAGGGGCTCTTCGTGGACGAGGACCAGAAGGCCGCGATGGACAAGCAGATCGAGGCCACGCGCCGCGCGGTGGCCGGGGCGGAGAAGGGCGTGGAAGTCTGCCTCCTGGCGCACAAGATGTTCAAGGCCTACGAGTATCCGCAGACGTTCCGCGCCAGGGGGCAGGCGCACGCCAACGCCGAACTGGACCTGGCAAAGGCCAAGGTCGCCGCTCGAAGCCTGGTGCTCCAGAAGGAGGCCGAGATCGGCAAGAGCCAAGACTCCATCCGGAGGATCGAGGTGGAACTGGCCGACCAGAGGAAGGAACTGGACAAATGCGTGTTGACCGCGCCGGTGGACGGCGTGGTGCTCTACGGCGACCCGCGTCAGAACGTGTACTACGGGGGCCAGCAACAGGAGGTCAAGGTCGGCGCGGAGGTCTGGCAGGGCAACACCCTGTTGACCATCCCCGACTTCAGCGCCTTCGAGATCGACATCTCCATCGGCGAGGAGTACCGGGGCAAGATCAAGCCCGACTGCAAGGCCGTCATCACCATCGAGGCGATTCCCGGACTGACGCTGGAGGGGACGCTGAAGTCCATCAGCCAACTTGCCCAGTCGCGGGTGCCCTGGGACCAGTCCAGCCCCAAGGTCTACTCCGGCGTGGTGGAGATCAAGTCCGTCGACCCCCGCATGGTCAGCGGCATGACCACCCGCGTGCAGGTCGTGGCCGAGACAGCCGAAGGCGTCGTCGCCGTGCCCATCGAGGCCGTTCACGACGACGAAGGCAAGCCCGTGTGCTACGTTCACGCCGCCGGAGCGCCCGAAAAACGCAAGGTCAAGCCCGGCAGAAGCAACGACGACCTGGTCGAACTCGTTGAGGGAGTCTCCGAGGGCGAACAGGTCTACCTCTTCCGGCCTCAGGAACAGGCCGCAACGGCGGGCAAGCCATAGGTCCCGGTCCAACCCATGCCAGAGATGATCGTGGAACTGACGCAGGTCCGTAAGCACTACGTGCTCGGCTCGCGCCGGCTGGAAGTGCTCAAGGGCGTCACCCTGCACATCCGGCGCGGGCAGTACGTGGCCATCATGGGCCCGTCGGGTTCGGGCAAGAGCACGCTGCTGAACATCATCGGGCTGCTGGACACGCTGGACAGCGGGACGTACGGCCTGGCCGGCGAGGACGTGTCGCGGCTGAGCGACGACAGCCTGGCCAGGCACCGCAACGCCCGCATCGGGTTCGTATTCCAGTCCTTCAACCTGTTTCCGCAACTGGACGTCCTGGGGAACATCGAGGTTCCGATGGCCTACGCCGCCGTGGGTCGGCGCAGGCG
>CAYWTX010000305.1:0-11772 GCA_964461295.1 uncultured Planctomycetaceae bacterium | reverse complement strand
CAAGCCCCGGCCCGGCGTGGCCGGGGCATCTTCCGCCGTCCCGTCCTGACAATTCAGTGTCCCGACAATTCAGTTGAATTACCGCCCCCCGAATCCCTACATTTGGTGCAGGCCCGTGGCGGCGGCATGCCCCGCGGGTCTCTAACGGGAGCGCAATGACATGCTCGCAGCCGCAAACGTACTGAAACCCCTCTTCGGCATGTTGGCCTGGGTGCCGGGCCCTTGGGAAATCGCCATCATCGTCATCGTTGTCCTCATTCTCTTCGGCGGCAAGAAGATCCCAGAACTGGCCCGCGGCATCGGCAAGGGCATGCGCGAGTTCAAACGCGAGATGAGCGGCATCAAACGCGACCTCGACGAGGCGGCCGACGACATCCAGCGCGAACAACCGCAGGAAGAGCGCCCCCGCAGGCAGATCCCCAAGGCCGACAGCCAGACCCCGCACACTTCATCGAACAGGGACAAGTCCGAGGTCGAGCAGAAGTAGGCGATGCTCGCGGAACTGAAACGGCAGCGCACGCCGCAGGCGCGCAGTAGGAATGCCGGTCTTCTCCGCGCCCTGCCAGCGGGCCGCGACTACATTCCTCTCCGCGTGCAGAAATACAGCCCCGCGTACACCTTCGCGTCGATCGCGGCCCCCTCCCGCTGCCGCGCCTTGCAGAACGCCTCCACCTCCGCCAGCGGCACCTCGTGCACCGTGATGTCCTCGTGCTCGTCGCCGCCGCCGGGGCCCACCTTCCGCAGGCCGCTGGCCAAGTAGAGCACCATCGACTCGCCGCTGATCCCGGCCGAGGGGACCACGTCCGCCAGCATCTCCATCCGCCCCGCCTCGTAGCCCGTCTCCTCGGTCAACTCGCGCCGGGCCGCGTCCTCCAACGGCTCCCGCGCCCGGGCCGCCTCATCGCCCACCAGGCCCGCCGGCAGCTCGATCACGTTGGCGTTCACGGCCGGGCGATACTGCTCCACCAGCACCAGCCTTCCCTCGTCGGTCACGGGCACCATTCCCACGATGCCGGTAATGCTCCGCGCCCGCTTGGCGTATTCCCACCGCCCGCGCTTGACGGCCATGATCCACTCCCCCCGCCACATCACTTGTTCGGATTCGTTCTGCATGCATGACTCGCTTCCGTACTCGTTCTCGTACTCGTACTCGTCCGTCTCCCGGTCCCGCTCGTCCTCGTCCTCCTCCCCGTCCTCGGTCGTTCTTTCATTCCCCCAGCAGCCCATGTTTTCTCATCTTCTTATAAAGCGTCGTGCGATTGATGCCCAGCGCCTCGGCCGTGGCATGGCGGCTGCCGTTGTGCTGCCGCAACGTGTTCAGGATGATCTGCCGCTCGGGAACCCGCAGGGCCTCCGACAGCGATTCCCCGGGGGCCGCCTCGGCCGCCGGCCCCCGCCCCGCCACTTCGCACAGCACGGCCGGCGGCAGGTCGTCGGTAGCGATCACCGCCTTGCGGCACAGCACGACGGCCCGCTCGACGCAGTTCTCCAACTCGCGCACGTTGCCCGGCCAGGTGTACCGCTGCATCGCGTCCAGCGCCTCGCCCGAGAAGCCCTGGATCGGGCGCGACGTCTCCTGGAGGCACTTCCGCAGGAAATGCTCGGCCAGCAGCGGAATGTCGCTCACGCGCTGCCGCAGCGGCGGCAACTCGATGTTCACCACGTTGATGCGGTAGAACAGGTCCTCGCGGAATCGCCCCGCCTTCACCTCCAGGGCCAGGTCGTGGTTGCTGGCCAGGATCACCCGCACGTCAACGGTGCGCGTGTGGTTGGAACCCACCGGCTCGAACTGCCGCTCCTGCAGCACCCGCAGCAGCTTCACCTGGAGCTGCGGGCTCGCCGTCGCCACCTCGTCCAGGAAGATCGTCCCGCCGTCGGCCGCGGCGAACTTGCCGTCCTTGTCGCTCACGGCATGCGTGAATGCGCCGCGGATGTGCCCGAACAACTCGCTCTCCAGCAGCGAATCGGGCAGCGCGCCGCATGCCACCTCCACGAACGGCCGATCGCGCCGCGGCGACCGCAGGTGAATTGCCCGCGCGATCAGGCTCTTGCCCGTCCCGCTCTCGCCGGTCACCAGCACGGTCGTGCGGCTGTCGGCCACGGCCTCGACGATCTCGAACGTCCGGGCCATGCGGTGATCCTGCCCGATGATGTGGTCGAAGCTGTATCGCTCGACCAGGGCCGCCCGAAGCTGGCGGTTCTCCGCCAGCAGCCGCTGCTGCTGCAGCGCCCGCTCGACGGCCACGCGGACCGCGTCGTCGATGATCGGCTTGGTCAAGTAGTCGTACGCCCCCTGCTTGATCGCCTCCACGGCCGACTCGATCGTCCCGTACCCCGTCATCATCAGCACCACGGTCTGCTCGTGGTTGGCCTTGATATACCGCAGCAGGTCGAACCCGTCGCGCCCGGGCATCGACACGTCGGTTATCACCAGGTTGTGGTCTGCCGCCCGCAGGGCGTCCACCGCCTGTTCCGTCGACGCCACGGCCGTCACCGCGTGCCCCTCCAACTCGAGGAACCCCCCGAGGCTGTCCAGGATGATGCGGTCGTCGTCGACCAGCAGGATGCGGGCCTTGGTCGCCGAGGGGGATGTCGCAGCCGTTGTCGTCGCCATGGGTTCCTATGTCTCTTTCGGGCGCCGCCGCCGCGATGTTCGCAGCCGTGGCGCCCCGAGAGCTACGCTTCCAACCTCCCTGTTGCCTGCTCCCTGCCGCCTGCCGCCTTCTGCTGCACCGGCAGGCTCACCGTTACCACCGCTCCCCCGCGAGGCCCGGGCGCCGCCGTGATCGCCCCGCCCAGGCGAGCCATGATCTCGCGGCAGATCGACAGCCCCAGGCCGCTGCCTTCCCCGGCCGGCTTGGTGGTGTAGAACGGCTCAAAGATCTTCTCCGCTTCGCCTTCGTTCAGGCCGATTCCCGTGTCGGCGAAACGGACGATGCAGCCGCCATCGGCCCCGCGGATCGTCACCGTCACCAGCCCGCCGCGCGGCATGGCGTCCAGCGCGTTCTTGATCACGTTGCAGAACACCTGGAAGACGCTGCCGTCCACCACCCCGGTCACGTCGTCGGCAAGATCGCACAGGATCGACACGCCCGCCGCCTGCGCCCGCGGCTGCATCGACGCCACGGCGTCGTCCAGCAGACGCTGCACGCTCTCGCGCTCGCCCGACGCCTGCCAGCCCCCCTGCTGCCGCAGCGAACGGATGATCTCCGCCATGCGGACCAGCCCGCCTCGCGCGCCCGTCAGGTACTTCTCCGCCTTCTCCCCCGCCACGCGCTCGGCCAGGCCGATGTACCGCAGCGCGCCGTCCAGCGGGTTGTTCAGCTCGTGGGCGACCTTCGCCGCCAGGGTCCCCGCGGCCGTCATCCGCTCCGCCGCCGCCATGCGCCGTTCCATGGACACGCGCCCAGAGATGTCCTCGATGAACACGAGCACCTGGCTGTCGGCGCCCCCGGCGTCGCCGGCGGCGATCCGCGAGAGGTGAACGTCGGCCAGAACCTGCCGGCCTTGCCGCCCGGCCAGGCGCAGCCCGCGCCGAACGAGCCGCCCGGGCGGCTCGCGCAGGGCCGCCCGCTCGGCAGCCCATCGGAAGGCGCCTTCCGCCAGGCCAAGGGCCAACTCGATCGACGACCCCTCGCCGAACAGAGCGCCGGCGGCGGCGTTCCGCAAGAGGATGTCGCCCGCCCAGTCAACGATCAGCGCAGGGTGCGGCAGCGCATCGAACAGAGGCGTAACAAGCTTTCGCAGATCTGCGTTCATGGGCGAAGTGTCAACGCTATGATACGCCCCGCTGTTGCGGCAAGTCAACAATGTTGACGAAAGTCAACATCGGTCGAGGCGATTCGCCGGATCGGGTGGATCGTCCCCGGCCCTCGTGGCCGAGGACCGCCCGCCACCCAACACCTCTCCCCCCCTACAGCGGCGCGTCGCCGATCAACTCCGCAACCTTCACCGGCCGGCCCAACTGCGCGCTGCGATACGCCGCGATGCCGATCATGATCGAGTACGTACCGTCGACGTGGTTGGCCCTGCGCTTCAGCGGATCGGCCGGGGGGTTGACGCTGAGCACGTCCGCCAGCAGCGGCCCGTCGCCCCCCCCGTGCCCGCCAGCGCTCGTCCGCACCGCGATCGGGCGCGGCGCGTCGAACTCGGGAACCAGCGTGATCGTCGTCTCCTTCCTCTTCACCGCGCCCGGCTCGGCCGCCGTCGCGCCGCTGATGTAGCTGTCCTCCATGCAGTTGTGCTCCAGGCGGCCCCGGCTTCCGTTGAACGCGATCTGGTAGCCTTCCCACGGGCTGTACGCGAACAACAGGTAGTTCAGGATCGCCCCGCGCCGGTAGCGAACGCTCACCGACATGTTGTCCCAGATGTCGATCTCGCTGCTGAACACGCAGCGGTCGCGGAAGTACCCGTCCTCCGCCTCGTTGTCCAGGTACATCTCCTTGAGCTGCGTGTTGCCGGCCAGGTCCAGGTAAAACCGGCACGCCCCCTTGCACGGGCAGTCGAGGCAGCGCTCCGAGCGGTTGGACAGGCCGAACCGATCCGCCGTCGCGGGCGTGTAGTACCGCCGCGAGGCGTGGCAGAACACTTCCTCCGGCACGTCGCCGATCCACCAGTTCACCAGGTCGAAGTGGTGCGTCGCCTTGTGAACCAGCAGCGAGCCGCTGTTGTCCAGCTTGCGGTGCCAGCGCCGGAAGTAGTCCGCGCCGTGCTTGGTGTCCAGCGGCCAGGTGAAGTCGATGCTGTACACCTCGCCGATGGCGCCGCCGTCGAGCATCTCCTTGAGTTGGCTGCGGTGCGGCGAGTAGCGGTAGTTGAACGTCACCTGCACCTTTCGCCCGGTGGCGGCGATGGTCTTGAGTATCTTCCGGCAGCGGTGTTCGTCGATGGTCATCGGCTTCTCGGTGATGGCGTCGACGCCCAGTTCCATCGCGCGGACGATGTAATCGCTGTGCGAGGCGTCCGGCCCGGTCGTGACGATCACGTGGTCGGGTCGGGTCTCGCGGACCATGCGGTCGAACTCGGCCGCGGAATACATCGGCGCAGGCTTGCCGCCGAACTCCTCGATCTGCTTGTTCTTGACGCGCATGCGCCCGGCGTTGACGTCGCACAGGCCGACGATCTCGCAGGTGTCGCCGTAGTCCCGGCAGATGGCCCGCGTGAACATTCCGCTGCGCCCGCCGCAGCCGACCTGTACATACCGCTTCTTCACTGACATCGCTTGCTCCTGAAGGAGATGGATCGGCAGAAGGTACAGAAGCGGCAACGCCTTGTCGAGGCTCGACGCGAAGGTGTCCGACGCGAAGCGGCGAGTTGGCAGTTACCGGGGCCTGATTCGCCACAAGTCCAGCGATCCATCATCCAGGTGCAGGCTGGACTCGACCGGCACGCCGTCGGGCAGCATGTGTTCCCGCCGGTAGAGCGGCCCGGGGCCGTCCTGGCCGTAGAACACCTCGCGGTCCACCTTGTCGAAGTCGGAGTACGCCGTCTTGACCTCGTTGCCCAGCGGCTCCATGCGGATCACCGTGTCGCCTTTCCACGTGACCCGGTAGCGCCACTGCCGGAAACCGGCGTTGCCCACAGCGGCCTCTTCCGTCGCCACCGGCAACGGATACGACACCTCGATCCGATCTCGGGCCTGGCAGGGCCCCAGCTCCAGGTAGTTCCCTGAAACGCGGCAGGCGGGTTGCGTTCCGTCCTGTGGGAGTGCCTCGCCCATGAGGCTCGGATCGCGCAAGAAGTTGCGCGCGACCGGTCGCCGGATCCCGTTGACGCTGACCTGGAGCTGGGCGGCATGGGTGAACTCCGGGATGCGCACTCGCACCGCACAATCGCGCCTCAACGCGATGCGGAGCACGCCGCGGTATGGCTGCTCGCAACGGATCTCCGCCTCCGGCAGCTTCTTGTCCAGGTGCATGTTCACCGAGAGCATGCCATCCTCGAACCGCGCGGCGTTCTTCCACAGGATGAACAGCGCGTGCACGCCCGATCCGCCGCAGCAGTTCTGCAACAGCCGGGTCTTGTCGCGAAGCTCCGGCCCGCCCCAATGGGCGTTGAGCGTCTCGCGATAGGCCAGGATGTGGTTCGGCGAACTCCACCCCGCCCAGGCGCCCACGATCCGCGAGCCGATGTCGCGCCAGGTGAACTGCTCGGTGTCCGCGCGGCCGTCGTCGCCCTGGAGCCACGCCACGTCGCGCACCTGGCTCTCCACCAGGTGGTTGCGCGCCAACCGTTCCATGTCGCCCCAGTACTCCGGATGCCCGTGTCCCGCCAGCGTCACGCCCAACCCCGCGAAGTCCATCAGCGCGCAGGTCTCGCAGGCAACCATGTCGCTCGTCCGCCAGTTGATGACCTCCGGCAGGAAACCGAACCGCGTGCCGAGGCTCTTCACGTGGCGATAGAGCGCATCCACGCGACTGTACAGTTCGGCCCGGCCGGCCGTCAGGGCATAATCAGCCGTTCCCACCAGGGACTTCAGCATGCCGTGCACGTGGGTGCGGAGACCGAACGTATTGTCCGCCGCGAAGGCCCGGCCGGGCTGGATGTGGCGATCCACCAGGAGGCGGGCCGCCTCGAAGGCGGCTTCACTTTGGAGCATTCGCGCGGCGACCATCAACGCCTTGATGGTGAAGCCGGAAAAGCAGTGGAGCGGCTTGTCGCGCAGATCATCGTCGCGCAGCCGGCGCAGATAGCCCTCGGCCATCTTCGCCGCGGCCGCCTGCGCCTCCTCGCTGCCGTCGATCGCGCAGGCATTCAGAGCACCCAGAGGCAGCGCGGCGTCTTCGATGGTGGGTTTGCAGTACGACTTCCGTGGCCGATGGACCTGCCCGTCCGCCGGATCAATCAGCGAGAGCAACTTGCGCAGCCATAGCTTCTCGGTTGCCGCCTCGCGGCCGGTCATGTGGCGCAGCATGACGGCGCCCTCCAACTGCCGGCTCATCACGTCGCCCAAGTCGGGCCAGTCGTGGGCCGCCTCGGCCGGCTGCGTCCAGAAGACGTTGAAGTACGGCAGGCCGTCGGCATCCACAAGCCGCTCGAGGTAGTTGATGCTCCTGGCCGCATAGGTCTCCAGGGCGAAGGATACGGGCACCTCGGCCTTGGCGGCGCTGGAGTTGTTCCCGGCTGCTGAAGGACTGGACCGCTCGTTCATCGGACTTCCTCTCTTCACGGATGAGCTTCCTGTTCGTCTTGACGGGCATCGACGGCGGCCAGAATGTCGGCGATTCCCAGGCCGCCGGAGGGCCGGGTGCTCAACACGCGCCACAGCGACGCCACGTACGAACTGGACAACCAGGACGCCGAGACGCGGTCGGCCTTGGATCGCCTGGCCGGCGCGACGGCGAATGTCTTCGCGTCGCCCAGCCACCCCGCCTCGCCATCCATGTCGCGCAGAGAGACGCGCCCATCGGCGCCCTCCACCAGGCGCGCACGAATGATGTCCCGATAGAACGGGTAGAGCAGCACCGAACAATCGCCCACGGTGTGCCCCACCTCCGGCTGAACGATCAGCGCCCACAGGGCGCCCTTGGCCCGATTGGCCGCAAAGGCCGCCGGATACCCCTTGCCGTACTGGTCCTTGGGGCCGGTGTAGAGCAGGCCGGGCACCTTGCGCGCCGCGTCGGAGGGCAGGTAATCGGCCTTCATGAAGTTCATCGACGTGAAGGCCAGCATCCGCTCCGGGCACACCTTCAGCATGTCCAGCGCGCGCACCGACCCCATGCTGTAGCCGTCCGCGATGATCGGCGCGGCCGCCAGTTCGGGGTGCTTCGTGACTTCCGCCAGCGCCTTCAGCGCCTCCAGCACCGGCGCCGCGTCGCCGCCCGGGGCGTCGGCCCCCATCAGCGCGAACCCCACGTCCCTGACGAACGCCCGTTGGCCGGCAATGGCGACCATGGGCGAATAGCCGTCCAGCCGCGACTCGTCCACCAGCGTACGGTGCTTGTTGCCCGGCAGCGTCACGTACACCCCGCGCACACGCGCCAGGCCCTCGGGAATGTACACGCTGAATCCGCCATGCTGCCAGACATTGGGACAGCGCGGCGGGTCCTCCCCCGCGTCGGGCTTGGCCAGCGGCGCCGACCCGGCGCGGGCCAGACGCACCCCGTGCGAGTACCGCGTGCACTTCTCCGCCCAGCCGTACGGGAACCAGGCCAGCGACGGGCCGCCCTTCCACACCTGAAGCTGCACGCGCAGCCAGTCGCCCTCCTTCGGCGCACGTCCCAGGTTGCCCCAGGGCAGGCGAGCTTCCAGCGTGTACCCGCCCGCGCTGCGAGCCCAGCACGCCTCGATCGCCAGCGGGGGCAGCGCCGCCAACGCCTTGCGCGCCTCGCGCGGGTCCACCCACTGGTCGTGCCGGTGCTCGATGAGGCGGGCCGCGGGCGCTGCCGCCGGCTTGTCCGACTTCAGCGGCGGCAGGTCCACCATCACCTGCCACCAGTTCAGCCACTGCGCGCCGTCCCGCACAATCAGGTTCACCGTCGGCGAGGCCCCCGCCGTATCCTCCACGCGCGACGCCGGCAGCGCAAGCAACAGGAGCAGCCCCCGATCGTCCCACCCCATCCGCATCGTCCCCGCGCCGTCGGCCGCCGGCGTCACCGTCGTGCCCGCCGCCGCGTGCTGCGCCAGTCGATCGACGCGAAGCCCGCCGTCGCCCCAGTCGCCGGCGTTTCCGTCCACGGTGATTCGCTCCAGCCGAGGCGCGTCGAAGGCCAGGGCGGCCCCCGCGAACATCGCCAGTCCGGACGCCAACACGGTTGCCAAGTGTGGCACCATTGGAGTCTCCTTCAGGCTCACGGGCGGCATCGTATCGTCCTGCGCGGACATTGGCAACGGCAGTGCGATCCAGGGTTGCCCGCCAGTGGCGGCCGCGCCAAAGCGAGCGTACACGCACGCTCTTGGCCCCAGACGCGACGCCCCCCGCTTCGGCCCGCCGCCCCGGCATCCCCGGCAGAGGTGTGCGTTCACGCACGGTTCCCCGCCGTCCCTGCCCCCGCCGCGATCCGTCCGCTCACGCATCCGGCATGGCGTTCGCCGAACGCCCCTCGACCGGATTCCCGCAAAACTGCTCTGGCGGAGAAACGCGGATCGTGATACCTTCTCCTTGCGAACTGATGGGCTCACGGTTCGGATGCCTGGCGGCGGATGCGTTGCCCGCCCACCGGTCGGCCACCGGCCCCAACAGGGCCCGCGGGTCTGCGAACCGGCATGGTGGGTGTGCCTTGGTTTGCTGGTTTGGTGTAGTCTCTATGGCTCCGGCATGGGTCAACATGGCAGTGATGGTCGCAGCCGGCACGGCGTGCTGGGGGCTGTACCTCACGAGCGTCTCGCCGGTGTGCCTGTCACGCCGGATGGGCGCGGGGGCCTACCGATTCTGCAAGGTTTGTCGCTACGCGTCGGTCGCCATGATGGCGATGCCGGTAGTCAACTACATGCTGTATCTGCGCTACCCCCTGGCGATGGGGATCCCCGAGAAGATGCCCTGGCCGTGGTGGGTGTCGCTGCTGGCGGCGGCCGCCATGGCGGCGCCCGCCACGTGGCTGATCCTTCGCGGCATCAGCGACGCCGGCGCTGAGACGATGTCGCCCGGCCGCGCCAAGGACCTCTACGGCGGAATCTATCAGCATATGCGGCACCCCCAGGTGACTGGGGCGATCCTGCTGTGGGTGGCCATGGCGGTGGGCTTGCACTCGCCGCTGCTGGTGATTATCTCCGCGCTGACTGTGCCGGCGTGGCTGATCATCTGCCTGCTGGAGGAACGCGACCTGCTGCTCCGCTTCGGAGACAAGTACCGCGGTTACCGCCGGCAGGTTCCCCTGCTGCCCCTGATCCGAAGACGCCCCCTGTGACCGCCCAGGGCCCCCTTGTCGTGGCGCTTTCCCGCGAAGGCGATTTTCGGCTTGACGCGCGGGACCAGGCCACGGAGAATCGTCGCGGCGGCCGAAGGACGCCTCCGGGCCTGCGGGAAGGGCTTAGCCCGCCTTCGTAACGAACCGTTCTCCCACGAACCTTCTTTTCTGCCCATGCGTGCAGGCCCTGGGCGCAGTGGAAAGGAAGGCTGTCATGTCTCGATTGCTCCCCATCCGGCCGGACCTCGAACACCTCAAGAACGAAGCCAGGAGCCTGCTGAAGGCCCACGACGCCGGCGACCGGTCGGCGTGCCCGGTCCTGCGCAAGCTCCGGCGATTCGCCAACGCCGCCGACGCCGACGTGCTCGCCGCCGCCGTCGCCCTGAGCGAGGCGCAGTTCGCGTTGGCGCTGGAGTACGGGTTCAGGAACTGGGAGGAGTTGCGGAGAGTCGTCCTCCGCGCTCGCCCGGCCGAGGGATCGCAAGAGCCGCCGCGGACGCACGCCCTTCGCCTGCCCGACCCGCCGCCGGGCGGCGACGGGAACCGCTTCACGCGGGGATACCAGATGGCCTTCTCGTACTGCGGCGTCGCCTGCGACTACGACACAGTCGCCGGCGACAGCGGCCTGGCGTTCATCCTCCAGGCCGACAGCGGGCACACGCCCTACGGCGCCGAAGTCAAGGAACTGGACCTGGGCTGGTGGCCGTTGGATGACTGGGGCGCTATGCTGCGGCTCGACTTCCTTGGGCGAGTCCACGGCATCGAGCTGCGCCGGCTGCCGGCGGTCGTGGACGAGTACCGCTCCGACGCGGCGGCGCACTTCGCGAAGTACCACCGCGGAGCGTTCTTCGAGTGCCTTCGGGCCGGGCGGCCGGCGGCCGCTGTCACCGGGGGCTGCGACAACTGGCTCGTCACGGGCATGGACGACGGCTCGCCGCCGCTGCTTGGTCAGCTTTGCTGTGACGGCACGGCCCAGGTCAAACGGCTCGGGCAATACCCCTGGTGCGTCGTCGTCCTAGGCGACGGGACCGATCCCATGGACCGCGCGCAGGCCGACGCGGAGGCCATCGCGTTCGCCTGCCACCTTCACCACGAGCGATTCAGCCGCGCCATCCCGGGCTGTGCTGCACAATACGCCGCTGTGAAGTCCAGCGGCAAGGCTTCCTTCGCGCTGTGGGCCCGAACATTACGCGACGGCGTGCGGTGCGGGCCGTCGCACTTCAGCGCGAACATCGTCGGCTGCACCCTGCGCAACCGACGCAGCACGCCGCCCTACCTGCGGCAGATGGCGTCCCGTCACGACCAGCCGGCCAAGGGGCGGCTGCTGACGGCCGCGGACATCCACGACGAGGTCCTGGCCAAACTCGCCACGGCCGACACCAGCAAGGCCGCCTTCAGCGCCGCCGCTGGACGCGAGAAACTGGCCGACGTTGTCGACCAACTCGCCGCCCTGGAAGCCAAGGCGGCCGGCGAGTTGGAGCTCGCCCTGCGGGCGATGGATGCTTCCGAACGGCCAGCGAGGAGAAAGTAGCGCTTTGCCCGCTGGCCAGGTGAGCCGGTGTCTGCTCTTCAGCCTGAAAGGCTGAGATAATGCAGCCCAGGGCAACGCCCTGGGAAGGCGTATCCGAAGATGGCGAAGCCCTGAAGGGGCGCAGGAACTGCTCGTCCGGGCAACGGTTTCTTGCGCCCTTTCAGATGGGCTTCGCCATCTTCGGATGCGGGTTCCCAGGGCGTTGCCCTGGGCTGTAGTCTGTCAGCCCTTCAGGCTGAAGACCCCTGTAACGTTGCTAGCCCAACTTTCGCAGTTCCCCCCCCGCGGCGGGGGGTTTGCAGAATTTTTTCCGCGCAATCATTCAGCATTCCGTCGAACGGCGTTCGCCAGACGGCTGTAGTGAAGACCTGCCCTCTTGTCCGGCTGGACGGGCGG
>CAYWTX010000304.1:0-5518 GCA_964461295.1 uncultured Planctomycetaceae bacterium | reverse complement strand
GCTACAGCGGCAGCGAGTTGGTTGTCCGCAAGCTGACCGAGATGGGGGCCGAGATGCGCGTGCACGACCCCTACGTCGACCACTGGTACGAGTTGGAGAGCCAGGACGACTACCCGGCCCCGGGGCATTCGTGGGCCCGGTTCTTCCGCAACCAGGAAGGACTCAGGAACATCCGCGTGCAGAAGGACCTGGCCTTCGCCCTGAAGGACGCCGAGGCGGTGATCCTGGCCGTGCCGCACGAGCCGTACCTGGCGCTTCAGCCGGAAGACATCGTGAAGTGGGCGGGCGGGCCGCTGGCGGTGATCGATTGCTTCGGCATCCTGAGCGACGACAAGATCCGCCGCTTCTTCGAGTTGGGCTGCGAGGTGAAAGCCCTGGGCCGCGGTCACATCCAGCGGATCAAGGAAGAGGTCCGCAAGTCAGGCGGGCATGCTCCGGCGGCCAGGCCGGCGAGAAAGGCCGGCAGGAAGTAGACGGCCGCGGCGGATGAACGTGTACCGGTCTGGATGGCCTGGATTCAGGGCTTGGCGCCGGCCGGGGCCACCACGCGGAAGCCCACGTCGTAGGCCCCCAGCCATGCGGGCAGGTAGTTGCGGAAGGCCGAGCGGCACCGAAGTGGCCGGTCGTGCCACGAGCCGCCGCGGATCACCTTCTCGCCGTCAGGCGAGGCGTCGTTGCGGGCGTCCGCCTCGGCGTACGGATAGGGCCGGTAGGCCGACAGCGTCCACTCGCCCACGTTGCCGTGCATGTCGTGGAGGCCCCAGGCATTGGCGGCGTACTTCCCGCCCGGCACGGTCACCTTGCCGCCGTCATCGAAGCGGTTGTCGAATACGCGGGTCAGTCTTATGCCCTTGCCGATCTTCGCAAAGGCCTGGTCGGCCACGTTGGCGTTGCCGGCATAGTTGGCATCGACCGCGCCGAACCAGAGCGGCGTGTCCGTGCCCGCCCGGCAGGCCCATTCCCACTGGCCTTCGGTGGGCAAGGTGAAACGCTCGCCGGTCTTCTTCGACAACCATCGGCAGAATGCCATCGCCTCGCGCCAGCTCGTCCGCACGACCGGCTGCCCCGGTTGGTTCAGCGGCACCCCGGGGGCACCGGGGTTGCTGTTGGGGTTGGTGTCGTAGATGTAGCTGTCGTGGGCGGCGTCGAACAAGGCGTAGACCTCGTTGCTGATTTCGCAGCGGGTCATCCAGAACGCCCCGGCAATCCGCACGCGGGCCGCCGGACGCTCGTCCCGCGGACCGTTGGGGTCGCCGATCACGAACTCGCCGGTTGGGACCAACACGAGGTCGATGCAGATGGCATTGCCATCGCCGGTTCGCCCCAGTTCGATCCGCCGGCTGGTCGCCGTGCCGGCTGCCTTCTGACGGCGCTGGGCCTCTGCGCGGTCGAAAGGCCAGTTCGGACAAGTCACCGGCTCGGCGAGTTTTTCTGGTTGGGGCAGGATCGGCGTGACGGGCGGCGGCGCCGGCGCCGGATAGGCCTCGATGTCCACATCCAGCCCGGCGTGGCACCGATCCAGTTCCCGCCGGCGGTCGACCAGGCTGCATCCGCCCTTCGCGCCGCCTTCGGTCCATGTGCCGGCAATCGGGGTGTTGAGATCGATCCAGGTGATAAGACGGTCGAACTCCTCGCGATCCGGGGTGACGCCGTGGTGGCCCTTGCGGAGCATCTGCACCAGTTCGCTGCTTTCAGCGTAGTGCTCGCCCGGCTGCCTCAGTCGGTAGTCGCTTTCGGACCCCACATGCCGCATGTACTGGCGCAGCACCGCGGGGTCCAACCTCGGAGCCGGCGGCCCGGCCGCGGCTTGTTTGCCGCGCTGCGCCTCGTGGCATCCGCTGCACCGGCGCTGCAGGACGGGCGCGACTTCGCGGGCGAAACCGTAGGGCCGAACCGGGCCGTTCCACGGCTGGATGTCCACCGGCGGCTTGAGGGCGGCAAGGCCCTTTCCGGCCGTTGGAGTATCGGAGAACCGTTCGTGGCATCCGATGCAGGACGCCCGTTCGCCGGGCATGGCCGTGTACCAACTTCGCATGACCTGCAAGGCACGTCCCTCGGCGTCCAGTGGCTGCACCGCCAGCGGCGTGTTGGCGGGGACGCGGAAGTAGGCCGAACCGTCGGGTTCAACCGGCACGGTGCCCAGGATTCGGCGCCCGTCGATGGCGCCTGCCGCTCCGTAGCGTGCCATCGTGTGGTGGCCCCACACGTAGCTGTAGACGCGGAGTTGCTTCACCGTGCCGCGCGGCACGCCCTTGAGTCCCGGCCCCTGGTAGACGTCGGTCAGCAGCACGGTGGCGTCCTTGGCCGCCCGTTGCGTGCGGTCGGGGATAACCGGCGGGCGGGGCGTTCGGCGCAGGGGGATCGGTTCATAGAGCGCGAATTCCGGGTCTTCGTACACGGGAAGGATGTTGCCGAACACGTCGACCAGGTAGATCGCCCATTGCGAGTTCGCCGTCAATCGCCCCGCCGTCAGGAGGTACTTGTCGCTCAACGGGTACGGGTGCAGGAAGCACGGGAAGACTCCCTTGGCGCCAAACGCGACGCCGCCGGAGTACAGCGAGTCTTGAAAGACCGGCTGGATCGGCGCGTTTCCCTTGCCGATCATGTGGACGGCGCCATCGGCCTCGTACTGCCCGCGGGCCGTATCGAAGATCACCAACTGCCCGCGTCGCCTGCCGCCATGGTGTCCGGCGACGATCGCCGCGACCTTGGAGGGGTGGTTGGGGATCGCCCGGGCGAACCAGAGCGCCGGGGGCCAGTACGAGTTGCTCTTGTAGACCGACATCTGGTTCGCGCCGTCGGGGTTCATGGTGAACAGCAGCCGGGCGAAGCAATGCGCCACGTCGGCGTATTCCCATCGGGTGTACAGGATGCGACCGTCGTTGGCCACGGACGGCATGTAGTCCTGGTCCTGGTCGAAGCACAGGCGTCGGATGCCTTTCCCATCGGCCTCGGCGCGATACAGGTTGGCCACGCGATCGCTGGCCGAGCAAGGCACGGCCTGCATCGTGGCCGTCGAATTGAAGGCGATCGCGCCATCGGGCAGGTAGCAGGCGTCGAAGTTGTCGACGTCGGGGTGCTGCTCGCGGATGAACTCGCGCACGCCGCGCCCGTCGGCGCCGATCTCGAAGACCTGCCATCGGCCCGGCTCGCGAATTCCCGAGAAGATCATGCGGTCGGCGTCCCAGTGAAGGTCGACGTCACCCACGAAGCCCGTGCCTTCCGGGCGATACAGCGTGGTCAACTTTCCGTCGGGGCGTACCGGCGAAAGCACCGCGATCTCGTTGTCCCAGCCATGCGTGTTGAGCGAGGCATGGCAGGCCCAGCTCACCGGCTGACCCGGCTCATTGCCGTTGTCGTGCCGGATTCCCCGGTAGGAACAGAACCGCTTGACCAGCAGCAGTTGCTTGAAATCCAGGAGCGGGTTGGCCAGCAATGCCTCGTGGCGCAGGGCGAGACAGGCATCCACCGTCTGGTCGAAGGCGGCGCCGGCCTGGACATCGCCCTTCGCGGCGGCCTCGCCCTTCACTTCGATGGCCTTGCACAGCGCGTCGAGGCTCGCGAGGCGATCGGCGCCCTTGGGGTAGCGGGGGCCGTACGTGGCGATCAGGTCCTCGATCGCCGATCGAAGCGAGTCCCGTTGCCTCAGGAAACGCTCGGCTTCCGAGATGCGGCAAGCGTGGTAGTAGACAGATCGCGCGGTTTCGACAGTTCCGCCGCCGGCGCCGGCGAGGTCGGGGCAACGCTTGCCCGCGGCGGCCGCGTATCGCTCTGCCAAGGGCGTGGCGATGACGTCTGCCCAGGGGCCGTCCCAGATCCCGTCCTCGCGCTCCCAGCGCATCTGGTGACGGGACGCGGTGTCCGGAAAGTCGGACAACAGGCGATTCCATACCGGATTGAGCGGGTTCTCCGGCGTCGGATCCCTGTCCCACTGCCAGAGGTCCACCGGCTTGAGGCCGATTGCTCCCGGAAGTGTCAGTTTGACCAGCAACTGGTTGTCGCCCTTCGCCAGATTCAGTCGCAGGTTATGGTCGCTCCCGGCAAATGGGATGCCTCGCTCGAAACGGAAGACCTTGCGGCCGTTCAACCACACCACGGTCCCATCGCCGCCCCGCGTCAGCGTCACGGCGGCGGCCATCGGTTCAGCCGCCCGGAGTACCCGAAAGAGATAGCCGGCGCCCTTCCGGTTTCTCAGGTCGGGGCATTGGGTCCAGGTCAGTCCGCCGCAGGGCTTGGTCACGTCGACCGGGCCCTGCTCCGGCGGGAAAGGCACATCGGTGACGGTCGCGCCGCGGTCGAGGGGCTTGTCGGACAGGGGGATCGTCCACCACGGGCCAAGCGACACCCCGGGCCAGGGCGAGTCCGGGCCGGCGGCCTTGACCAGTTCGGCCTGGCGGCGGGCCGCGGCCTGGCGTGTGGCCAGCATCGAGTCCTGCCAGGTGGCTCTGTGGACGTAGTACGGCGATTCGTCGCCGAGGGCGGCGGCGACGCCCGGACAGGCCGCCAACGGCAGAACGAACAGCGCCGCGATGGTCGCCAACGCCGACGGCTGCAACGTGTTGACAACCGGCGTCCGCGATAGGCTCGGCTTTCGCGATGCCATGGGGGACTCCCTTCAAGCGAAGCGGTCAGGCCCTTGTGGGGCCCACGAGGGCTCGCCAACTGTGGAACGTACTCGTCGCCAGGGAGTTGCGGGCCTCACAACCCTTGAACCCACGCGGGCGCCGCAAGTGCTGTCCCCATGCGGGGATCAGGGGGCGAATCGCTGGACGAATCAAGGTGCGGCATGGTTGCAGGCTTCCGCCGCCGCCGCCGCCCCGATGGGCAATCGGTGATCGTCAATTGGCGATTCCCAGCCGTTCCCACTGCTCCTTCGGGGCGTCGTTGGCGGCCATTTGCTCGCTCAGCAGGCCGATCATGCGGTTCTCCACCGCCGGGTCGGTCAGCGGATTGAGTTGGCCGGGGTCTCTCTCGACGTCGAACAGCAGGTTGCCGAAATCGTGGGCCTTTGTCCACGAACTGCCGCCGGCGTCGATCTTCATCGTGCGGCAGCCCTTGGTGAAGCGGAACGGCTCGGCCAGGCGAATGTTCTGCAACTCCTTCGGCGCGAACGTGTGGCGCATGTGCGTCGGCATCAGCGTGTAGTCGCTCAGCGGGCGGTTGTCTGCCGAGGCCGGGGCACGCATGTAGGTGTACCGCCCGTCGGTGACGTTGACGTGCCCGCCGTGGACGCCGTACAGCCCGGCCGCGCGGACGGGCTTGTCCGCGGCGATCGTCTCGGCGAGGTCGGCGCCCTGCATGTCGGCGGGGCGGGGTTTGCCGAAGTACCCCAGCAGCGTGGCAGGCAGGTCGATGGTCTGCACGAGGGCGTCGCGGCGGACGCCGCGGCAGCGGCTGCGCGGGTCCCAGACGAACAGCGGCGTGCGGGCGATCTCGTTGTAGAAGGGCATGCGGCACTTGCCCCACCACTCGTGCTCGCCCAGCAGGAAGCCGTGGTCGGTGTTCACGATCAGCATCG
>CAYWTX010000303.1:0-19180 GCA_964461295.1 uncultured Planctomycetaceae bacterium | reverse complement strand
AGCCCTGTAAGGGCGGCAGAACCGCACGGAACCATTTCCTTCGCCCTTTCAGGGCTTGATCTTGGGGGCCATGGGTACCCAGGGCGTTGCCCTGGGCTGTATTCCGTCAGCCTTTCAGGCTGAAGAACCGTGCTCCACCTGGCTGAAGAACCGTGCTCCACCTGGCTGAAGAACCGTGCTCCACCTGGCTGAAGAATCGTGCTCCACTTGTCTCGAAACTGCAATGATGACGCTACAGTCTCGTTTCTCGTCCTGTTTTCCTTAACTGAACCGTATTGGGCGTAGCCCCCGGTGGACAAGCAAGTAGACACAGAGCCCCGAAGGGGCGATAGACAGCGTCCAGCACGGGCAAACCTGCAATCGCCAATTCTTTCACGGCTGCTGAGCCGATTTTCTTGCAGCCACGGGAACCTGCGCACAGGTCGCGTGTTTCAGGAGAAGTTGCGGCATTCATTTCCACGTGCGCGGTGTGAGCGACGAGGCGAGAAGGAAGGATCGAGAACGGGCACAGGAAGAAACGCGGACCTGGCACCCCGGTCTGACGGCGTTCGGTGGCCGGTATCGGGTCCCGCGGCAAACAGGGAGATTCACGTGGCACAGAACCCATCAGCACCGTCCAGCGGGTCCGACGAGAAGGCCATCGAGCACCTGGGCGCGGCGCGAGACCGCATCGTGGGCGAGGTTCGGAAGGTCATCGTGGGCATGGACCAGGTGATCGACGAGATGATGATCGCCGTGTTCGCCCGCGGGCACTGCCTGCTGGTCGGCGTGCGGGGTCTGGCCAAGACGCTGCTGGTCAGTTCGCTGGCGGCGACGATGTCGCTGGTGTTCTAGCGCATCCAGTTCACGCCGGACCTCATGCCCTCGGACATCACGGGCACGGAGTTGTTGCAGGACGACCCGGTGACGCGGCAGAGGCAGTTCAAGTTCTCCAAGGGGCCGGTGTTCGCGCACCTGATCCTGGCCGACGAGATCAACCGCACGCCGCCCAAGACGCAGGCGGCGTTGTTGGAGGCCATGCAGGAGCGGAAGGTGTCCGTCGGCGGGGAGGATTACCCGCTGGAGGAGCCGTTCTTCGTGCTGGCGACGCAGAACCCCATCGAGCAGGAAGGGACGTACCCGCTGCCGGAGGCGCAGCTGGACCGGTTCCTGTTCAACATCCTGGTGCAGTATCCCAGTTGGGATGAGGAGTTGGAGATCGTGGAGCGTGTCAGCGGGGGCGGCGAGGTGAAGTTGGCGGCGGTGCTGGCCCGCGAGGAGATTCTCGGTCTTCAGGCGTTGGTGCGAAAGATACCGGCGGCGCGGCACATGGTGGAGTACGCGACGCGGCTGGCGCGGGCGACGCGTCCCGGGGAGGCGGACGCGCCGGAGTTCGTGAAGCAGTGGCTGGCGTGGGGCGCCGGGCCGCGGGCGAGTCTGTTCATGATCGTGGCGGCCAAGGCGCGCGCGGCGCTTCGCGGGCGGTTTTACGTTTCCATCGAGGACATTCAGGCGGTGGCGAAGCCGGTGCTGCGGCACCGCATCATTCCGAACTTCGCGGCCCAGTCGGAAGGGCTGAGCAGCGACGACATCGTGGACAAGTTGATGGCGGCCATCCGGCCGGACGAGCGGCAGAGCCATGGCAAGACAATCCCGGCCGGCAACGCGGTATCTTGACGGCGATGTGCTGGAGCGGGTGGGAGCGCTTCAGCTCATGGCGCGTCAGGTGGTCGAGGGACTTCGCGTGGGCATGCACCGCAGCCCGCTGCGCGGGTTCTCGACGGAGTTCGCGCATCACCGGCCCTACGCGGCCGGGGACGCGGTTCGGCACGTCGACTGGCGGGTGTACGGGCGGACGGAGCGGTACTACGTCAAGCTGTACGACGCGGAGACGAACCTGGACGCGTACCTGCTGCTGGACGCCAGTTCGTCGATGCGGTACGGGTCGGGGAAGTTGAGCAAGCTGGAATACGCCAAGCACATGGCCGCGTGCATCGCGTACCTGGTGGTGCAGCAGCGCGACTCGGTGGGGCTGGGGGTGTTCGACAGCCGGCTGCGGAGCTTCGTGCCGCCGGGGGGCACGGGGGGGATCGTGGGGACGATCGAGCGGAAGTTGGCGGAGGCGGTTGACGAGCCGCGTACGGACGTGGCGGCGATCCTGCACGAGTTTGCGCAGCGGATCGCTCGGCGGAGTTTCGTGATGGTGTTCTCGGACCTGTTCGGCAACGTGGAGGAGGCCGCCAAGGGGCTGGACCACCTGGCGTTCGAGGGGCACAACATCGCGGTGTTTCACACGATGGACCCGCACGAGTTGGAGTTGCCGTTCAGCGGCACGTGCCGGTTCGTGGGGCTGGAGGGCGAGGCGGAGATCACCACGCAGCCGCGGCGGATTCGGGCGGCGTACAAGCGTGAGGTCGAGGTGTTCACGGCGGGCCTTCGGCAGGCGTGCGAGCGCAACCACGCGGACTACGTGCTGGTGGACACCAGCCGGCCGTTGGCGGCCGTGCTGTCGGAGTGGATGCTGAGGCGGATGCAGTTGAGCGGCGCGGGAACGAGACAGGAGAGAGGTTAATCGCAGAGATCGCAGAGGGCGCGGAGACAAGAGGGAGAGGCAATGCCCCGCCATTTTCTCTCCGCGTTCTCGGCGTCCTTTGCGAGGGACAGTCGTTTCGCGTGCGTGGAAGGACACGATGGCTTTGCCGTTTCTCAATCCATGGATGTTGGCGGCGTTGCCGGCGGCGGCGATTCCGGTGATCATTCACCTGCTGAACCGCCACCGGTCGGTGACCATCGAGTGGGGGGCGATGGAACTTCTGCGGCGGGTGATGGTGTTCCGGTCGCGGCAGATTCGCCTGGAGGACCTGCTGCTGATGGCCGTGCGGTGCGTGCTGATCGGGCTGGTGGTATTGGCGGCGGCGCGTCCGACGACGCGTCTGGCGCCGGCGGTGCGTAAGCCGGACGTGGGCGTGGTGGTGGCGGTGGACACGTCGCTGAGCATGTCGCATCGGGCGGGGGCGAGCAGCCGGCTGGACGAGGCGGCGCGGCGGGTGCGGGAGATTCTGGCGGGGGTGGAGCCGGCGCGTCCGGTGACGCTGGTGGCGATGGCGGGGCGGCCTCGGGTGTTGCTGCGCAGCGTGGGGTACGAGCCGGCGCGCGTGGAGCAGGCGTTGCGGGAGTTGCGGGCGACGAGCGAGCCGCTGAACCTGGAGGCGTGCCTGGCGGAGTTGGGGGGTCTGGCGGCGGAGTTGAAGGTGCCGCGGCGCGAGGTGTACCTGGTGACCGACGCGCAGGCGGGGACGCTGGGGCGCGTGTCGGATCGGGCGCGGGAGATTCTGCGTGGTCTGGCGGGCGAGGCGGCGGTGCTGGTCGTCGCCTCGCCGTTCGGCAGCGAAGAGAACGTGGGCGTGACGCGGCTGGAGTTGGCGTCGGGCGTGCTGCGGGCGGGGGCGATCGCGAGGTTCGGGGCGACGGTGCGGAACCCGGGGCGCGGCGCGCAGGACGCCGGCGAGTTGTCGCTGCTGCTGAACGAGCAGTTGGTGGACAAGCGGTTCATCGGACGGCTGGCGGCGGGGCAGGCGGTGGCGGTGCGGTTGTACGCGCCGCTGGAGCGAGCGGGCGTGGCGCGGCTGACGGCGCGGTTGGGCGAGGACGCGTTGGCGGCCGACAACGTGCGGCACGCGGTGGTGGACGTTCGAGCGGCGTTGCGGGTGCTGTGCGTGGACGGCGATGCGGCGGATCGGGGGGAGGGTCGGGCCGCGGCGCTGGTGGCGACGGCGTTGGCGCCGTCGGCGATGGAGGGCGGCGGGCTCTTGGGGGCGGGCGAGGCGCGGCCGAGCGTGGAGACGACGCCGTGGACGGCGCTGTCGGCGGCGCGGCTGGCGGACTACGACGTGGTGGTGTTGGTGAACGTGCCGGACGTGGCGGAGGAGCGGGCGGTCGCGTTGAGGAAGTTCGTGGAGCAGGGCGGCGGGCTGATCGTGCTGCCGGGCAACAACACCAAGATTGACGCGTTGAACGAGCGGCTGGGGGCCGCCGGCGCGGCGCTGCTGCCCGCGGAGGTGCTGCCCGCCGAGGCCGATCGCGGCGTCCTGGCGGAGGCCCTGCCGCTGGACCTGGACCTGGGCGAGCATCCGCTGGCCGAGCCGCTGAAGTCGCTGCCGAAGGAGTTGCTGGGCGAGGCGCGGTTCACGCGGTTCCTGCCGGTTCGACCGGTGGGCGAGGCGCGGATGGTGCTCCGGCTGGCGCACGGCGAGCCGCTGCTGCTGGAGCGGCTGGTGGGGCGGGGCAAGGTGCTGCTGTGGACGAGCGGGGCGGATCGAACGTGGAACAACCTGGCGTTGAACCCGGCGCTGCCGATGCTGATGCAGCAGGCGGTGACGTACCTGGCGCGTCAGCCGTTCGAGACGCCGGTGATCGTGCCGGAACCGATCGTGCTGCCGCTGGCGTCGATGGCGGCCGGGGAGGAAGTGGCCGTGACGGGGCCGGAGGGCGGGCAGGCGGGGGTGGTGCGCGCCACGGTGCGGGCCGGCGAGGTCGTGGCGGAGACGCCCGCGACGGGCGCGCCGGGGTTTTACGAGTTTCAGCCCCGGCCGGCGGGGGCCGCGATGACCGTGGCGGCCAACGTGGACCCGGCCGAGTGCGACGTGAAGGTGCTGGGCGCGGAGGAACTGGCCCGAGCGTTCGCGGGCCTGCCGGTGCGCGTGCTGCCGGCGACGGCGAACGTGGCGGCGGCGGTTGCCGAAGCGCGCAACGGGCGGGAACTGTGGCAGATTCTGCTGATTGCGGCGGTGGCGCTGTTGGCGATGGAAGCGCTGCTGGCCCGGTGGACCACCCGGCGCGGGCAGTAGGCCCGCATGGAACCTGGGTAAGCGGAAACGATGGAAACGATCGCGAGAATCCTGGGCGTTGACGCCAGCCAGACGCTGGAGAGCGTGCGGGTGGCGCTGCGCTCGACCTGGCCCCCGGCGGCGCTGGTGGTGCTGGTGCTGCTGGCGGCGGCGGGCGCGGTGATGCTCTACCGTCGCGAGACGGCGCTGAGCCGCGCGGGGCGGGCGGCGATGGCGGCGGCGCGCGCGGCCGCGGCGGCGGTGCTGCTGGCGGCGCTGTTCGCCCCGGTGGTCGAGGCGCGGATACGCATCCCGACTCGGCCGACGGTGCTGGTGCTGACCGACGAGTCGGCCAGCATGGCGATCCGCGACACGCGGAAGGACGCGGCGAGCCTGGTGGAAGCGGGAGTGGCGCTGGGCAAGCTGCCGCGGGACGCCAATGCCTCGCGGGCGATCGACGAGAAGCTTAAGGCCGAGCTGGCGCTGGTGTCGCGGCAGGAGCTGGTGGAGGCCGCGCTGGGGCGGACGTATCGTCCGGTGCTGGAGGGGATGTCGCGGCGGGCGGAGGTACGGTACTTCCGTTTCGCGGGGCGCCTGGAGGAAACGGCGGCGCCGTGGCGGCAGCCGGCGAGCAGGTCGGGCGCCGGCATCGAGCCGGGCGCGACGCGGCTGGGCGCGGCGCTGGAAGCGGCGCTGGCGGCGGCGGAAGGCCAGGACGTTTCGCTGGCGGTGGTGGTGACCGACGGGGCCGCCAACGCCGGCGACGCGCCGCTGGAGGCGGCGCAGCGGATGCGCCAGCGCGGCGTGAGCCTTGCGGTGGTGGGCGTGGGCCTGCCCCGGCCGGACGATACGGGGCTGCGCAACCTGGTCGTGCCGGACGTGGTGTTCGCCAACGACATGGTTCCGTTGCGGGTGCAGTGCCCGTCGAGCGGATACGAGAAGCGGTCGACGACGCTGGTGGTGCGGCTGGACGGGACGGAAGCGGCCCGCAAGACGGTGACGTTCAGCGGGCAGGCGCAGTTGGAGGAGCTGCCGTTCAAGGCCAGCCGCGCCGGCGGGCAGCACGCGTTGGAGGTGACGCTGTTGCCGCTGGCGGGGGAGGCGACGACGGAGAACAACGTGATCCGTCGGTCGCTGCGGGTGCTGGACGACAAGATCCGCGTGCTGTACGTCGAGGGCACGCCGCGGTGGGAGTATCGATACATCCGGGCGGTGCTGAAGCGCGACCCGCGGATCGACGTGCAGTTCATCAACACCGAGGGGGACAAGGACCTGGCCCGCGCGAGCAAGGAGCACCTGGGTCGGCTGCCCGAGAAGGAGGCGGCGGCGTTCGCCTACGACCTGGTGATCCTGGGCGACGTGAAGGCGTCGACGTTCACGCCGACGCAGTTGGCGCTGCTGGAGCGGCTGGTGCGCGAGCAGGGCGGGTCGCTGATCGTGCTGGGCGGGCGCAAGCACATGCCCGGCGAGTATGTGGACACGCCGCTGGCGGCGCTGCTGCCGGTGCGGTTCGGCGCCGAGGCGTGGGAGGAGGTTGGCGACGACGTGTACCCGGTGCTGACGGAGGAGGGGCGGCGCAGCACGGTGATGTCGCTGGAGCGGTCGGAAAGCCGCACGCAGGCGTTGTGGGCGAACATTCGGCCGTTGAACTGGGTGCCGCCGGTCGCGGGGGCCAAGCCGGGCGCGCACGTGCTGGCGGAGCTTTCGGACGGCTCGCAGCGGGCGCGGGCGTTTCCGCTGGTGGCGTGGCAGCGCTGCGGGGCGGGCAAGGTGATGTTCATCGGCACCGACCAGATCTGGCGGCTGCGGGCGCGGGCGGGCGACAAGTACCACCTGCGGTTCTGGGGGCAGGCGGTGCAGTTCCTGGCGTTGTCGCGGCTGCTGGGCGAGAACCGCCCGGTGCGGCTGGAGACGGGCCGCGACGAGTACGCGGTGGACGAGCCGGTGGAGATCTGGGCGCACGCGTTGAACGACTTGTACGAGCCGTCGACGGCGCCGACGTTCACGGCGTACGTGGGCGCCGCCAGCGGGGCGGGCGATGCGGCGGCGGTGGTGCTTCGCGCCGTGCCGGGAATGGCCGGCGTTTTTCACGGTTTCTGCACGCCCGCGGCGGCGGGAAGGTACCGTTTGAGTTCCACTTCTGACGATGCCCGCGGCGGCGCGGCGCAGGCTGCGGCCGCGCGAGCGGCGCGGACGGGCGATGCGCAGGCGGCCGTGAAGGAGTTCGACGTTCGCGCGGAGACCAGCGAGCAGGTCGAGACGGGCATGCAGCGTGACCTGTTGGAGAAGATGGCCGCGACGACGGGCGGGCGGTTCCTGGCGCTGTCGGAGTTTCCGCTGCTGGCGGACGCGGCGGCGGGGCGGGGCGGCAGCACGACGTTCGTGAAGGAGATCGAGCTTTGGGACAACTGGATGATCCCGCTGGCGTTCGTGCTGCTCGCCGCGAGCGAGTGGGCGTGGAGAAGGAAGAAGAACCTGGCGTAGCAACTGAGTGACCCCGTGAGCGAGGAATCGAGCAACCTGAGCCGCGGCAACCTGGACGTGCGACTTCGCGCGCTGTGGGCGCGACAGACCGGGCGCGTCGTGCTGCGTGGGGCGTGCTGGCTGTTGGCGGCGCTGGGCGCGATGGTGCTGGTGGATCTGCTGCTGGACTGGCCGCTGGACCTGCCGGGCGCGGCGCGGATGGTGCTGTTGGCGGCGAACGTCGGGGCGCTGTTGGGCATCGCGTACGGCACGTTGGTGCGGCGGCTGCGGCGGTACGACGCGCTGGAAGAGGCGCTGGAGGTGGAGCGGGCGTTGCCGGACCTGAACGGCCTGGCGGTGTCGAGCGTGCAGTTCGGCGACGAGCGAGGCTACGGCCAGGCGGTGTCGCGCGAGTTGATGCGTGCGGTGCGTCGTCAGGCGGACGAGCGTACGGCGGGGGTGGACCTGGCGAAGGCGACGCCTTCTGCGGCGATTGTGGGGGCGTTGGCGGGCGCGGTGATGGCGGCGGCGGCGGTGTGCGGGACGGCGGCGTGGAAGGGGGAGCATCTGCGGGTGCTGGCGCAGCGGATGTTCAACCCGGCTTCGACGGCGGGCTATCCGACGGCGACGAGGATCGACGTGCTGAGCGGCGAGCCGGTGATCCGTCACGGCGAGAGCGTGGCGTTGCGCGCCCGTGCAGCCGGGGTGGTGCCCGCGGGCGGGCGGGTGTGGGTGCGGTACAAGGGCATGGACTGGGAGGCGATCGACGTCGTCGGCGTCGGCGCGGAGTTCGAGCACGTGCTGGCGGGCGTGACGGAGGACGTGGAGTATAGCTTCGGCATCGGCGACGCGAAGTCGCCGCGTCGGCGCGTGACGGTGGTTCGTCCGCCGCGGATCGTCGAGGGGCGGATCGAGTTGCAGTACCCCGCGTACACGCGGCTGAAGGCGCACGCGGTGGAGACGTTCAACCTGAAGGTGCCGGAGGGCACGACGCTGAGTTGGCGGCTGAAGCTGGATCGGGCGGTGCTGGGCGCGGAGATGAAGTTGGAGGGCGCGGAGGGCGGCAAGGCGTTGGCCATCAGCGCCGGCGGGCGTGAGGCGCGGCTGGAGTTGCCCGCGGAGGCGTCGCGGCCTTACAGCATCAGTTTGCGCTGGCGGCTGGGCGAGCGGGAGTACGTGGAGGCGGGGCCGCGGCACTACATCCAGGTGATACCCGACGCCGATCCGCAGGTGGGTCTGCTTCGGCCGGCGGAAGACACGAAGGCGACGCTGAAGAAGACGGTGTCGTTGTCGTACTGGGCGAGGGACGACTACGGCCTGGGCGAGGCGAACATCGTGTACTCGGTGAACGACGGCGCGGAGAAGCGGCAGGCGCTGGCGGGCCTGGCCGGGGCGACGAGCGCCGAGAAGGAGTTCGCCTGGCCGATCACGCAAGTGATCACCGACCTGAAGGCCAACGACATCGTGACGTTCGCGGTGGAGGTGGCCGACGGCCGGCCGGGCAAGCCCGGGCGGAGCCGGTCGATCAGCCGGCGGGTGCAGTTCGTGACCGACGGCGATTACGTGGCGTACGTGCTGGCGCGGCAGCGGAAGTTCCTGGGCCAGTTGCGTCCGCTGTACGTGCAGGAGAAGGAGGCGGCGCGCGCGTTGGAGGCGACAGCGAGCGGACCGACGACGCGAAGGGAGGCGGCGCCATGAGGGAATTGCGGATTGCGGATTGTCGATTGTCGATTGCACGCGCGGATAAGGTGAGTATTGTTTGTAGTCCCGCCGTAAGGCGGAATCCCGGCACGCGCGTGAGCGAGAAACGGCCCGCCTTACGGCGGAACTACGAGCGGGGAGGCCGGTTCGCCTGGGCGATGTTGTTCTCGCTCATCTCGCTACCTGGTCCAGCCGTTGGCGCTCCGGCGGCGGCCGCCAGCGCGGCGCAGACGACGGCGATGGAGAGCGCGCGGCAGGAGATGGTCGAGGCGCAGCTCGGCGAGTTGATCGGACGGTTCGACGAACTGCTGGCCGATCTGGCGAGCAACCAGGGCGTCGGCGCGGATGTGACGAAGATTGCCGGCGGCCTGCGCCAGCGGCTGGCGACCGTCAAGCAGGTGCGGCTTGGACATGCGCGAAAGCTGATCGACCAGGCGGTGCGGGGCAAGGGCCCTGCGGGGCCTGCGCTGGCCGAGGCGCGGAACCAGATCGAGCTGGCGGCGCGGGAGTTGGGGAGCCTGCTGTTGCAGGCCGGCGTGTCGCAGGCGTGCGAGGTGTTCGCGACGGAGTTGAGGGAGATCATTTCGCGGGAGGAATCGTTGCTGGCGGGCGGCGCCGCGAAGCAAGCGGAGGCGGCGGGGGCGAGCGAAAGCCAGCGGGGGCTGGCGGAGCGGGTGTCGGCGCTTGTGGGCGAGATCCAGGCGATGCACGACGCCCCGGGCGACGCCCTGGCGGCGGTGCGGTTGGCGCGGGCGCGGAAGCTCGTCGAGGCGGGACAGGTCGTGGCGGAGATGAAGGCCGCGGCCGAGGCGATGGCGAACAAGTCCGCCGGCGCGCCCGAGCGACAGGGGAAAGCCCTGCACGGTCTGCGGCAGGGGCTTCTGAAGCTTCGGCCGGACGCGAAGCTGGAGGAACTGGTCCGGGCGCGTGGCGTGCTGAAGGAGATGGAGGAAGCGCAGAAGTCGTTGCGGACGACCATGACGGCGCTGGGGGCCGAGAGTTTCGCGGCGCAGAAGACGACGTTGAGACTGCGGCAGGAATCGGCGGTGCGGGCGCTGGGCCAGTTGGACGGGTCCTCGGCGGGCTCGGGGCAGGGGATCCTGGAGATCGACGCGCCGCTGGCGGCGGCGCGGAAGGCGGCGGCCGACGCGGCCGGGGCGATTGAGGCGGGCGACGCGGCGGCCGCCGCGGCGGCGCAAACGCTGGTGGAGGCGGCGCTGTTGTCGGGGGCGACGCGGCTGGGCGAGCAGATCGCCAGGCTGGGCGCGCTGGGCGACACGCACCGGCGGATGCTGGAGTCGGCCGACCGGCTCAAGCAGATCACCGAGATCCGCGACCGTTCGGAGCAGGTGAAGAACAGCGCGTACGACGCGGCGACGGCGGGCAAGCCGCTGACGGCGCCGGCGGCGGCGCAGGAGCAGTTGGCCCAGGAAGTGGCCGCCCTGGCGACGAACCTGCCGGCGGGCAACTTTGCCTCGTCGCTGCGGCGGTCGCTGCGCAAGGCGGCCGGCGCGATGGACAAGTCGGCCAAGCCGATGAAGGCGAACCAGCTCGGCGCGGCGGTGGGCGAACTGGGCAAGGCCGAGCAGGCGCTGCGCGAGGCGATGGAGATCGGCAAGCGCGAGTTGGGCGTGCTGGAGAAGCTGTGGCTGTTCCGGCAGGCGTCGGCCGACCTGAGGGTGATCCGGCAGTCGCTGGAGGACCTGGAGGCCGAGCAGACGGACTTGCGGAAGGACGTGGACGCGGCGGTGAAGGACGCCCGGACGGTGCTGGACATGACGAGCGCCCAGGCGATGCTGGCGCGAGCGCTGGGGCAGGTGCAGGAGAACGCCGGGAGCATTCGCGAGGCGGCGGCGATGAAGGAACCGCTGGACCTGGCGATGGCCGCGATGACCGATGCCTCGGGGCTGTTGGAGAAGGACCAGGGCGCCGGGGCGTCGGAGTCGCAGAAGAAGGCGATCGCGGCGCTGCAGGCGGCCGCGGCCGCCGCGGCGAACGTGATCCGCCAGATCGAGCTGATCGTGACCGAAATCGACGCGACGAGCGAGTTGAGCAGCCGGGCGATGGACCTGCTCCAACGGCAGATCGTGCTGCGGGAGACGACCGAGGAAGCGGCCGAGGGCGAGTTTCCCCGGCTGGTGGGCGAGCAGGACATCCTGCTGGGCGAGACGGACGTGCTGACGGGGCTTTCGGTGGCGCCGAAGGCGGCCAGCGCGTTCAAGACGGCGGTCGAAGAAATGAAGGGGGCGATCAAGGAACTGAAGGCCCCGGCTCGCGATCCGGCGGTGGAGCACCAGAAGAAGGCCGAGGCGGCGCTGAAGGCGGGGATCCTGGCGCTGGATGAGTACATCCTGTCGCTGATGCAGTTGCTGGAGTCGGGCGCGGGAATGGTGACCTACATCGGCGCGTTCGACGGGCTGACGGCGATCCTGTTGCTGGCGACCGAGCAGCGCGAGTTGCGGGAGCTGACGCTGCGGACCCCGGACGCCGCCTTGCCCACGCACGTGGAGAAGCAGGCCGAGTTCAAGCAGCGGGCCGACGCGATCGCCCAGATGCCCAACATACTGAGCGGGCAGGGGCGGATCACCGGCTGGGAGCACGTCGAGGCGGCCGCGAGGGCGATGGTGCAGGCCGTCAAGACGCTGAAGGCGTCGGTGAAGAACGAGACGATCACGCACCAGCAGACGGCGGAGAAGGAGTTGCGGATCGCGTTCGCGATGAACGTGGTCGAGCTGATCATGGCGCTGCAACCGCCGCCGCCGCCGAGCTCGGCGATGACGCCGATGACGATCCGCGACGCGCCGGCGCCGATCAGCCTGGACCACTGGTTCGAGTTCAGCAGGGCCAGCCCGGAGGGCAAGCTGCCGACGGGGAACAAGTCGGAGTGGAACTCTCTGGTGGACCGCGAGCGAGCGGCGTTGAACGAGAACTTCGCCCGCGAGTTGCCCCTGGAGTTCCGGAAACTGCTCAAGGACTACTACGAGGCGATGGCGAAGTGACTCAAACTGGGAGACTGTAGCATCATTGTTGCGTTCTATTCAGCCCAACGGGCTGACGGAATGCAGCCCAGGGCAACGCCCTGGGTGCCGGAAGCCCAAAAGGACAAGCCCTGTAAGGGCGGCAGAAGTGCGTGCAGAGGTTCTCTCGCCCTTACAGGGCTTGGGCTTGAGAGGTAACGAATACCCAGGGCGTTGCCCTGGGCTGTCATATGTCAGCCTTTCAGGCTGAGGAACACGCATCGCCCCCGGCTCGGACCGCAATGATGTTGCTACAGTCTCCAAACTGGCCGGTTTCCCAGCCCCGAAGGGGCGTTGAGGGTTTGGCCGGGAGCGTGATCCCTTCGGGGATCTGTCCATCTTGCCGTGGTTTCCGTCCCCCGGGGATGGCTGAACCCCCGCCAACCCTTCGGGGCGCCGGAACCTGTCAGTTCGGGTAGAGAAATGCCGAGTGTCGGGGCAGGACGGAGAGTGCGTCGTGAAGCGAACGGTGATAATCGCGGCGTTGAGCGTGGTGTTGGCGGTCGCGTCGTCGTCGCGGGGCGCGCCCGGGCCGGCGAGCCGGCCCGCCGTTGACAGCGGCGCCGACCTGGGCGCGACGTTCAAGGACCGCGGGCCGGGCGCCATCCCCGTCACCACCGCGCCCACCACGCGCGAGGGGCTTGACGCGGCCGACTCGGACACCTCGGCGCTCATGGACCGGCGAACCGAGGCGGGCATCAAGCGCGGGCTGGATTGGCTGAAGGCCAACCAGGCCCCCGATGGGCGATGGGGCGGCGATGACACCAACTGGGTGGGGTACACGTCGTTCGCGATGATCGGCTTCATGCTGAACGGGCACTTCCCGGGCAAGAAGCAGCCCTATGGCGAGTGCCTGAACAAGGCGCTGGACGCCCTGCTCAAGGACTCGGAGGGGCAGATTTCGGGGTACATCGGCACCAACATGTACGCCCACGGCCTGGCGACCGTCGCGCTGTCGGAGGCGTGGGGCCAGACCGACAAGGACGACAAGATCCAGGAGGTGCTCAAGTCGGCGGTGAAGGTGATCCTGCGCGCCCAGAACGAGGCGGGCGGTTGGCGGTACAACCCGCAGCCGGGCGGCGCGGACGTGTCGGTGACGGCGATGCAGGTGGTCGCGTTGTCCGCCGCGCGGCAGGCGGGGATCTTCGTCCCCGACGAGACGATCAACCGGGCCGTGCGGTACGTGAACATGTGCCACCACTCCGCCAGCGGCGGCTTCACCTACATGCCGGGCTTCGGCGTCGCGGGGTTCGCCCGCACGGCCGCGGCGACGGCGTCGCTCATGATGCTGGGAAAGCACGAGGTCCGCGAGGTGAAGGAAGGCGTGAAGTACCTCCTGGCCGAGGCCCCGGCGGCCGTGAAGGACACGCATTTCTACATGTACGGCATGTACTACGGCACGGTGTGCCTCTACCAGGCGGGCAGCCGCGAGTTCAAACTGTGGTATCCGCAGGTTCGCGACATCATGCTGTCGCGCCAAGGCCCCGACGGCAGCGTCGGGCGGCGGGCCGTGTTCGACACGGCCATCGCCATGATCATCCTCAGCATGCCCAACGGGTACGTGCCGGCCTACCAGAGGTAGGGATCGGGGTAGGACTCCTGCCGTTTCCCACGGGGCAAATGCTGAGGAAGCCTATCCGAAGATGGCGAAGCCCTGAAAGGGCGAAAGAAACCGTTGCCCGGGCGGGCAGTTCTTGCGCCCTTTCAGGGCTTGTTGCTTTGGGACACAAGTTCCCAGGGCGTTGCCCTGGGCTGTATTATTTCAGCCTTTCAGGCTGAAAAGCAGCAATCCACCTGCCTCGAAATTGCACCAGCGATGTTGCAGTCTCTGTTTATCTGTGTTCATCATTGTTGCCTTTTCTCGGTGTTGGGACGTTCATCAAGCGCGCGACGGCATCGGAGGCGGGGGCGGCGGACAGTTCCCGGACCGTGCCGGTCTGCACGAGGCGGCCCTGGTGCATGACGCCGACGCGGTCGGCGAGGCTGCGGGCCTCGTCGAGGCTGTGGCAGACGTGGATGGTGGAGACGCCCAATCGCCGCTGGATGGCCCGCAGGTCGGCGCAGACGGAGCGGCGGGTCGGTTCGTCCAGGGCGGAGACGGGTTCGTCGAGGAGCAGGACCTTCGGCCGGGCGGCCAGCGCGCTGGCCAGGGCCACCATCTGCATCTAGCCACCGCTGAGGTTGCGTGGTTTGCGGCCGAGGAGGTGGCCGACGCCGAGCATGTCGGTGATCGGCGAGAGCACGCGGATGGCGGAGGAGAGGCTGGCGCCGACGACGCGCAGCGAGTAGGCGATGTTGCGGGCGACGGTCAGGTGGGGGAACAGGCCGTAGTCCTGGGGCATGTAGCCCACGCCACGGTCGCGCGGCTCCAGGCGAGTGACGTCCACGCCGTCGATGACGACGCGTCCGGCGGCGGGGCGCAGGAGGCCGGCGACGGCCTTGATGGTGAGGGACTTGCCGCTGCCGGTGGGGCCCATGAGGACGAAGTACTCGCCGGGGCGCACGTGAAGCGTCACGTCGGCGAGCTGGAAGTTGCCGGCCCGCATGCTGAGGCGGTCGATGCGGATCATGCTTCCCTCCGCGGGTTGGCCAGGAGGGAGTGGGCGGCCACGAGGGCCGCCCCGGCCAGCGCGATCATGAGCATGGAGACGGCCAGGGCGACGTCGATGCCGCCGGTGGAGACTTCGAGGTAGATCGTGGTGGGCAGGACCTCGCTCTTGTGTCGCACGCAGCCGACGAAGACCATGAGCGGCCCGAAGAGTCCGACGGCCCGCGCCCAGGCCATGATGCATCCGGCGGCGATGCCGTTGCGGGCCAGCGGCAGGGCGACGCGGAAGAACGCTCCGGCGCGGCTGGAGCCCAGCGTGCGGGCGAGGTCCTCCAGGCGCGGGTCGACGGCGTCGAAGGCCTGCTTGGCCGAGCGGATCGCGAAGGGCACCGAGAGCACGAACTGGCAGAGGATGATGCCCGCCGCGGAGTAGCGGCTGGTGTGCAGGGCGTTCATGCCGCGCTCGATCCACTGGCCGGGCAGCGTGGTGAAGAACACCAGCAGCGACAGGCCGATGACGACGGGCGGGACGACGAAGTTGAGTTCGACGGCGGCGTCGGCGAGGCTGTGGCCGGGGAAGCGGTAGTGGCTGAGGGCGTAGCCAAGGGGCACGCACCAGAAGATGACCAGCAGGAGCGTGGTGAAGGACGTGTAGCCGCTGAGGAGCATGGCGTCGCGGATGGCGGAGCTGCGGAACAGGCCCGCGAAGAGGTCGTGGAGCGTGCCGGCCGAGCCGGCGAGCCAGGCGACGGGGCCGTCGGACTTCACGTTGCGGAGCAGGTAGACGACATTGACGCCGATCATCGTAAAGATGCCGAGGATGAACAGCCCGAGCATGCCGAGGGTGACGATGGCGAGGGCGTTGCGGCGCCACCAGCCGGCGGGGCGGGGGGGGGCGAATGGCTCGCCCGGCGGAGCGAACAAGGGATCGGGTTGTGTCTTCCGTTTCGTGGACATCTCACGCAACTGGGAAGTCAACGTCGAACGTCCAACGTCGAATGTCGAACTTCGAGATCAAAGACGGGAGGAGAAAGTTAAGATACCGGATGTCTCTATCTGTGTCCCGGCTTTCCTCTCGACGTTCGGCGTTCAACGTTGGACGTTCGACGTTTCTGTTTCTCCGGTTTCATTTCGGCCGTTCGGTCCGGTAGCCGCGATTGTGGAAGAGGGTCTTCGCCTCGTCGGTCGTGAGGAACTGGACGAACTTTTCGGCCGCGGCGGGGTTCTTCGACACTTTGAGCACGCCGACGGCCACGTCGGAGATCACGTTCGCGGCGATGGGGATCTGCACGACGTCCACGTCGCCGGCGATGTTGGCGGCCACGGCGTCCCAGACGATGGCGGCGTCGGCGGCCTTGGTCTGCACCTGCACGCCCAGTTCGGTGACGGTCACGGAGGAGAACACGACGTTCTTCTGGAGAGCCGCGGCGTCGATGGCGTTCTTGGCGATGAGTTCCTCGGTGGCCCGGCCGACCTGGCAGGCCTTGGGATTGCCGATGGCGACGCGGACCCCGGGGCCGACGAGGTCGGCGAGCGACCGGATGTTCTTGGGGTTGCCCTTGGGCACGATGATCACGGGCACGAAGCAGGCGACGGTCTTCTTGCTGGCGACCAGGCCCTCCTTCTCGACCTGCTCGAGGTACCACACCTCGCCGGGCATGAAGAGGTCGCCCTGGCGGGCGAGTTTGAGGCGCGTGATGAGCACGCCGCTGCCGGCGTAGTCGGTCTGGACCTTGATGCCGGTCCTGGCGGTGAAGGCGTCGGCGATGTCGGCCATCGCGTGGCGGAGGCCCGCGCCCGCGTAGAGCAGGACAGTGCCGCCCGTCGCGCCCGCCGCGCCGCCCGATGCGGCGGTCGCGGCCGTCTCGTCCTCCGGCGGCGCCGGCGAGAATCCATTCTCCGCGAACACATCGCGGTGCTGCCGCACGAACGTCGCGAACTGGGTCGCGGCCTCCACCTTCTTCGAGCACGTCAGCACGTCGATGGTCACCTTGATCCGCCCCAATTCGTACTTGCGGCCGGTGGCGCTGGTGATGGCGTCGACGGCGGGCAGGAGGCGGTAGGGCGGATCGATGGGCACGGCCTCGAGTTCGTTGGCTCGCAGGAAGACGATGGCGTCCCAGACGATGGCGGCGTCGAGTTCCTTCAGGGCGACCTTGTTGGCGATCTGCCCGCCGCCGCGGGTGCGCGTGTAGACGCGAACGGTGTTCTTGCCGGGCACGGGGGCGCCCGGCTTCATGTCCTGCGTCTTCAGTTCGGCCTTAGCGAAGATCCTGGGCACGATGTGCCCCATGGTGGAGTAATCGGGGTCGGTGAGGCCGACCTTCACATCCTCTCGGGCGAGGTCGCGGACGGACTTGATGTTCTTGGGGTTGCCCTTCCGCACCGCGATGACCGGACTGACCGTGGCGACGGTCCAGCCCTTGTGGCTGAGCCCCTTGCGGGCCAGCATCTGCTGGAACGGGTCGTGGGCGACGTACAGGTCGCCGCGCTTCGTCGTCTCGATGCGGATCATCAGTTCGCCGCTGTCGGCGTAATCGACCTGCACCTTGCGGCCGGTCTGCTTCTCGTAGTCGGCGGCGATCCTCTCCATGGCCGGGCGCATCGTGCCGCCGACGTAGCAGATCAGGGCGTTGGGGTCGCCGCCGGCGTCCGACTTCGAGCACCCCGCCGGCCAGAGCGGGGCGAACAGCCCGACGGCCGCACACCAGGCCAATGCACCGAACCATGCTGGGCGTTTCATCGTGGCTCCTTTGCGCGAAGAGAAATCACCGTGTCTGAAACGTGGAGATTAGCATCCGCCGGCCGCGAAAACAAAGGGACATGCGATGGTGGTGTCTGCCACTTCGGGCGTGCGGGGGTGTTACAGTAGCGGCGGCAGCCTCGCGGCGAGGCCCGCCTGCAAGGAGCGAGATGTCCAGTCAGCCGCTCAAGCTCTCGGTCGTCATCCCGGCGTACAACGAAGCGCGCCGCCTGCCGTTGGCGCTGGGGCAGATCCGCGCCCACGCCGCGGCCGCCCGCGGCTGGGAGATCGAGGTCGTCGTCGTGGACGACGGCTCGCGCGACGGCACGGCCGAGGCGGCGCGGCGGTTCGAGCCGGGGCCGCTGAAGGTCCGCGTGCTGGGCGGCCCGCGCAACCGCGGCAAGGGGCACGCGGTGCGGCAGGGGATGCTGGCGGCCGAGGGAGACCTGCTGCTGATGAGCGACGCGGACATGTCCACGCCGCTGGGAGAGGTCGAGAAACTCCTGCCGTATCTGGAGGAGGGGTACGATGTGGTGATCGGTTCTCGCGACCATCCCGAGTCGATCCTGAGCCCGCCGCAGGGGTGGCTGCGCCGCATGATGGGTCGGACGCTTCGGTTCGGGCGACGGCTGCTGGTGCTGCGCGACCTGAAGGACACGCAGTGCGGCTTCAAGCTGTTCACGCGGGAGGCGGGGCGGCGGATCTTCCGGTTGGTGCGGACGGAGAACTTCGCGTTCGATTTCGAGGCGTTGCTGCTGGCGCGGCGACTGGGGTACGCGATTGCCGAGGTGGGCGTGCTGTGGTGCAACGACCCCGACAGCCGCGTGCACGTCCTTCGCGACCCGGTGCGGATGCTGGGCAGCCTGGCGTCGATCCGCTGGCGGCTGCGGCGCCTGGAGCGCCGCGCGGACGCGGCGGCGGCGGCCAAGGGCGGGCCGCAGTCGCGGCGGGGGAAGCAGCCGTATCGAACATCGAGCATCGAATGACGGATCTCGAAGGCGGAGGGAGAGGGTGACGGGACGAACCTTTGTTTTCTCTCCGCGTTCGACATTCGATATCCAGTGTTCGATACTCGACCTTGTTGTTCCTCGCTTTCCGCCGTTTCTTCCTGCGCTTGACAGGCCCATCGCCGCAACGGTAGCCTTCGTCGAAATGCGGACACGACCCGCCGCACGAGCGGCGGATGGAGTCCGAGGCCCATCCAGGAGAAACTCATGGCCGACGCAGCGGGCGTTCTGAGCGGGGCGGGAAGGAGTCTGGGGCAGAGCAACACCGAATCGCAGAACAAGTGGCTTTTCTGGGCATGTTTCCTGTCGCTGATCGCCACGTCGGTGGCCTTCGTCACTCGATGCAGCCTGCTGACCCAGTGGACGCAGCAGTTCAATCTCAGCGCCACGCAGGCTGGGCAGATCTTCGGGGCGGGCATCTGGCCGTTCGCCGTCAGCATCATCCTGTTCAGCCTGGTGGTGGACAGAATCGGCTACAAGACGGCCATGATCTTCGCCTTCCTGGCCCACATCGCCTACGGCGTCATCGTCATCTGTGCGCCGATGGTGCTGGCGCCGGCGGGTTCCTCGCCTGAGGCGACCGCGGCCGGGCAGAAGACCGGTTACTGGCTGCTGTACATCGGCAGCTTCATTCTGGGGCTGAGCAACGGCACGGTGGAGGCGGTGATCAACCCGGTGGTGGCGACGATGTTCAGCAGGCAGAAGGCCAAGTGGCTGAACATTCTGCACGCGGGCTGGCCCGCGGGCCTGGTGGGCGGCGGCCTGCTGACCATCGCCCTGGGCGGCTATGACTGGCGGCTGACCATCGGCATCATCTTCGTGCCCGCGCTGATCTACGGAGCGTTGATGCTGCGGGCGAGGTTCCCGGTGCAGGAGCGTGTGGCCGCCGGCGTGTC
>CAYWTX010000302.1:0-8460 GCA_964461295.1 uncultured Planctomycetaceae bacterium | reverse complement strand
CGGAAGCGGTCCCTTGCCCGGAGGCAACCGTGCCGGCACGGCACGGCTCCGTTGGGATTGCCCAAGGCCGCCAACTCAACGAACCCGATGGGACCGTTCGGCACGGCAACAGAGCCGTGCCGTGTCGGCACGGTCGGATGCGAATGAGGGACCGCCTGCGTCCGCGGGCGCGACGGAAGCGGTCCCTTGCCCGGAGGCAACCGTGCCGGCACGGCACGGTCGGATGCGAATGAGGGACCGCCTGCGCCCGCGGGCGCGACGGAAGCGGTCCCTTGCCCGGAGGCAACCGTGCCGGCACGGCACGGCTCTGTTGGGATTCCGCGAAGGGGACGCCTCTTTCGTCGCCACGAACCCATGGCGCAGCGTCCCCGCCTTCTTCGGCAGCGACTCCTCAAGCGGCGGCGGGGAGTCTACAATCCGCAACCTTCATGCTTTGGGTGACATCCATCCTCCGCCGGCACGACCGAGCCCTGTGGGCGCTCATGTTCGTGCAGATGATCGTCGCGGGCGGGTTCGGCCTGGCCATGCCGTTCGTCACGCTCTACCTTCACGAGGAACTGGGCGTGGCGATGACGGTCGTGGGGACGATCCTGCTGCTGGCCGGGCCCATCGGCTCGGTGGGGCAGATCGTCGGCGGGGAACTGTCCGACCGTCTGGGGCGCTCGGTGGTGCTGCGGCTGGCGATCGCGGCGCGGGTCGTCATGTTCCTGGCGACGGCGGCGCTCATCGCGGTCAAGGCGCACTTCCTGCTGGTGGCGGCGGGGTTTCTGGCGGTGCGGTTCACCGGCAGCGTGCTGGGGCCACCCGTGCGGGCGATCGTGGCCGACGTGGCGCGGGGCAACGGCCGCACCAGCGCCTACGGCCTGCTGCGCATCGGGACGAACGTGGGCTGGGCGGCCGGGCCGGCGCTGGGCGGGCTGCTCGTCGGCACGGTCGGATACGCGTCGGCGTTCCTGGCCGCGGCCGTCGCGTCGGCGGCGGCGCTGCTGCTGGCGAAGTTGGCGATCCGCGAGACGGCCGCCAGGCCGGAGGCGGAGAAGTTTCAACTCCGCGGCGTGCTGCGGGCCGGGCGAGATCGGCCGTTCCTTGTGTTCTGCCTCCTGTCGATGGCGATGTACCTGCTGGTGGGGCAGTTCAGCGGCACGCTGACCGTGTTTGCGTCGGAACACGTGCATGTGACCAAGCCTCAGATCGGCCAACTCTACATGCTCAACGGGCTGATGGTGGTGCTGCTGCAATGGCCCGCGACGGCCCTGGCGGGGCGGATGGGCGGACGGGCGGCCCTGGTCGCCGGCTGCCTGCTCTACGCGGCGGGGTACGCCAGCCTGGCGACCGCGACGTCGCTTGCCTGGCTGCTGGCGTCGATGGCGATCATCACGGCCGGCGAGGTGCTGTTCATGCCGACCTCGAGCACGGAGGCGGCGAACCTGGCCCCGCCGGGGATGATGGGGCGGTACATGGGCTTCATCGGCCTGGCCGAAACCGTCGGTTGGGCGCTGGGCCCGTTCGTGGGCGGCGTGCTGTTGGACCTCTGGCCGCACCAGCCGCTGCGCGTGTGGTTGCCGCTGGCGTCGCTGGGCCTGATCGGGGCGGCGGGCTTCGCCCTGCGGCCAACCAGGGCAACTGCGCCGCGTTAGCGGCGCCCGCGTCGAGGCGGCCGGGCCGACACCCGCAGGCGATTGACAAGGCTCCAACGGGCGACGAAGATGTTCCACTACTGGGAGGCCTGTCATGCAGCACTTACCGAAGGCGTGTTTGTGCGTTTCGTGGTTGATATCGATGGCCAGCGGCTCGGCTTTGGCGGCGGCGCCGCCGCAGGGCACGACCGAGGTCCTGGGCGGCCAGACGGTCTGGCGCTATCACGCCGTCCTGCGGGCTCCCGCCGTCGGCACGGCGAGGAAACTCGCGGGCGACCAGGCCGTGGGCGAGAACTGGATCCTCCGGAACAGCGACTTCACCTCCAAGCCGCCGGAGGCGGACTGGATGAAGGCCGCCGCGGACGACTCGCGATGGGCGTTCCAGGAGGGCGCCTTGTACGGCGGCTACGGCGGCGAGCAGCCGGTGGGCGTGGCGATGTTGTGCGCGCGCGGGCGGTTCCTGGCCGGCGACGCGGCGCAGGTGAAGGGCCTGAAGCTGTCGCTGGCCTATCGCGGCGGCGTCGTGGTGTACCTCAACGGCGAGGAAGTGGCGCGCCAGCATCTGCCCAAGGGCAAGCTCGATCCGCGAAGCCTGGCCGATGACTACCCCCCCGACGCGTTCGTCAGTTCCGACGGCCTGGCCCTGCTGCCCGACTACGGCAAGGCCGCCCCGCCGGCCAGCGTCAGGGACCGCTACGAGGCCCGCATCCGGAAACTGGTCGTCGATCTGCCCGCCGGGCTGCTCCAGAACGGGGTCAATGTGCTGGCTGTGGGAGTGCACCGCACGGCGATCCCGGGCAACCTGCCTCAGGAGGGCCGCGGGGCATGGGACACGGCGGGCCTGGTCTCGGCCAGCCTGACGGCGGCGAGCCCCGCCGGCCTGGTTCTGCGCACGGGCACCGAAGAAGCCGTGCAGGTGTTCGTTCTGGATCCCTGGCTGGTCGCCGACGGCAGGACCCGCGCCCCGGACCTGGCGAGCGGCCCCGGGCGCGTCGTGGCGGCGGCTCCGCGCAACGGCCTGGCCGCGGCGCAGGTGGTTGTGCGGGCGCCGGCAGGGCTGCGCGGGCTCAAGGCCGTCGCCAGCGACCTGGCGGGCGCCGACGGCAAGCCTCTGCCGGCCCCCGGCGTGCGATACGTCCACCTTGGGGCCGACCGCACGCCGCTGCTGGACGGGCCCGTCGACGGGGCCATCGTTCAGCCGATCTGGCTGACCTTCCAGGTCCCGACGGACGCGGCGCCGGGGAAGTATTCCGGCACGCTGGCGCTGACGGGCATCGGCAAGGCGGTGACGTTGCCCGTCGAGTTGACCGTCCACGGCTGGCGCGTGGGCAGCCCGCGCGAATGGAAGGGCGTCGTCAACATGCTGCAATCCCCCGAGTCCGTCGCGGGCTACTACAAAGTGCCGATGTGGTCCGACGAGCACTTCAGGCTCATCGAGCACTCGTTCCGGCTGATGGCGCTGGTGGGCAACAACGTCCTGGGGGTGCAGGCGGTCGCGCGCAGCTACCTCGGCGACGACCCGGTCATCGTCTTCCGGCGCGAGGGGGGCAAGTACGTGCCCGAGTTCAAGTTCTTCGACCGCTACGTGGGGCTGTACGACAGGATCGTGGGCAAGCCGCTGCTGTTCTCGGTGCAGGTGTGGACGTGGCCCGCCCGAGGCGAGGTGGAGACCGGGCGGCAGAGCGTGGTCGTCAAGGAGCTCCGGGGCGGCGAGTTGGTGACGGTCGAGCTTCCGCCGTTCGGCGACCCCGGCACGGAGGAGTTGTGGCGCGCCACGCTGGAGGGCGTGCGCGAGCGGGTCAAGAAGCTGGGCTGGCGCGAGGACGGCATCCTGCTGGGGACCGGCGGCGACTCGATCCCGCTGCCGGCCACCGTGGAGTTCTTCAACAAGGTTGCCCCGTGGGCCGAGTGGCGCACGCTGACCCATGGCTGCGGCTGCCCCAAGTGGGGCCTCAGCCGCGCGAAGCGCATGCAGCCTAACGGCATGGTCACCGGCTACCTGGAGATCGCCCGATGGATCGGCAGCTCCCGCCAGGCGGTGCCCAACCACCCGGTGACCAGCAACTCCCGCGATCACGTCGCGGAGCAAAGCCCCTACGCGATGTTCGCCTTGGCGGGCTTCAGCGTCCGGGGCGGCTACGAGGGCTTCTGCTGGAAGGGCCTGGACTACTGGCCCCACGTCACGGCCGGCGGCAAGCGGGTCGCCGTGCTGAACCACTACATGACCTTTGGCAACGTGATCGGGAGCACGCCGCGGGCCATCGCCGCGCCGGGGCCGCACGGCGCCGTCGCCAACGGGCCATTCGAGATGCTGCGCGAGGGCGTGCAGGTCTGTGAAGCCGTCCTGGAGGTCCGGCGGGACCTCAAGAAGCTCTTCCCCCCGCCGGTCGAGCGTTGCGACGTGGCCGAGATGTTTCTCGGCAAGGCCCTGCGGCGACACACGCAGAGCGGCAAGGACACGGAACTGGAGGTAACGCTGGTCTTCCGCGGCGACCAGATCATCGTGCGCCCCTACGCGCCGTCGTGGAACACCGGCGGCATCGGCAAGGGAACGGCCAAGTGCACCCGCACCGGCAAGAAGATGAAGTTCGAGGTGGACGTGACGCTCAACGACGATGCTTGGGTTCCAGGCGGTTCCGGCAGCTTCGTGGTCGAGACCGAACTGGAAGGCGAGGACCTCAAGGGGACGTTCCGCGGGAAATTCCGCGATCTGGAGAGTTCCGGCGAGGCGGTCGGCAGCTTCCGGCCCAAGCAGTACGAGGTCGTGCTGGGCCCGCCGGCCGGGAAGACCGAACTCTGGGACCGCGCCAACACCGCCGTCGAGACGTTCCTGACCGCGGTCAACCTCGACAATCGCGGCCAGCGCCGCCAGGACCTGCGCGAGCTGGTCGCCGACGTGTACAAGGCCGCAACGGAAACGAGTCGAGCCGCCGCGGCAAAGGCGGCCGGGCCGTGATGCGCCGCCCGCACGGGGCTGGACAACGTGAGGTACGGATGGACAAGGCATTTCAGTGCCTGGCCGCGGCGGCGATGGTGGTCCTGCTTGGATCGCCCGCCGGCGCTCTGATCAACCCCAACTACACGCCGATCGAACTGGTCAACCACGCCAAGACGGTGGTGCGCCTGGAGGTGGCGGCGGACGGCAAAGGGGTGCTGATCGTTTCCGGCGTGCGAGCCCTCAAAGGCGACGCTCCCGCGAAGCTGGCCCTGGTGGTGGACCGCGCCAGCCCCAAGGCGGCCAGGGACCTGGCGGACGCCCTGGGCGGAAGCGCCAAGCCGGCGGTGCTGTTCCTGGGCGACTTCTCCGCGGCGCGGGAAGCGGCGGCGGCCGGCGGCGACGGCAAGCCGCTCGGCGCGATGCAGATCGGCCTGACCTGGTTCGCCCTGAAGGCTGCCGGCGACCAGCTTGAGCTGAGCGAGGACAAGCTCGACATCAAGACCGTCTGGGCCGGCAGCGCGGCCATGCTCGAACGGGTCATCGACTACGTGGGGAACGATTCGCGGGCCGAGGTGCCCGTCAAGGTCGGCGTCCAGTGGGGCGGCGACGAGAAGCTCGGCGAGGTCAAGGGCAGGGCCCACGCCTGCCTGGCCGTGCCACTGTGGGAACCGCGCAGGCCCTCGCTGCTCGTCCTGGCCGACGCCGGCGACCGGCTTTTCCGCGCCGGCGATGACGGCAAAATGGCCGACGTGACCGCCCAGGTCGGCCTGACCACCAGGTCGCGTTCGGCCGTCTGCGGCGACTTCAACGGCGACGGGCGGGCGGACCTGGCCTGCACCGATGGCCGCGGGATCACGCTGCTGCTCATGGGCGCCGACGGCAAGCTGGAGGCCAAGCCGCTGGACTACAGGCCGACGGGCGAGTGCATCGGCCTGGCGGCCATTGGGCTTGGCGCCGGCAACGGGTTGCTGGTGAGCGCCGCCGGCGCGGCCGACCTGCTGTCGCCCGGCCGCGAGGGGAAATTCACGGCCGTGCGCCTGGCCGGCCCGCCCGACGGGGCGGGCGCTGCCCGGCCGGGTCTGGCGGCCGACTTCGACGGCGACGGGATTTGCGACGTGCTCCAGGTCCGCGCCGAGGGAGTGTGGTTCTGCAAGGGAGGCGGGGACGGGCGGTTGGCGGCGCCGGCATTGGCCTGCAAGGTTGCGCTGGGCGAAGGCTCGGCCGCGCCGCTGGCCGGCGACTTCGACGCCGACGGCTTGTTGGACGTTCTCGTGCCTCGCAAGCGGGCGTGCGCGCTGCTGGCGAATCTCGGCGGGGGCAAGTTCCTCGATGTGCTTCGCGAGGCCGGCGAGGTGGACTACAACTCCGGCGCCAGCGAGACCGTCGCCGCGGCCTGGTGCGACCTGAACAACGACGGCCGCCAGGAGTTCGTGCTGCTGTCGCCGAACGTCGGCTTCCAGCCGTACTTCAACCGCGGGTTCCGCTGCTTCGGCTACGCCCCGGAGATCGACGCGGACACCACGACGCTGAAGGGCGCCGAAGCCGCCCGGCAAGGCCAGCAGGCCGGCGTGATGGGCGACTTCAACGGCGACGGCGCGCAGGACCTCGCCCTGGTCACCGCCGGCGGGCAGATCTGGGTGTTCTGGCGCGACGCCAGCCGGGGCTCGAAGCTCGCGGCCACGGTGCTGCCGCCGCCCGGCGTGAGCGGCCCGGTGAGCGTCATCGGCTACGACGGATCGCGGTGCCTCGGCGCACAGCCGGTGTCTGCCGGCCGGGCGGGGTTCTTCTGCCGGCGCAGCAAGGGGCCCATCCGGCTGGAGTGGCAGATCGAGCCCGGCAGACGCCAGACTGGCCAGGTGCCCGTCCTGCAACCGACGCAGTTCCAACTGCCCGCCAAGGGCGCGGACGGCGCGAGGGTGGAATGAAGGAAGGCCGGAAGGGCGGGATGATGGAGGTTTCCACGGGCTTGCGCCCGCGTCTGTCATCGATCGCCCCGCTTCGGGGGCGAAGAGAGGGCTTTACGGGCGGGAAGCCGTCGAGCTCGGACCAGGCGGCCGGGCGGGCGGGGGATGACAGATGCGGCGACACCTTTCCGGGCGCGGTGCTGTTACGAACTTGTGCGGGCGGCGACGTGCCTCGGAGAGAGCGAACCATCCCAAGTATCCTGAGAGAAGGAACGTGAACCATGGACATGCGGCGCGAATGCGAAGTGATGGCTTGTGCGATCGTCGTCGGGGCGTCGGTGATGGTTGCGGCCGCAAGCGAGGGGGATTCGCCGCGGGCTCCGGTCGTGCCTCCCGGCCAGAAGCGTACGGCAAGGGGGATTAGCGGCGGGGCGATGCAATACTGGCCCAACCGGGAAGACCGCGCCGAGGTGGTGGCCGCCAGCTTCGTCGGCGGCAAGGGCAACGAGTGGCTCGTGGACGCGGGCTTCCAGGCCGACGGCAGCCTGGTCCTCGCGGGCAACGCCATCGGCGGCGACTTCGAGTTGTGCGTGCCGATCAGGACGCTCGGGACTGACCATTCCAAGCCGCCCCCGTACGCGCCCAAGCCCATGGTTGACAGGCAGACGAAGGCGCCCGTTGTCGATCAGCTCGGCCAGCAGCGGTACGAGAAGGTCTCGTGGACGGACGCGGGCGTTACCGGGTTCGTGGTGAAGCTCGATGCGGGGATGACGAAGATCGTGTCGGCCAGCCGGCTGGGCTGGGGCAGCGGCGCGATCACGGCCTGCGAGGTCGCCTCCGACGGCAGCGTGTACATCGCCGGGCGGGCCGAGGACGGCGCCGCGGGGCTGTCGGGCGATTCGGACAAGGCGATAGCCGTCGCCGACGAGGAGGCCAAGGGGGCGTCCTGCCGGCAGACGTTCGTGGCCAAGTTGAGCGCCGACCTGGGGAAGGTGCTGTGGGTGCGCGTCGTCAGCGGCCCCGCCTTTGCGCCGCGCCTGGCCCTGAAGCGCGACGGATCGGTGGTCGCCAGCCTGGCCGACCTTCGCACCTATGACGCCGGCGGCAAGCTGCTGAGCAGCGTCGTCGTGCCGGGCGGCCTGGGCATGCGCAACTCCGTCAGCCCGCTCAACGGCGAGGTCGTCCGCGGCGGCGAACACAACTGGGGCACCGGCAGAGAGCCGTGGCGATGCCCGATCCTCAACATCCTGTATCCGGATGGCCGCCTGCGGTACCAGTTCATGGACTGGGGCGGCCCGTACGTGGGCCTGGACAACTGCCGGCTGGTCTCGGACACCGCGGTGCGGCGGGTGAGCCACGACCGCAACGGCAACATCGTGGTCGTCCTCTGGTCCGACGGCGGCAACTCCGTCGGGCACTGCCAGCCCACCGACGTGCGGCGCGGGGTTGGCTCGCGCGGCTGCGGACTGACCACCGCCGGCGCCGGGGCCACCAGCTTCGCCTACCTGATGCGGATCGAGCCCGGCGACTACCAGGTGACGGGCTGGACGCTCTGGTGCTCGCAGTACGGCGGCAAGGCCAACGGCGCGGGGATATCGCGCACCGCCCAGGCCGACGACGGTTCGACGTGCTTCGCCGGCGGCAGCGCCTGGGGTTTGCGCCAGACTCCCAACTGCCTGTCGAGCACCGAACCGGGCGGCAGCTACGTCGCCGTTCTCACGGCCGACCTGACCGGCGTGCGATACTCCTCGATCGTACCGGGCGCCGGCATGGCCGAGGTGGGCGACAGCAGCGAGTGGGGCATCCATACCGGCTCGCCCAACGGGCGGGGACGCGCCGTGTTCCTCTGCGGCGCGGGCAAGGACGGCGACAACTACGGCCTGGTGACGCCGACGCCGGCCGTCAATCCGCTACAGAAAGGCTTTGGCGGCGGCATCTGCGACGGCTGGTTCCTGGTCCTGGACATCCCCAAGTCGATCCC
>CAYWTX010000301.1:0-9363 GCA_964461295.1 uncultured Planctomycetaceae bacterium | reverse complement strand
ACTACAACCTGGCGGTGCTGCTGGCGCGGCGGGCGCGCGATCGCGAGGCCGTCGTGCAGTATCGCCAGGCGCTCCAGGTGCGCCCGGCCTGGCCGGAGGCGATGGAGGGCCTGGCGTGGGTGCTGGCGACTTCGACGGATGGCAGGCTGCGCAACGCGGCCGAGGCGGTGAACCTGGCCCGCCGGGCATGCGAGCTGACGAGTTTGAAGCGGGCGGAGTCGGTGGACAGCCTGGCCGCGGCGCTGGCCGAGGCGGGACAATTCCAGGGGGCGGTCAACGCGGCCGAAGAGGCGCGCAGCCTGGCGGCCGCGGCGGGCAACGCCGACCTGGCGAAGAAGATCGAGAAGCGCCTGGAACTGTACCGCGCGGGCAAGCCCTGCCGCCGAACGGGGGAGGAGAGATAGCAGGGATGAAGGGGACGAAAGGGATGGGAAGGAGTTGCGGGGAGAAGAACCTGAGGCTCTGACGACGTGATCCGGATTGAGCGCGATTGCCGTGAAACGCGTGCTCGCGCGCGTGTATGGCGCGCCTTTCCCTCGTCTCTCCTTTCTGCTCCATCGCTTCCATCCCCGCCACCCCCTATTTCCCCACGCAGAAGCGCGAGAAGACGCGGCCGAGGACATCGTCGGCGACGATGTGGGGGCAATCGGGGCTGACAAGGGCGAGTTGGGCCAGCGCGTCGCGCAGCTCGACGGCGGCCAGTTCGGCCACGTCGGCGACGGTCGGTGCGGCCGCGAGAAGCCCGGCGGCGCGGACCGCGGCTTCGGCGGCGGCGAGGATGCAGCGCCGCTGGCGGTCGTGCAGGCCGAGGGCCTCGCCGCTTCGGGACGCGTGGAGGTGGAGGAGGTCGCCCATCGCGCCCTTGAGTTCCTCCAAGCCGGCGGCGGTGAGGGCTGAAGCGGCGATCGCCCGCGGGGCGGATTGCCGATTGTCGGCTGTCGGTTGCCCATTGGGCTGCCGATGGGGACGGGGCGCCAGTTGCCGGCCGCCGCGCAACAGGTCGGACTTGTTGGCGACGAGGATATGCGGTGCGCGGGGGTTGTGGGATCGCAGTTCCGCAAGCAGTATCTCGTCGTCGGGCGTGAGACCGTCCGGCGCGTTGTAGACGAAGCAGACGACGTCGGCGCGGGCGACGGCATGGCGCGAGGCGCTGTCGGCGGCAGCGGCGAGCGAAGAAGCCATGCCGCCTGTGGGAGCGACCGAGCCGGTATCCGGGCGACCGGTCCCCTTCGCCTGGGGATCGTGCCGGCCCGCGCCGCTCCACAGCCCGGCGGCGTCCTGCAGCAGCACCGGCGCGCCGTCCAGGTCCAGCGTCGCGCTGAGCACGTCTCGCGTCGTGCCCGCCGCGGCTGAAACAATTGCACGGTCTTGCCCGCTCAAGGCGTTCAGCAGCGAGCTCTTGCCCACGTTGGGCCGGCCGCACAGGACGATCCGAGGCAGTTCGGCCGAGTCGCTCATCGCGCGGGCGTTGTCCGCCTGCGCGCGGAGCCGCCGGGCGGTGGCGTGCAATTCGGCCGCCAGGTCCGCCGGCGCGGCCAGCGCGATCTCCTCCTCGGCCAGATCGATGGATGCCTCGACGGAGGCCAGCACTTCGGCGATGTCCTCGGCTGCGCCGCGAACGAGCCGGCTCACCCGCCCGCCCAGCGCCGCCATGGCGGCGCGAAGCTGGGCGTCATTGGCGGCGTCGATCACGTCGGCGACAGCCTCGGCGGCGGACAGGTCCAGCCGCCCGGAGAAGAACGCGCGGGCGGTGAACTCCCCGCTCCGGGCGGCGCGGGCACCGGCGGCGAAGAACGCCTCCAGCACGGCGGAGGCCACGACGGCGCTGCCGGGCACGTGCAGCTCGACGACGTCCTGACGCGTGTAGCTCCGCGGGGCGCGAAAAACGTATGCCCGCGCGGGCAGTTCCAGGGCCGGGACATGGACGCGCCCGTCGGCTGCGCGGAAGCCGCCGAGGCTGGCGAGCGAACCGCCGGCCGGCGTGAACAACCGGCCGGCGATGGCGACGGCGTCGGGGCCGCTGGCGCGCACGATGGCCCGAGCGGCCGAGCCGGCAGCGGTGGAGATCGCCGCGATGGTGTCATCGGAAGGAAACACGCCGGACAGGATACCAGAAGGAACGCGGCAGGCTGAAGGCAGCGGCGATTTGGCGGCAGGACTCCCGCCGCTGGCGCTCGCGGCACGAGAACAGGGCGGGCTGCGCTGGGCCCGCGATCTTCGTCAACTATCGTTACGGCTCGGATGAAACCCGCAACCCCGCCGGCCCCGGTCTGCCCCCGCTGCCCCGAAGCGCCCACAGGTACCCGCGGGAGACGAGGTAGAGCGTGCCGTTGGCGGCCACCGGCGTGCATTCGCCCCCCAGCGGGGCCTGGCAGATCGGTTTCTTCTCTGCCCCGGCGGCCAGGACGTGCAGGCCGCTGCGCGTCGGGAAGTAGACCCTTCCGTCGGCGGCCAGCGGCGAGGCCTATGCGGCGCTGTTGCGGGCGCCCTGGCCGTGCACCCAGCGGACGGCGCCGGTGCGGGCGTCGAGGCAGTGCAGCCGCCCGCCGACGTCGCCGGCGTAGACCAGCCCGCCGACAACCGCCACCGTCGAGATCGACCACTCGATGTCGCGATAGGACCACACGGCGCCCGTGGCCGTGATGTCGCCCGTCTTCGCCGCGTCGATGCAGTGCAGCGCCCCGCGTCCCCGGCCGTGGCGGGGGTCGCGCCCCAGCGCCACGTACACCCGCCCGTCGTGGAAGACGGGCGTGGCGATGACGTGGCTGGGACCGACGTAGAGGCCGTCGCCTTTGTTGAGGCTTCCCTTGACATCCCTGTCGCCCAGGCGGAAATCGACGGGCACGCCGTTGGCGTCGCGGGTCTTGTACTCCGCCGGGAGGCAGTCGAACGACCAGACCTTCTTGAGCGTGGCGACGCCGCCGGGCCGCTCGGCCAGCGCCTCGAAGGCGTACAGCACGGCGTCGCCGCCGGCGTAGAGCACCAGCGTCCGCCCGGGCGCCTGGCCCAGCGACGGCGAGGACCACTGCCCCTGGTACACCCGCCGGCCGATCCCTTCACGGTCGCGGGCCGCCAGGCGCCCAGTGGACTTGTCCAGCGCGATCAGGCTCGGGGCCTCCGGGCTGGGCGTGCTGACGCGGGCGGGGTACTTGTTCTGCTTCCAGTTCTGGTCCACGCCGTTGGACGTGCAGACGTAGACGAACTGGCCATGGAGCAGCACGCTGCTGCTGAAGAGGTCCGCCGGGCGGGCCAGCACGTTCGGATCGCTCCACAGGTCGAGTTCCCAGACGACTCGCGCCGGGCGCGACGTGGCGGCGCCGCCCGGCTGAGACGCGGCGGGGCGCGACGTCGCCGTCGCCGGCGTCCCCGGTCCGGACGGCGGCGCGCCGTCGGCGTCCAGACAGACCACCTTGCCCCGGCTGCTGACGAAGTAGACTCGCCCGTCCTCGACGGCCGGGGAGGAGCACACGCCCGCGGCGCGCAGGGGCGGCGCGTCGTTCACCGCGTAGGAGTGGGGGGCCGGGCGGTTCGGGTCGATCAGCATCCGCACCGGGGACGTCCATCGCCACAGGAGCACGCCCGTCGCCTCGTCGAGGCACTCGACGGCCTCGCGAAGGTCGGCGCCCTTGCCCAGGCACGTGCCCACGTGGACGCACCCGCCCGCCACCGTCGGCGTGCCGTACGTGGTGCCCTCCAGTTTGTGTCGCCACCGGACCAGTGGCGTCTCGTGCAGCTTCTGCCACGGCGTGTTCGCTTCGTCGGCCAGGTCCGGCAAGTGCGTCTCCGGCGAGACCATGTTGCGGTCGTTCCGCCCGCCCCACACCGGCCAGTCGTCGGCCGGCGCCTCCGCCGCAAGGGCCGCCACGACAGCCGCACCCGTTAACGCCATTCGGACTATGCCTGGCCTGACCGCCATGCCACCGCTCCCTGCCCGCCTTCGCCGACCGACCGCACGAACGTCGCTACGATGAACCGCCGAACCCCCGCCATGTTTCTCCGCACACAGCGATACGGTTCTTCACAGACCGCCTCCTACCTTACTCCGCCGGTGTGCCAGAACGACCGCCAGTAGGTCTGGTCGGTTTCGTAGACGTTGATCGGGTCCTTGGCGAGGTCGAACGTCGCCGGCAGGACGCCGTATCGCTTCATCTCGCGGACATAGTGCTCGTTGGGGCGGAACGTCGGCACGTGGTACGGGCCTTCCATCCCGCCCAGGGCCGCGTACGTGCCGGCGTAGGTCGCGCTGGTGTCGATCCACAGCCGCACAAACTCCTGCTCCCGCGCCGAGGGGCGGGCCTGGTAGTGGCTGCCGTCGATGAGCTTCATCAGGCGGCTGCCCGAGCTGCCCAGCGTCCGCGGCGGGCGGTTGCCGTCTTTGTTCCATGCGTGGGCCACCCAGTCGTTCTGCTTCCGCGCCACCAGCGTCAGGTAGCCGCGGGCATACCGGCGCGGGTCCTGCTTGCTGTACTCCACCGGCTGCGAACTGAGATTCACGGCCGCTCCCTTGCCGGGCTCGGCCCGGCCGTCGTGGCAGCGCACGCAGTGCTTGTCCAGGATGGGCTGGATGTCGCGCAGGTAGTCGAGTATCTCCGGCACGCCGGCGACGGGCTCGATGCGAGCGGGCTTCCGCGTGGCCAGCAGGGCGCGGCTCTCGCGCAGAGTGTCCTGGCGGTTCTCGTGGCAGCCGACGCAGCCGGCCGTCTCGCCGGGCATCACCGTGCAGAAGCTTTGCATCCGCTTGACGGCCAGGTTGTTGGCGTCCAAGGCGACGAAGAACAGGCTGCGGAGGGCGGGGACCTCGAAGCAGGCCGAGCCGTCGGCCTGCACCGGCACGGTGCCGAGGATGCGGCTGAGCGTGTAGGTCCCGCTCTCACCCCAGATATGCGTGCCGAACGTGATCATGTCCGGTCCGGCGTTGCAGTTCCACGGCTTGGGCAACTGCTCCAGGACCAGCAGCTTCGTGATCTCGCCCGGCCGGACGCCGTTCATGTTCCGGCCATGGGTCACGTCGCTGAGCACCACGACGCCGGTTTCGTTCGCCAGGTTCGTGCGCGACGCGAGGACCGGCTCGCGCGGGTGCGGTTTCAGGGGGCGCGGCTCGTGCAGGAGCAGCGAGCGGTCGGCAAGGGTGTGGACGGTCTCCTGCGCGCCGTTGGCGTCGAGCAGGACCAGGCTGCTGCCGCCAGGCTGGTCGCGGACCGCCAGGAACAGGTCCGCCGACAACGGAAACGGGTCGCGATACCCGTCGCCGTAGGGTTTGGTCGGCGCCGTGATGTACCGGACCGCTCCCTTCTCGTCCGGGCCGGCGTCGGGATCGACGACGACCACGGCCCCGCGGTGCTCGGGCTTGCCGTGTTCGCCCGGGCCGGAGGAGAAGATGGCCAGCACCTTGCCCGCGCCCGCTTGCCCGGAGGCGGGCGATGGCGGGACCGGCTTGGCGTCGATCATCACGTCGTTGGGGCGCATGTTCCCGAAGAACACCATCTGCCCCGTCCCGTCGGGGTACATCGACCAGAGGTGGTGGAACTTCATGTCGCAGCGGTCGAGGTACTCCCAGCGGGTGTAGACCACCCGGCCGTCGGGGAGCATCCAGGGCGAGTTGTCGTGCTCGACGTTGCTGGACAGTGCCCGGATGTTCCGCCCATCGGCGTCGCAGCGGTGGAGGATGGCCACCGGCGTCTTCCAGCAGGGCACGAACCGCCTGGCCCGCGTCGAGGCGAAAACGATCGAACCGTCGGGCGCGTACGTCGGCTCGACGTCGTCCCATGGGCCGTCGGTGAGTTGGCGCAGGCCGGCGCCGTCGGCGCCAATCTCGTACAGGTGGTACTGGTCCGTGCCGCCCTTGCGGTACGCCAGCAGGATCCGCCGGCCGTCGTAGTGCACACAAGGGTCGCGGACATCGCCGTTGGGGTCGTCCAGCAGGGCCGTCACCTTGCCGCTGCGCAGGTCCATGCGGGCCAGGCGCCCGCCCTTGCCGCCGTACTTCCAGACGGTCCCGAACCTCCGGCCGGCGTGCCCGGCGTAGCGCCATGCCTGGCCGGGCGGAATCTGAAACGACGGGTCGGGGCTGATCTCGTAGCCGAAGTTGGCGTAGTAGTGCCACTCGTCGCGCCCCGCGGCCCGCACGGCGAAGACAATCTCCCGCACGCCCGCCGCCGCGACGGCGCGCCGCCAGTCCAACGGCGCCGAAGGGGTTTCGTCGGCCGGACGGCGAGCGGCCGTCGCCGCACTGTCCGCCGCGGGTCGCCCGCGTGCCCCCGCCGGGCCTGCCGTATAGGCCGTGCCCGGAACGGCCGCCACGGCCGCCATCGCCAACGCAACGGCAAGCGGCTGGGGTCTGTCGCCTGTGATCACTCCGGTGATTGCCGGCATAGGTCAACTCCATCCGACAGGGCGATGCCATTGTGTCTCACCACTAAGAAGTGCAACCCCGGCGTGTCCTCGGAGGCACGCGGGAAGCGGCTGGCCCATGCGCGGAAGCTGCGGCAGCGGGCGCCGCGCTCCGCTCCGCGCTCCGCGCCGCGGTTCGCTTCGAAGACAGCCACTTGACATCCGCCGGGTGCTCACTAGCCTATCCGGACGGGCAGACACTGTCGTTGAGGAACGCCATGGAGATGAACGACGCCATCCGCCGCGAGCTGGAGCGGGACGACACGCGCGTGTGGGCGAAAATCCGCCGCAGCATGGTTCTCCTGCTGCTGGCAATGGGCGGGATCATCTGGGCCATGGCCAAGGTCATCGGCCTGTACATGGCCGGGGAAGACGGAACGGACACGTCGCTGACGGCGCTGAGGGACTCAAGCTGGGGAGGCATGGCGGGAGTGGGCATCCTGGCCTGTCTGGCCGCTTCGTGCGTCTACGCCTTGGCCGCGGCCACCAGGTCGCGGGGGCAACTGCGATCCGCGGGCCTGGCGTTCTTCTGTGTCAGCGGCCTGGTCCTGGCCGTCTGGGCGATGGTCTTCGTCGAGTGCGCTCTGGGCTTCAACCTGCTGGGGCTGCGATAGCCCTCAGCCAGCGAGCGGAGAGGAATGGCGATGCCGCAGACGAAACCCGCGGGCAGCAGCGTCGGGCGACTGTGGGTCGGCGCCGTGCGAAGGCCGCGGTATCGCTATCGGCTCGTCGCGGGGTTGGTGTTGCTGGCCTGCGCCGCCGGGGCCGCGGGCTGGTCGGCCGGTGGCGCCGTCAGCGATCGGATGTCCAGCGGCGACAGCGTGCGAGTGGTCGTTCCCGCAAGACACATTCGGGTGGGGGGGCGGAGCATTGTCGCCATCGCTCTCTGCGCCGGCGTGATCGTTTGCGCCACCCGCCCCCTTCGCCGGGGACAGGAGAGATGGGCTCGCCTGGCGCTGGTGGAAGTTCTCGTCAGCGGGGCGCTCGTCGTCGCGGTGGGGCTCATCTACTGGGTCTTCTGGTGTCCTCTGTCGTTCCTGAAGTGACGCCCGCGGGTCGGGTCGCTCGCGAGGTCGGGTCGGGCGCCGGGGAGGAAGTCGGCGGGGGCAAGTCGGCGGCGGCGTCGGGTCCCGCGAGCTTGAGGACAGGCTGCGGCTTGCCGAAGGCTTGCGAGAAGGCGCCGCAGTAGCTCCAGCGGGTCTTCGGCTTCCTGGCGAAGTCGATCCCCGAGTCGATGTCCTCGGCAAGGATCCCCAACACGGCGTCGGGGATCGCCGCGCCCGGCAGTTCTCTCGGCTGGAGATCGATCCTGTCGGGCCAGGGGCTCAGCGAGGCGAAGAACTGGTCGGCTGCGCCGAGGCCCAGCAGCAGGTTGCTGCCCATGCGGACGCGCATCTGTTGGCGGAGGAGGTCGCTGGCGATGAGGTTGCCCGCGATGACCACCTCGGCATCGGGTTCGGCCCCGACGACGCGGATGGGTTCCCGCTCGGTCACGATGGTGTTGTGGTAGATGCGGATGCTCCTGGGCGTCTTGCCCGAATGCGGGTGGATCGTCACGCAAGGGAGCTTGGAGGACACGAAGATGTTGTCGTGCAAGCTGATCCGCCCGGTTCCCTGGAAGAGGGACTCCCGCGGATTGTTGAGGAAAACGTTGCCGTATACGTGATACCTGTCGCGCGAGCCCGGACCCGAATCGGGCAGGCCGTCGATGAGGACGCTTGGCCGGTCGCCAATCTCGCCGACCGCCTCGTTTTTCGTGAAGACGTTGTAGCGGAGAATCGTCTCCGACGGCTCTGTCGGCAGGCCATCCAGTTCGGCCCGCCGGTTCTGGTGCTTGATCTGGAGGCAGTAGCCCTTGGGGTCCTTCACCAGGTTGTACTCGATGAGCCCCCGGACGAACGGAAAGACGCCCCCCGAGTCGCCGAGGTACATCCCCGTGCCGGCTCCAAGGATGGTGTTGCCCCGGATCACCCAGTCCCAGCAAGGCACCTGGGCGTTGATGCCGACAAACGTCTGGCGCTGGCCGTGATTGCGGATCACGTTGCCTTCAAGCGTGATGTGATGGACCGGGCGCAGCTTGCCGTCGCCCGCCTTGATCGCGTCGTCGGCGACGCCTTGGCCGTCGAACGTCAGCCTCTTGACGACGATGTAGCTGGAATCGGACAACTCCAGGGTGTTGGCGCCCTTCTTCCCGATGAACACAGCCTCCAGCGGCCCAGCCGGACCCGCGACGGTGATCGGCGCATCCGGTCGCCCGTGGCGGCTCGCCAGCCGCAGCAAGCTCTTGTACTCGCCGGCCTCCAAGAGCAAGGCGTCGCCGGGGTTGAGGGCACGGGCCTTGGCCTCGTAGTCGGCCGGCGTGGCGCGGATCACCTCTGCCGGCCCGCGCGAGCCCGAGGCCGCCAACATCACAGCCGCCATCGTCGCCAGAAGTGACCGCCTGCCGTCTCTCATGCTTCCGCCGTGCACCCAACTACCCGATTTTCCCGACCACGCGGCGATCCCCACGCCGAGAACCTTCGGCGCCACGACTGTCCCGACGCACCATCGGGACTTGCAGCCGCCTCCGGCCCAACGCCACCCAGACGCCCGAGAGTCTATCGCGTCGGCGCGCGTCACGCCAGCGTCCGTCTCAAGCGAGGCCGGCGTGGTGGAGTTGGGATTGCCCGGCCGGCCGGCGGGCAGGTTCCGGCCCCGCGGGCTCTGGCGGCAGGCGAACCGGGCCAGGAGCCGTGCAGAGGAGTTGAGCGAGCGACAATCGGCGATTCCGCTCCCGTCGCGGGCGGGGGAGGGTAGAATCCCCGGCATGGAACGTCCTGAAAGCTGCATCGAGCTAGCCCAACTTTCGCAGTTCCCCCCCCGCGGCGGGGGGTTTGCAGAATTTTTTCCGCGCAATCATTCAGCATTCCGTCGAACGGCGTTCGCCAGACGGCTGTAGTGAAGACCTGCCCTCTTGTCCGGCTGGACGGGCGG
>CAYWTX010000300.1:0-9181 GCA_964461295.1 uncultured Planctomycetaceae bacterium | reverse complement strand
TCCTCATATAGTGCAGTCGATGAAGACTGCTGGTTTTTCTTCCACTTGTTCTTGCCCCAAGGGGGGCGCACTGGGTGGATGTAGTTCCACTTGTTCTTCCGTCGTGGTGGATATTCCTCAGGGGGCGCAGCCCGTCGACCCGGGCGTGACTTTGTGCGAAAATCTGCCGAAAAACGGCTTTTGCCTCAACTACGTCGCGTGGGCGGGCCGACGGGCGGGGACCATGAAGATCGGCAGCCTGGGCGGTTTGCTCTGGCACGAGCACCCAGGTCGCCGGCCTCACATGGAGATCCTCTTCTATGTCAAAGTACTTCCTTCCGCAGCCCCAGCGCGTGCGACGGATCGAAGAATCCTTCGCCTGGATCGACCACCGCCTGCTCCGCAACGGCTTCCTGCCAGTCATGACTCACCACGATCAGAGCCTGTATCTGTTCCTGGTCCTGGCCGCCGATCGCAACGGGGTGAGCTTCTACCGCAAGGAGAAGATCAGCGATTGCCTGGGCTTGGACTTCCAGCAGTTCGAGGTGGCGAGGGATCGGCTCATCGGGATGAAGCTCATTGCCTTCCAGCCCTACAGCGTCCTGTCGCCCAACGGCTTCTACCAAGTGCTTCCCGTGGACGGTCAGCCGCCCGACTTCGGCAAGAGCCTCTCGGGACTGCTGACGCTCAAGACGGTCTGATCCCAACTCACCACTTCGATCAGGGCATAGGCGGCGATACGCTCCTTGAGGTTCGGCCTCGAAAGAAAGACTGCCGCGCCCTGGCCTTTCTCAGAAGGCCGCGTATGAGCTGGTTGGGGACCCTTTCAGGGAACGCCCCGGATCACCAATGAGGTTGCGGGCTGAGATCGCGCCGGGAGCCCTCGATTGAAGGCAACAAGGAACTTACCCATGCAAGCCAAGCACACACGATTCTGCGGCATCGACGTTGGCAAAGACAAGCACGTCGCCTGCGTCATCGACGCCGAAGGCAAGCCTCTGGTTCGCTCTCAGTCCTTCCTCAATAACGCCACGGGATACCCGTTGATCCTCGCTCGTCTCCAGCAAGCCGGCGGGCCGGCCAAGGTCCTGGTCGGTATGGAAGCCACCGGGCATTACTGGTACGGCCTGCACGACTTCCTTACCCGTCAGGGCTACCGCGTGGTCGTGCTCAATCCCATTCAGACCGCCCAGCAGGCGGCCATGGGCATCCGCAAGTGCAAGACCGACCGCATCGACGCCCATCACATCGCCATCCTGATGAAGAACGGCGATTACCACCCGGCTCTGGTCCCGGGCGAGCTGGCCATGACTTGTCGCCAACTCACTCGTCTTCGCTACGCTCTGGTCCGCCAAGGCTCGCGGATCAAGCAACTGATCTGGTCGCGGCTTCAGCCTGTCTGGCCGGAATACGAAGAGTTCTTCACCGATCCCTTCGGCCCCACGGGCCGGCAACTCCTGGCCGCCGCCCCGACGCCATCCGACGTGCTGGCCATGGACGAGCAGGCCCTGGCCGACCTGATCCGACGGGCTTCCCGCGGCAGGTTCGCAGGCGTCAAGGCCCAGGAGATCCTGCAAGCTGCCCGAACTTCCGTGGGCATGAGGCGGGGCCTGGAGGGCGCCCGTCTCAGCATTCGCTCCCTCTTGACCACCTTGGACGCCCTGCGACCCGTCCGAGAGCAACTCGATGCCGACATCCAGGCCCAGGCCGACCGTCTGCCCCGGTACCTCCTGACCCTGCCGGGAGCCAACTCCATCCGGGCCGCCAGCCTCTATGGCGAGACCGATCCGATCAACAACTTCCCGTCCTCCGACCAACTGGTGGCCTTTGCCGGACTGGACAGCGTGGTCTTCCAGACCGGACAGTACGAAGCGCCACGCCGGCACATCGGCAAACGAGGCTCGCCCGTCCTACGCCAAACGCTGTGGGCCATGGCCCACCTGGCGGTCCGCCGGGAAGGCCATCTGCGGGACTTCTACCTCCGCAAGCGACAGGCGAACCTTCACCACCTGGCTGCCGTCACGGCCGTTGCCGTCAAGGTCTGCCGGATCAGTTGGCGAATCCTCACCGACCAACGCGACTACGTCCCCGAAGCCTGCCCGGCCAGATCCTGAGGAATATTCACATGTCAAAGAGCTTAGCCATGAATTCGTTCAATTCATGCTTGACTGCCTATAGCTGGTCTTTCTTAAGCATTTCAACGAACGGGTGCATCCCGTTCGGACCAGTCGATGCAGACCAGTCGATGGGATGCTACCCTTCCATCCCAGGGCTGTCAACAGGAAACCCGCAAATTCCCCAAATCGTCATTCAGTACGCAACCGCAGGGCGCTTCCCCACAGAACGGCCGCGTTCCAGTTCAGCCTCCCCCCGTTCCAGGCTCGCTACTTCCTCGCCGCGGCCGTCTCCACCGGGCGCGCCACGTCATCCCACTCCGCCTTGTCGATGGCAACGAACAACTCGCCGGTCTTGTCCTTCAGCACGGCCGTGTAGCCGCCCTCGCCGGCGGTCAGAGGCGACGAGGCGACGACCTTCACGCCCGCGGGCGCCTTGACGTCCAGGTGGATGGGCCCGAAGCTGTCCCACAGGCTGGCCGGATGCAGCACGTAGGCGAGTTGGTAGCTCGCCGGCGACTTGGTGTCGATGAACGCGTACTGGCTGTAGGACACGGTGAGCTTCACGGTCTTGTGGGCTGGGAACTTCGCCTGGTAGTGCAGCAGGTTCATCGGCGCGAAGGTGAAGATCACGTCGAGGTTCTTCAGCACGCGGCGGCAGGAGTCCTTCTGCTCGGGCTTGAGCCGGGCGTTCTCGTCGAGGTACTCCACGCGGGCGTAGATCGTCGGGTCGGCCCCCACCAGGTGCCCGTAGTTCTTCATCGTGTCCTTGTCCACGGCCATCTCGCGCGGGCGAATCGTGCCGCTGCTCATGTCGATCGCCCGCTCGCGGACCTCGCCGCCCCAGGCCTTGAACAGGTCCTCGTACGCGGTCGCGGCTTCCTTGTCGAACTTCAACGCCAACTGGGCCAGGAACTGCGTGGCCTTCTGCTCGCCGATGGCCGTCAGAGGCCCGAGGTTGGCGTACACCAGTTCGCGGAGCGTGGCGTCGCCCTGCGGGCCCCACGCCCATGCCTTGTGCTCGATGGGTCCGGCCTGCTTCTCGATCGTCTCGTACACTTCCTTGTCGAGTTTCTGATCGCCGTTGAAGCCGTACGCCCACGCGTGCGGGCTGCGGTCCAGCGGGTAGCTCACCGGCCGGCCCAGGTCCATCTGCGCATACTCGGCCAGCAGCGTGGCCTCGCGCCGGGTCCAGCCCTTCTTGCCGGCGAGGTACTTCACCAGCGCCTCCTGGGCGGCCCTCACGTCGCCGGCCGGCTTGGTCGTCGGCGCCGCGGAGGACTTTGCCGGCTGAGGCGCGGGCGCGTCGTTGGCCGTGCCCGCCGGCGGCGGCAGGTTCGCGACGATCGGCACGGCGCGCACCAGGCGGTTGAGTTCGGGGTCGGTGAGGATGCCCACCGTGATGACCTTGCGAGCCTGCTGGCGGATGATGCCGTAGATGGCCGAGTTGCTGATGATGTGCGGGCTGAACTGGTTGCCGTCCACCGAGACCGTCACGTCCGGCATGGGCACCATCGAGAACGGCTGCAAGTAAATGCCGCGCAGAATGGGGAAGCCGAAGTCCACCGCGATGTCCTTGTCGGTGGGGTTCTCGATGGTGTACGTCGCGGCCACGCGGGCCTGCGGCGGCATCGTGCCCTGCGGAACCGTGAGCGTGCGCCCGCCGAATGCGACCGACAGGTCCTCGCGCACGACGCGGAGCGTCGATTCGCGCTGCGGGCGCAGGGCCGGGTCCAGCCGCGCCAGCACGCCCTTGGCGGCCGGGTCGCCGTTGGGATACTTCACGACGAACGGCCCGCCGTTGCCCCGGGCGCGTTCATTCACCGCCATCGCCGCCACGAGAAACCCCGCCGTCATCGCCGCAACCATCCACGTGAATCGCTTCATGTTCTTCCCTTCCCTCGTTCCCGGCGCCGCGAACGCCGAGCCGAGCTCGCTTCTTGGCGCTGTCTGTGCTCTCCACCATTGAACCCTTCCCGCCCCTGGCGGGTCCACGTTCCGCCAGATTCTTCCCGGGCGGACGACTTGTGTGCATCCCCGGGTCCGCGTATACTTGTCTTGCTGGCCGGGCATCGGGTCCGCCGGGAACTACATCTTACGGAAAGCACCTCGAGTTGAGTTTTGAGAGACTTGGACTGATCGAGCCGCTCTTGCTGGCCATCCGCGAGGAAGGCTACATCCACCCCACCCCCATCCAGGAAGAGGCCGTCAGGCACCTCATCGACGGACGCGACCTGCTCGGTTGCGCGCAGACGGGCACGGGTAAGACGGCCGCGTTCGCCCTGCCGATCCTTCAGCGGCTGTACGCCGGCGCCGGCGCCGCCCGCCGCCGCATCCGGGCGCTGATCGTCACGCCCACGCGCGAGCTTGCCCAGCAGAACGGCGAGAGCTTCGACGCCTACGGCCGGCACACCGGCCTGCGCAACGTCGTCGTCCACGGCGGCGTGCGCCAGGCCCCACAGGTCGCCAGGATCCGCCGCGGCGTGGACATCCTCGTCGCCACGCCCGGGCGCCTGCTGGACCTCATGGGCCAGGACATCGTGCACCTCGACGCTGTCGAGGTGCTCGTGCTGGACGAAGCCGACCGCATGTTCGACATGGGCTTCATCATGGACATCCGCCGCATCGTCGCCGCCGTGCCCAGGCAGCGCCAGACGATGCTGTTCTCGGCCACCATGCCGCAGAGCATCATGCACCTGGCCCAGTCCATCCTGAGCGACCCGGTGGAAATCCGCATCGCCCCCGAGGCCCCCGAGCCCGACACCGTCGACCAGCTCGTCTACCTCGTCGAGCCGCACCACAAACAGGCGCTGCTGCACCACCTGTTGGACAGCCCCGACGTGTCGCGGGCGCTGGTCTTCACGCGCACGAGAAAGGGCGCCGACCGCGTCCTGCTGCACCTCCAGTCCATGAAGATCGACGCCGAGGCCATCCACTCCGATCGCCCGCAGAACATCCGCCAACGCGTGCTGGCCGCCTTCAAGGAGGGCCGCCTCCGCGTGCTCGTCGCCAGCGACATCGCCTCACGCGGACTGGATGTCGAGGACATCTCCCACGTCGTCAACTTCGACATGCCCCAGGACGCCGAGACCTACGTGCATCGCATCGGCCGCACCGGCCGCGCGGGACAGAGGGGCTGTGCGTTCTCGTTCTGCGGGCTGGGCGAACGCGCCCAGCTTCGCGAAATCGAGGGCCTGCTCGGCCACGAGATCCCCACCATGGCGGAGCACCCGTTCCTCTCCCACGTGCCTCGTCTGGCCCGCCACAAGCCCGTCACGCCCGCGGCCGTGCCGGGCCAGCCCCCGCCCCGTCGCATGGGCCACACCCGCACGCCCTCGAAACGCAGACGATGAGCGGCCCTCGCCCGCCGATTGCCGGCCGGCGACTGCGCCGCTCCCATTGGTCGCGCCCCCGCCGTTGGGGTATCATGCCCGCAGGCGCCGCGGTCGTTTCCGCCGCCGACGCCGCCGAGGTGTGAATGCTGGCCCTCTCGTTCGTCCTTCCGGCCCTCACCTTCGCCGCCGCCGCGGCGGCGGCCCCCGTCATCATCCACCTCATCCTGCGCACCAAGCCGCGCCGCGTCCTGTTCCCCGCCATGCGGTTCGTCCGTCAGACCCGCCAGGCCAACCTCTCCAAGCTCCGCCTCAAGCACCTGCTCCTGCTGCTCATGCGGATGGGCGTCATTGTCCTGCTCGCCATGGTGATGGCCCGCGCGTTCATCCCCGGCTGGCTGTCGGTCGCCGACCGGTCCGTTCCAGCCGCGGCCGTCGTCGTCGTCGACAACAGCGGCTCGATGGACTACGTGCATCGCGGACAGCCGCTGCTGGCCCGCGGCAAACGGCTCGCCCAGCAACTGATCGAGGACCTGCCGCCCGGTTCGCGCGTGGCCGTGCTGCCCACCGACGGCGCGCCCGCCAGGCTGTCGTTCCTCTCCGACGCCAGCTCGCAGGCCAGGCAGTTGGCGGGCGTCGAGCAGAGCTGCGGCTCGCGGCCACTCGGTCCCGCCATCGCCCGCGCCGTTGGCGCCCTGGCCGAGATCGAAGACATGCCGCGAAAGGAAGTCTTCGTCGTCACCGACATGACCGCCCGCGCGTGGCGCGACCTGAAGCCCGCCGGCGCCGAGGACGTGCGATATGTGGTCCTCGACTGCGGCGCGGGCGAAAACGCCAACGTCGCACTGGGCGAATTGAAGCTCGAGAACTCCTCCGTCCCCGCCGGCGCGAAGCTCGCCGTCGAGACGGTGCTCAAGAGCGGGCAGGTCGGCGGCGAACTGGACCTGCGGCTGGAAGTGGGCGGCCGCGTCGTCGACAGCAAGCCGGTGTCGCTGGCGCCCGATTCGACGGCGACGCTCTCGCTGGAATTCTCGCCCAGGGAGGCCGGCGTGGTTCACGGGCGAATTGCCATCGCCCAGAAAGACCCGCTGGAACTGGACAACGCCCGCTACTTCACCGTACACGTCGGCGAGCCGGCCGAGGTGCTCATCGTCCGCGATCCCGCCACCGTCGGGCGCGGCGACGAAACCAGCTTCCTCATGGGTCACGCCATCGCCCCGGCCGGGGCCGGCGGCAGCGACGTCGCCTGGATTCGCCGGCGCACGATCACGGCCGACCACCTCGCCGAGGGCGACCTGGCCGGGGCTCGCATCGTGCTGCTGGCGGACGTGGCCGCCCTGACCGGAAAGCAGTGGGCCGTCCTGGAGCGGTTCGTCACCGCCGGCGGGCACCTCTGGGTCGTCGTCGGCTCGCTCGTGTCGCCCTCGTCGTACAACAGCCCGCCGGCCCAGCGGATTCTTCCGGCCGCGGCGGGCTCACTGGAAACGCTGCCCTCGCCCATGGCGTGGCGGGCGGACAAGGCCGGCGAGCCGATGCTCGCGCCCTTCGCCGACGCCGGCAACCCGCCGCTGTCGGACGTGCTCGTCGAGCGCCGGCTGAAGCTGACCACGCTGGCCGGCGATGCCCGCACGGTGCTGAGGTACGCCGACGACAAGGAGGCCATCGTCACGCGCCGCTGCGGCCTGGGCAGCGCGCTGCTGTGGAACTTCTCGCCGGCGCGCGGCTATTCCAACCTCGCGTCGCTGCCCCAGTTTGTCGTGCTGGCCCAGCGCACGGCCCGGTTGCTGGCCGTCGGCGCCGCCGAGCAGACGGCCTACCAATGGGGACAGTCGGTGAGCGTGTCGGTGCCCAGCGGGATGACCGGCGCGACCACGACCGTCCGCCGCGCCGGCGCCAAGAGCGACCAGCCCGTGCCCATCACGCGCAACCAGCACGTCGTGAGTCTCACGGCCGACCAGCTCGGCCCCTGGACGGTGCGATTCGTCGAGGCCGCGCGGGCGGTCGAACGCGGCTTCAGCGTCAACGCCGACTTCGCCGAGAGCGACCTGTCGCCCGTGGACGTGGCACAGCTCAAGACGGATTTCCCGGCCGACCGCCTGGTGATCGCCAAGAGCCCCGACGACCTGGCCGAGCACTGCCGGCTGGTGTCGCAGCCGCTGGACATCGCCGTCCCGCTGCTGCTGGCGATGCTGGCGCTGATGATCGGCGAGTCGTACTTCGCCAACCGCTTCTACCGCCGCGAGACGTCGGCCCAGGGGCCGACGCCGTGAAAGAGCGCAGCAGGGATGAAGGGGATGAAGGGGATGGGAACGAATTCAGGACGACGATGTGACCTTCGCGCATCTCGTCGATTGTGCCGGCAAATGCTGGCATTTCACCACAACCGCATTTGGCGCGAAGGCGAACTATAGCACACGTTTTGGACGACGACGTTTTCGCGCCGATAAGGGTAAAACATCTCCATCTTTTCACCGCCGAGGCCCGGAGGGCCGACAGCGGGTAGCCCCGCCCGTCAGGGCGGGGATTACGCGGCCACGCCAAGCGGCGAAGGCCCCCGGCACGGTGCGGCAATCGGAAGGCCCGGCGGGCCGGCAGCAGGGGCATCCGCAGATTGCGCAGATTTGCAGACCGCCATCCCGCTGTTCCTCTCCCTCTCCCGTTCGTCCTCGCTTGCCCGGCGTAGCCTTCGGCGAAGCCGGGTCGTCGTCTGTTTCCCGGTCAATGCGCAGTCTACCCAGATTGCCCAGATTCACATGAAACGCCTTGACCGCCGAAATCGCCGGTAACCGGGCACGAGAATCAACTTGCACGTCCGGAAGGGCCAGGACACCCCCGAGGTCTCGTTCGTCGATTTGGCGCGTCGGTTACCGGCCATTTCACCGGTCCAGAAATGCGCAATGGGGGTAGGAGTGACGAGTGTCAAATGGCGAGTGTCGAGGAACCGGGAAGCCGCCGCCGCCGCCGACGACGAGGACGAACGGGAGGGAAACAGCTTCGGCTACCCGCCACCGGCCACCGGCCTGCCTCCTCCCGGCTCCCGGCCACCGGTTACCGGTTCCTGGCTCCCGGTCCTGTTCATCCTCGTCGTCGGCTGTTTCCCCTCTCCCGGCTACCCGCTACCAGCTCCCGACCACCGGCCACAGCGCCGGCCGCGCGCCGATCCAAGGACCCCGGCGAAGTCGCCTGTCGCCGTTTCCCGCCCCTCGTTTTTCCCTGGACACTGCCTGCCGGTTCCTGAATGATGCAACCATGCCGGGGACGGCAAGGGCTGGCGGCTCTTCCACCAGGCTCCGCTACGGCGGGGCGGAGTCGTCTCCGCGCCCCCGCGCCCGGCCGAGGAAACAGGGCGAGACCGGTGACAAGAGAGCGGGAAAGTGGCCATGCAAACCATACGAAAAAGCTGCTTCTCCCCTCTTGGCCGGCGTGGCTCGGCCTCGAACAACCCGCCGAGCGAGTGAAGGCGATCCGCGGGCGAACGATGACGGGCCGGCCGCTGGGTAGTGATGGATTCGTGTCGAAGCTGGAGCGCCTGCTGGGCCGGCGGTTGCGGGCATTGCCCGAAGGCCGGCCAAGGAAGAAGAAGAGCGAGACATAAACTGGGGCGCGTTCCTAGTTTCCCTCTAGTTTCCCCTAAGGAAGAAAAGCGAGACATAAACTAAATGACCGTGCGCGAATAGTAGCCACGAATTCTGGGTTAGGCCGCAAGGGAGTAGATCCTAACTTTGTGTAGTCGACTGCGTGGTTTGAGGAACGCAT
>CAYWTX010000299.1:0-4227 GCA_964461295.1 uncultured Planctomycetaceae bacterium | reverse complement strand
CGCGGCGACTTTGGGGCTGGCGGATATGGGGTTTCGAAATGACGGCAGCGGGATCTTTCCCGATGTGAAGCCGCCGCTTCATTGGTCCGCTGCCAGCAATGTGGTCTGGACCGCCAAACTCCAGACCTCCTGACATAGGGGCATGAGATTCTGTCCGCTTTTTCACCTTTTTCCGACCTCGCCGACCTCGTACCGCAGAATCAGATTGGTACCAGGGAACGGGGTTGCGGTCGCATTGAGTTCACCGCAGAGCGTAGCGAGCACACTGGTGCGGTGCGATGAACTCAGTGGTGCGACCAGGATCCGTAGTTCAGTCTCGCTCACCTCGATGTCCGCCGCAGAGGCGAGCGCTGATTGGACCAGCGTTCGGCCCTCATCCTCAGCACGCTTGTAGTGAGGCGTGACCAATCGGTAGAGGTCGCTTTCCGTTTGATAGGCGACCATTTTCAGAAGGCTGGTGAGATGCATGCGCTCGGTTGCGAGTTTGACCACCGGTCCCGAGACGACCTGCCCCACCGGGAGTCGGGGAGGAACGGCAGCCCGGCGACTCTCCAGTTTACGGCAGTGCTTCACCGCCGTGAGGATCTTCTTGCCCAGTGTGCCTTGGGCGATCTTGAACCCACGCCTCGTTGGCCTTCGGCTCTTTGAGTTGAGCAATGCCTTCTGGCCATACTCCGCATGCAAAACTTTCAAGACCGCTCGGGCCTGCCGAAGCTGACCGTCCAGCACGTTCCACTTTGGATTAGGGACCTCGCGGGTGGGATCGTCCGGTTCCGTCGCGTACTCGACGAGGGCGTCGAGGGCATATTCCTCGAGCAGATACTTGAAGAAGTTTTCCTGCCGCCAGCGCTCAAACATGCGGTACGCGACTTCGACGGCGGGAAGATCACGCCGACTTGTGACGATGGGCGTCTGGTGTCCGTTGGGCGAAAGTCGTGTGACTTGGCGCAACCGCAGCTTGCCCTCCAGGAAATGCACGCCTTGATCCGCCAGCGTGTACTTGATCGCGCGTCCGTTGATCACGCCTTTATGCAGGCGGAACCGAGACCTGGGCAGAAGCCGGAATCGACCCTTGCGATACGTCAGCAAGTCGAAGCCCGCCGCCACAAGTTTGGCGAAAAGCTTCGGGCTCCAGCCTCCGCGGTCGAAGACCACGGTCAGACGCCGCTTTCCGAGCAGGGACTGCGCTTCGTTCAGGAGCGTCGGCAACATTTTCACCAGCCCCGCATTGGCCTCTGCCGTAACGACAAAAAGAGGGTCTCCGAGTTCGTCGTTGACCCAGTAGTCCGTGGTCGCAGGCATGGGCAGGCGCATCTGTGCGACATGGGCTTTGGGCAGTGTCGCCTGACCGTGGAAGACGCGCACGTGTCCATCGACATAGAGAAACCCCATCAAGGCCCCGCGTGCCGCGACGCGGCGTTGGGCCAGCGCTTGACCGAACCGCGTGGAGCGCCCGAGTCCGGCCAAGCGCTTCAGCTTTCGCCGAAGGGTCTTCACCTCGGGCGCACGATCCAACCCCAGGATCCGGCCCAAGGTATCCGGCGGATGTTCTTTGAGTCCTTCAGGCCGCTTGATCCGCAACAACGCCATGAGCACCAGCGACACGATCGTCGTGCGCAGCCCGAAGAACGCGGGTCCAATGTTCCCGTAAACTTCATAGGCACAGTCGATGACGCCGCTGGCGACCAAAGCGGGCATAGCCAGGAGCACTCCAGCGCCAGGAATCGCCGTCCCAGGACGAAAGAGCGGAACTGCGTCATCGAGCAATCCCAGATAAGCCATGAGTCGGTCGAACCGACGATTCGACGGATCGTTATCCATTGAGCGAACCAACGGCAGGTCCGAAGACACGAAAGCGGACAGTTTTGGGTTCGAGGCAACTGGAGTGGATGCGGGCGGTGAGGGAGGACCCTTGATCGAAAAAGCGGACAGTTTTGGGTCCGCACCTGCGCTCTCACCTGGCAGCTGTGCCTGTGCCGGCGCGGGCTCCGTCCATCCGATGCGCCGGAGAACTTTGCGTACCGCCTTCTCCGTCACACCCATGCAAATCGCAATCTGGCGGTTGGAGAGGCCTTGTTCCTTCATGCGGGTCACTTGGCGCGTGCGAGACGCAGGCAGGCGCAGGCGTCCCTTGGGATATCCTCTCGTGCGGCCCAGCGCAGGCAGACCGCCTTCCTCGAAGCGCCGCTGGTGCCGGCGCACACTCCTCACAGAGCAACCGAAGGCACGCGCGACTTCTTTCTGTTCTGCCCATCCCTGATCAATCAGACTGACCATGGCATGCGCTTCGGCCATGCGGTCTCCCCGTGCGTATTGGGCGATCACGACTCCCGCAACGACCACGATGCGATGCCCGCCTTGCGTCCGCATGAGGCAGCGCGCATTGATAAACGAAGCGCCCTCAGGTGCGCCCACTTCCGGAAAGAAATCCCCCTGCTTCAGTGCTTGATTCATGGGGGCACGATAGCAGGCCGGCCAAAAAAGCGGACAGTTTTGGGTCCGCACCCCAAAAACTGTGGATGGGGGGTGTTAGGGAAACTTCACACGACTGTTTGGCCCAATATCCACGGCCTCTGCAACGCACAAGACGTGGACTCTTTCAGAGCGAAAACAATGCCCCTATGTCAGGAGGTCTGGAGTCTCATCGTCAACCTATCACCAATAACCTATCTTCTGCCCCTCACTCCACCCCCACCCGGTAAAACTTCTGCCCCGCGCCATTCACTTTATCCGTGTAGACATTCACCGTCGGCGTGGCCGGCAGGCCGTTCGTCAGGGCGGTGAAGCCAATCATCAGATTCGTCGTCGCCTGAAGGGTGTACACCCGGCCCGTGACGCTCTGCCAGCGTATGATAAACTCGCCGGGATTCGCCGGGGGGGTGACGGCCTCCGTCAGCTTCAGCAGCGATGTGCTGTCGGTCGGGTCGGTGCCAGCGAGGTATTCCGCGAGATTGCTCATGCCGTCATGATCCGGATCATCCGTGTCGCTATAAGCCAGCGTCCCGAAGTGATCCAGATACCAGTCGTCAGGTGCCACGTGACTCGAACCTGGAATCCCGTCCGGGCGGCCATAGCCGACGGTCAGGTTGTCCACCACAGCGGTCGGCCCTTCCATCGAGAGGCCGGTGAGCCGTTTCTGCGGCGCGGCAAAGCCGAGGTTCGCCGCCACGTTCGTGCCGTCAAGATAGAGTGACCAGGTCTGCAAGACGTAGTCCGCACTCGCCGTCAGCCGCGCCCACGTCCCGGCCTGGCGCGGCGCGGGGTTCGTCAGCGTAACCCATTGGGATCCTGCGGGCCGCGCGCCGTCACACACGACCAGTTGGCCCGCGTCGTTGAAGAAGAACACGCTCGCGGCATCGGGAACGCTCGCCGGCACCGCCGCCCCGGCCACCGTGATGCGCAAATCCAGCCAGACCGTCTGCGGCGTGCTGGTGAACGCCTGGCTGACGGCCACCGAACTGTCATTCGTGCCTTCGATCCGCAAGGCGCGCGTCCCTTCGAAAACCTCGCTCGTCTGCACCGTCGCCGCGTTGGCGGGATTGACCACCCAGTTGTGCTGGCCGTGCAATAGTCCAAGACTGACAGTGTCGGACTCGAACCGCTCGGTGAAGGGCAGCGCCGTCAGCACCTCGAACGCGTTGGTCACGCGGCCAAGCCGCGCTTCCAGCGCGTCCGGCAGGCCGTCGCCGTCGCTGTCAACCGGCACGGGGCCGTCGTTGTCGATCCCAGTCGCCGTAACGATCACGGAGTCCATTCCCGCGGCCGAACAGGTGAAGGCCGCCACGCGCCGGTTCGTGACGACGTCCTCCGCGTCGGCCAGCGTCACCGTCTTCCAGAGAGACCAGTCCGAGGTCGAGAAGACCAGACTCCCGCCTGACACCACCGAAAGCTGCGAATCGCCCCCGTGCGCGACGCTGACCGTCACACTGTCGGCGGGCTGGGCCGAGAGACTGACCCGGAATTTTGCCGTGCCGCCCTCCGGCACGCCGACGAACGACGCGCTGTTCAGGATGCCGACACGGATGAAGTTGGCCTGCACCGTGGCCGGGGCGGAGATCGTCACGGTGGTGCTCGCGGCGTTGCTGTTCGCGAACGTCGCCGCGCCGCTGGTCACACTCCTGTTCGCAAAGCCGTAGCCCGCGTTCGCGTTGGCAACAATCCCCCTCACCGCGCCCTGGGTCACCACCGTCGCACCGCTGGGCGTCGTGCTCCCGCCGGTGCCCGTAT
>CAYWTX010000298.1:0-21835 GCA_964461295.1 uncultured Planctomycetaceae bacterium | reverse complement strand
GGTACAACAGGAGGCTGATGGGGATCTTCCCAGTCAAACGCCCGTCCTTCACCACGGCATCGCAGTCGTTTATGGTGAAATAATACAAGAACTTGCCCCACATCCTTGCGTATCCATGCGTCACCCGGCCGTTGACGGTGGCCAGTTTGATCGTCAACCCGGTGTTCTGCAATGCCTCAAAACGACCCCCGTTGGTCGTTGACGTGTCCACTGTTTCGGGGGGTTTGATGCACCAAGCGACCCGCATTTTGTCATGTTCTTTCGCCGAACGGGACGGCAGGATCAGTCCAGGCGACAGCGACAGGGTCCAGATGGCCTGTTTCGGATCCGCATCGGGATCGGGGAATCGCCAGACAGCGGCGTATTTCTTGGGAAAGGACCATGCTTCGAACCACATGCCGGGCGTAGTTGCTCGCGCCCAACCTACCAAGTTACCGACCTTGGCGGCCTCCGCGCGCGTGCTCTTCTTGCCGTCCAGGTAATACCGGTGCCGGCCGACCCGAATATCCTTGTCATCGGGCAGTTGATATCGCAAGAAACACCCGTCTCTTGTGTGGTCGCCGTTGTTGGAATCATTGAACACCCAAAGGATGCAGTAGGCGGATGCCTTCCCATCCTCGCCCTTGCCGTCGATCTTGCCTTTCGCCTCCAGGTCGACATGCGTGATGATGCCATACCAGACTTCGGTGCCTGCCCACGCAGGTTGCCCGAGTAACAGCGCCGTCAAGGTCAGCGTGGTCGCCCAACCACGCCATCCGGCCGACACGCGAGGTTCAGCATTCGTATTCATTTGTTCTCTCCTCTCATGGTTTTGCGGCGCCTACACCGCCCGCTGCGCGCAGGTCGTAGCACGCCAGACCGCGTTCGCTATTCACCAGCAATCGTCCGTCGGCCAATGCAGGCGATGTATGACACAAAGGCCAAGCATTTACGGAGCCAAGTCCTGTCCCGGTAGCCGGGTCAATGAGACCCACGCGGGGAGTGATCAGTTTGCCGTCAGCCAGGATCAGATTCCCTCCATAACTCCCCCCCGGTCTGCGCCATACGAAACGCCCGTTCTCAATGTCATAGCAGAAGTAACCGTTCGGCTCCGCGCCCCATGCATACACCCTTCCTCTGCTAACCGCCGGCGTCATCGAGCAACTGTTGTTTCCGGTGCGCATCGGAATGAACACGATCTCACGTGGAGCGTCCAGCGCCAACCTGAAGACCCGCAATCCCCCGCCCACGGCCGCCCTGATGCACAGGGTCACCAGCGTATCCCCAGTCACGACAGGACTGTTGGGGATATGTGTCTCGAATCCAACAGACCAGAACTCTTTGCCGTCACGCATATCAAGTCGAACAGACCAGATCTCTTTGCCGTCACGCATATCAAGACACGCCATCCGGGCCTTACCTCCGACAAGAATGGCGCCAGTGATGACATACGTGTTGTCCTTATGGTGCCATAGTGCGGGCGAAGTGACATCCTCATCTGAGCCGGCCTCGTACCTCCAGATGATGGTCCCGTCTTTAGCATCCAAAGCCAGCGTCCCTCCACCGCAGACGATTACCCGACTCTCCGCCGCCAGAATCGAACCGGCAAAGGCTCCCTTCTTGACCCCACAGGTGGTTCTTAGATCGTTCGTCCAAATCTTAGCGCCGGTTGATGCGTCAAGGCAAAAGACCGTGAACTGGGATCCGACGAAATAAAGTCTGCCGGCCATGACGCAGGGGGTGTTGGGCGCCTTGAATTGCGCTGGTCCCCCCGGAGTGTTGAACGTCCAGACCGGCTTCCCATCGTTCAGATTCAGACATACGAGCGCGTCGTCCATCTGGGGGTTGTGGTCCGCCGCCGGGCCTCCCGCCGCCGGGGCCGCCTGGTAACGGAGGTATGCGCGTCCTTGTGCCGCTACGGCGCTTGCGTATGAAGTTGGCCCCCCGCGAGGTTTCCTCACCTTATTCTGAGGTTCCGGCACGAACGTCCACACGGGTTTCAGACCCGTCTCGGGTATGGTGCTCAACAGGGCTGGCGAATTGGCAACCTCTCCTGTCCGATCGGGTCCCTGCCACTGCGGCCAATCCGAAAAGGCGGTCGCCTGTGATGTCGCGGCGTTCCCGGCGGTCTGGGAACTGGCCGGGAGCGAGGCCGCCCCCCCCGGTGGCGGCGTGTCCTTCTTGGGTTCCGCCGCCCAGACGCCCATGGTCAGGCCCAGGACCGCCAATAGACACCGCCTGGCCTGCCTCATGCGTGTGTTCATGTGACTACACCTTCTCTCACACCGCGTGTCATGGCTTCTGCCCTTTTCTTTCGTGTCTGCCCACCTTCGGAGCCAGATGCGCGTCCGCAAAATCGAGCAAGTACTTCCAGTCTGTCTGCTTCCCGACATGGCCCCCGTCGCGAATGTGCATTCCCAGTACGCCGTGAGAGTACATGGCATCGTGGCCCGGACCGGGATCCTTCTCCATCCCGACGTCCGCTCCAAGGAATCGGTAGGCGCTGGCGATCTTCTCGTAGAGGAAGGGCGATGCGGAGTAAGTGTAGCCCTTCCCCTGGCGCGACTCGGAGAACAGGATCGGTCGTGGCGCGATGGCCGCTGCGGCGCAGTAGAGGTCTATGGGTAAACGATCGAGCCGGCCCACGAATTCCTGGGCATGCGGAGCGTGCCACTGGGGCCGGAAGATGTGCTCCCGGATCTTGGGAAGCCCCTGCCAACAGTAGACCATCGCCGCCCTTTCATCCATGGCGGCGGCCATCAAGGCCGACGCGCCGCCTCGCGAACCGCCCACGAAAATCACGCGCCTGGGGTCGATCTCCTTCTGCGTCACGAGCGCGTCCATCATCCGCCGCATCCGCCACCCCCAGATCGCGCGTTCGCCCCACGCGTGTAGTGGACGCCGCCCCATGTTTCGTATGTCCTGGCGAGGTTGGGACACGTGGAATCTTGGGTCGTTGGCGTCCACCCATGGTCCCGAGTGAACGGGGAAGTAGTACTTGTACAAGCTGGCGCCCGATTGAGGGGAGAATCCCGCGACGGCATAGCCTCGTCCGATGGCGTACTCGGTGTTCTCGCCTGGGCGCTCAAAATGCAGGACGCACGGAAAGGGCCCCTTGCCCTTCTTCGGGAGCACCAGCGAAAGCCAAATCATCCCCTGCGGATCGTCGCGGTCGGGCGTGAGGCAGACCTTGATCTCGCGCCGGGTCGCCAGCCCGCCCAGCGAGTCCTTCTCTTCTTTGGTGACCTCGGGCGGCGGGGTGCCGTCAACGAACTTCTCCGGCGGGCTGAAACCATAGATGTAGTGCTGCAGCAGGTCCATGATCTCCTTCTTCCGGGCCTGCCAGTCCTCTTTCGTCTTGACCTTGTGCCCATCCATGAACACCAGCGGTTCGGGGTCGGGCACCGGTTTGAGGTCCGCGACCGCCGGGAAAGGCAACGCCGGGGTGGTTGTGTTCGCGGGCACGGTTGCGGGCGGCGGCGTCGGCGCGCCCGCCGCCATGCAGACGAGGCACGGAACCAGCACGGTCAGGGCAGATGCCACGAAGTTGGCAGCGTTGCTTTTCATCGGGCGTTCTCCTTCGTGTCGGCCTTGAACTGTCCATCCAGGAAATCCAGGTACGCCGGCCAGTCGGCGGCGTGGTAGCCGTGCCCGCCGGCGCGCAGGTGCATCCGCAGCGGCCCCTTGCCTCGCAGGCCGGGCTCGGTCCACGGCCTCTTGAAATCCTCCACGTCGGTGCCGAGGAAGCGGTACGCCTTGGCCGCCCCGTTGGCGATCCACGCGGTCAGGTCGGGGTTGGCAAAGTCCGCCGTCGGCGAGGCCGTCAGCAGCAGTGGGCGCGGGGCGATGGCCGCCGCGAAGCACGGGTACTCCACCGGCATGCGGTCGCGCCGGCCGTCAAACTCCGAATACGACCGGCTCATCCAGTGGGCCCACGGCCCGCCGCCGAGGCTGCCCTGCCGCCAGCGGAACGGGCTGATCTGCCAGCCGATGACGGCGGCAACGCGCTCGTCGATGGCCCCGGTGAGGATGGACGCCGGGCCGGTGCGCGACCCGCCGATGGTGGCGATGCGTTTGGCGTCGATACGCTTCTCGCGTTCCAGCACGTCGATCATCCGCCGGGCGCACCACGACCAGGCGGCGATCTCGCCCCAGTCGTGCATGCGGCGGGCGCCGAAGGGGTGCTCGATCAGCGGGCCCTCCGTCGTCGGCTGGTAGTGCGGGTAGATGCCTTTCGTATAGACGTTGTCGGATGACTGATTGTGGCGGAAGGCGGCGATGGCATAGCCGCGCCGGATGGCCTTGACTGCGTCGGCCAGGGCGTTGGGGTCCTTCTTCTCAAGGGCTTCCGGCCTCGGAGACCCGGGCACGCCGAAACTGAGGATGACCGGGAACGGCCCCGCTCCGGCGTTGGGAATCAGCAGGTGGAGGTCCTTGAAAACGTTCGGGTCGGGCGCCAGCGGCACGCGCAGGTGCCGCCAGGTGGCCAGGCCGCCCAGCGCGTTGGCGTCTTCGCGCACCACCGTGGGCGGCGGCGTGCCTTCCTTCAGCCGCTCCGGCGCGGCGTAGCCGAAGGCGTAGTGCTGGACGAGTTTGACGATCTCCGGCCGGCGGCGCTGGAGGCAGTCTTCCCGCGTCTTGACCGGCTTGCCGTCCATCATGACCAGCGGGTCGGGCTCCTCGGTCCGCGTCGGGAGGTCCTTCACGGCGGGGAGATTCCCCGGTCCCGGCCGGGCCGGTTGGCTCTGCGCGGCGGCGGGAAGCGCCGTGTCCAGGAACAGAGACAGGGCGAGCAGCGCCGCGATCACCCGTCCGCAAGGAACCGGCAGGTCAGGGACAATCGTCATCGCGATGTTCGCGCGGTTTCCCATCAGCCAGTCTCCTTCGCGTTCCGGCGGACCACCCGCCCACGTAGTTTAACCCCGGATGCCAGTTGATTGGCCGGCCATCGCCATGCCGGACCCTATCGAAATCATATCCATGCCTACGGCCGAACATTGACGCGGCGAATGGCGGCCGATAGGCTTGACAACAGAAAAGGCAAAGGCGAACCGCAGGAGCGGAGAATCCATGCCGAAGACGCCCACGGTTATCTGTGACTACTTACGGTTGGATGAGATGGCCTTCGAGGAAGACGGGCTCCGCCACGCCAAGTGCGAACCGCACGTCGTGGTCGTTCAGTGTCTTGCCGGCAGATACGAGTTGGTCGTCGATGGGCGCCCCGTGCGAGTCCTTCCCGGCGAGTGGTACATCTCCAACAGCTATTCGCGACTGGATATCGTCCATCGTCGGGCGCCCGACGGCCCCATGCGAGCCCGGTGGTTCAAGGTGCGTTTCGTCATGCACAACGGGCTGAACTTCGGCACGCTGTGGCGTTTCCCCGTGCTGTGGCGCGGCAGGAACGCCCACCCCCTGTCGCGTCTTTGGCACGCCATGAGAACCGTCTATCGCAGACAAGGCCCTGCCGCATGGGTTTCGCTCCAGCGAATGGCCTTGGAACTTCTGAGCCTGCTATGCGCCAAGGGGCAGCTCCTGCCCGATTGGCAGCACCGCGTCCGCTTCCACGACACCTTCTCCACGCTCCTGGCCCACGTCGACGCACACCTCGCCGATCCTCTCCCGCCGAAGGCGCTGGCCAGAGTCCTCTCCGTTTCCGAGTCTCACCTCTACGCAGTGTTCCGCCGGCAGATTGGGCTCTCGCCCTCGGCGTTCGTGAAACAGCGTCGCATCGAGGCCGCCTGCGCCATGCTCGAGACGACCAGCCATTCCGTCAAGGAGATCGCGGCGCAAACCGGCTTTGCCAACCCGTACCATTTCAGCCGTGAGTTCCGCCGGATCCACGGGATCCCGCCGAGAACGCACCGAAGGCACTTTGTCGCACTGTGAGAGAAAGAGCGGAATGGACCGTCTTGACTCCCCTCGCTTCGCCCTGAAGGCGAATCAAGGCAGGGCGGCGCGGAGTCGCGATGCACCTCGGGATAGCCGGACAATCGCCGGCTCCTACTTCGGGTTCTCCACGTAATCGCAGCGGCAGCGCTTCAGGTAGTTCATGCCCGCCACCTGGCCGGTCATCTCCAGTTCCTCGCGGTACACCGGGTCGTGCCAGCCCTCGATGTCGATGCTGCCGACGTACCCGCCGCGGCGCAGCTCGCTGATGATGTCCGTCCAGTTGCTGTCGCCGAACCCCGGCGTGCGGTGAAACGCGAACGGCCGCGGCCCGCGCACCCCGTGCTCGCGCACCACGTCCCACAGCACAGTCGCGTCCTTGCCGTGCACGTTGAATATCCGCTTGACGTACTTGCGCAGTTGCGGCATCGGGTCGATCAGTTTCACCATCTGGTGGCACGGTTCCCAGCACAGGCCGATGTTCGCCGCCGGCAGCGCGTCGAACATCAGGTCCCACGCGGCCGGGGCGATCGCCATGTTGAAGTCGCCCCGGTCCCATGTGCCGCCCATCTCGCAGTTCTCGAACGCCAGGCGCACGCCCTGGTCGGCGGCGCGCCTGGCCAACTCGCCGTAGAACGCCTTGTACGCCGGGATCGACTCGTCGATCTTCTTGTCGATGAGGCGGCCGGCGAAGCCCGCCACGATATCGCAGCCGAACAGCTTCGCGTGGTCGACGCACTGCTTCCACGCCTCGACGGTGAGGTCATGCTTCTTGGCGGCCCCGTCCAGGGGGTTGCCGAACACGGCCAGGCTGCTGATGACGGCGCCGCTGCCGCCGAGGGCTTCCTTGACCTCGCCGGCCAGCTTCTTCAGGTCAACGCCGCCCAGTTCCTGCCAGAACGTAAGCTGGAACGACTCGAACCCGTGAGGCAGAACCTGTCGAATGTACGAGCCGGCCCCATGATTGCCCTGAACGAGCGTGCCGATGCGAATCTTGTCCTGGTACACTTGCGGTCCCTTTCGAGGTAGATTACGACCCGACGCACCTGGCCGGGCCGTGAAGGACGCCGGATTCTAGCCGCCGTGCCGGCCAAGCCGCAAGCGGCTGGTGGAGCCGCGCCCCGCCAGCCCGACGTTCGCCTTCCGGGATGCGACCTGTCGCCAAGTCGCCGTCGATTGGTGCGAAGGCGACGACATTGAGGGGATCCGCTCATCGCACCCATTGGCAGGTGCAGTCGGCGCCCTCGGCCGGGTCGCCGCCTTCGGAGGCAGTCAGACCGCGAAGGTCGAGCCTGCCGCCGCGCAGGCCCTTGGCCCAGACGGCGTGGAAGGGCGGGCGCAGCCTGCCGGTGCGAATGGCTTCCTCGTTGCCTTCGAAATACGCCCGGTTGATCAGCCGGTTGGGCGTCCGCCAGGTCAGCCAATCCTCGCTCACGGGGTACGTCGGCCAGTACACCTCCAGGTTGCGGATGTTGAGGTTGTGCACGTTCTTGGCGACGACGGCGGCGCGGGCGCCGCGAGCGTCGGAGTTGTCGCCGGGCAGGTACATGCCGTGCGAGTGGTTGTCTTGCGACTGCTCGAACACGTGCGGGTCGTCCAGCATCGGGTATCGCATCCGTATGTCGGACAGCGTCACGTTCTCGACGCGGTCGGGGGCGTTGCAGGCGACCATCCCGCGACCGTCGGTGAGCACGTCGACATTCGCCAGGTGCACATCGCGGATCAGGGCGGCCTTGCCCTGGGGGTTGTGGCGCGACGTATGGGGATTGCTGTGCGCCACGCAGACGATCTCGAAGGCGCGGTTGATCGGCCAGCCGCTGTTGGTCGTGCCGACGACGTTGGCGACGCGGATGTTCTCGATGGTGCTGCCGTTCTGGGCGCGCAGGTCGAACATGCGGCTGGTGCGAGGCATGAGGATGTTGGCGGCGACGATGCGGCGGTGGTGTCCGCCACTGTCGAAGCTGATGATTCGCAGCCCCACGCAGCTGGTTCGCAGCACGCAATCGCTGATGGCGATGTCCTCGCTGGGCCCGCCGTGGCTCGAAGCCATGATCGCGATGGCGTCGTCGCCGGTGGCGATGTCGCAGCCGGCGATCGTTACCCCGCGGCAGTTGTGGATGTCCATGCCGTCGGTGTTGGGGCCGAAGAACGGGTTGCGGATGGTGACGCCGGAGATGCGCGACGCCTCGCAGCGCGTCAGGTGCAGCGTCCACCCAGCCGAGTCGCGCAGCGTCACGCCCTCGATGAGGACGTGGCGGCAACTTTCGATATGTACCATGGGGCTGGGGCGCTGGTTCTCGCGGTGGACCCAGAACTCCCACTCGTGCTTGCGGTCGGGATACCAGAAGGCGGGGCCGCTGCCGGCGATGGCGCCCTCGCCGGTGATGCGGACGCATTCGGCGTCGAACGCCTGCACGAGGTGCCAGGGCGTCACGTCGCACGGCTGATCGTCGTGGGGCCAGCCCCAGCCGCGGGCGAACTCGTAGTCCTCCAGGCGCGACGAGCCGAGCAACACGGCGCCCTGGTCGAGTTGCAGCGTGATGCGGCTTCTCAGGTTGATCGTGCCGGTGAGGAACGTGCCGGCCGGGACGACGACGCGCCCGCCTCCGGCGGCCGAGGCGGCATCGATGGCGGCCTGGATGGCGGCGGTGCAGAGCTTCTCGCCGCCCGCGGCAGCGCCGTACGCGAGGATGCTGTGGTCAGCCATGGTTCGGTCCTCAGAGGAAGACAGATGTTTTACCGATTTGGCGAGCGGGGGCAAGACGAAAGCGTGTTTCAGTGTCTGAGGTTCCGCATGCGCTGGATACATTCGTGGTTGGCCTTCGGTGTGTGTGTTTCGTTGTGCGCCGATCCGGCCGCCGCCGGCGACTGGCCTCAATGGTGCGGCGGGCCGGGCAGGAACTGCGTTTCGAGCGAGAAGAACCTGCCGGCGGAGTTCGACCCCGGCCTGCCGAGGAAGGGGGACGACCCCAACCAACCTCCGCCCACGAGGAACGTGAAGTGGACCGCCTCGCTGGGCTTGCAGACGTATGGCAGCCCGGTCGTCGCCGGCGGGCGGATCGTGCTGGGTTCCACGGTCGCGGCCACCGAGAAAGACCGCGACAAGCCGCAGGCCAAGGGCATGGGGCGCGTCGCGTGCTTCCGCGAGACCGACGGGAACATGCTGTGGGAACTGGTGATCCCGCGCCTGCCGCGCAACGTGCGCCCCCATTCCGACACCGGCTTCGGCGTGTGCTCGACGGCCACGATCGAGGGCGACCGGGCGTACATCGTGAGCAACCGCGGCGAACTGCTCTGCCTGGACATGGCCGGGCAAGCCAACGGCAACGATGGCCCGTACATGGAGGAGGCGACGTACCTGTCGGCCAAGGACCCGGCGGCCACGCAGCCGGCCCGGCCGGTGGAGCTTCGCCCGACCGACGGCGACATCGTGTGGATGTACGACATGATCAGGCAGGTGGACACGTACCCGCACGACGCGTCGTGCTGCTCGCCGCTGGTGGTCGGCGATTGGATATACGTGTGCACGGGCAACGCGGTCAACCAAGGCGATAAGATTACCCTCAACCCCAAGGCGCCCACGCTGATCGTGCTGGACAAGCGGACGGGCAGACTCGTGGCCAGGGACGACGAGAGGATCGGCACGCGGCTTCTCAAGGGGCAATGGTCGTCGCCGTCGCTGTGCGACACGCCGCGCGGGCCGCTGATCGTCCAGGGCGCCGGCGACGGCAACTGCTACGCGTTTGAGCCCGTCGAGGCCCTGACGGCGGGCGAGGTCGCCACGCTGAAGCGCGTGTGGGCGGCCGACTGCAACCCGGTGGAGTACCGCTACAGGGACGGCAACGCCGTCGCGTACGACAAGAGGGCCCGCGAAGGCCCCAGCGAGGTGGTGGGCACGCCGGTGTGCGTCGACGGGCGTGTGTACGCGACGGTGGGTCGCGACCCGGCCTTTGGCCGGGGCAGAGGCAATCTCACGTGCATCGACGGCTGCACGGGCAAGGTGCTGTGGGGCTGCACGAAGGTCGGGCGGAGCATCTCCGCCGTCGCCGTTGCCGACGGGCTGGTGTACGCAGCCGAGACATTCGGGCTGGTGCGTTGCATCGATGCCGAGACGGGGCAGCAACTGTGGGACTGCCAGGCGCCCGGCGACATCTGGAGCCCTCTGCTCGTGGCCGACGGAAAGCTGTATGTCACGACGTTCCGCGGGCTGCTGGTGCTGGCGGCGGGACGGCAGATGAAGGTCCTGTCGCGCGTGACGGTGAATGGGCCGATCTCGACGGGGCCATGCGCCGCCAACGGCGTGCTGTACATCGCGGCGCACCGCACGCTGTACGCCGTGAGCGAGATGGCGCCGGCGGCGGCCTCGGCGTCGCCGCACCTGGCGCATCCGGCAAGATGAGAGACCACGAACCCGCCGGGCGCCGCTTGCGGTTGGCAGTGCGTCGCCCGCGCGGCCAGCGTCCCGCAAAGCCGCGAGCGTCAGACCGGGATGGCTACGCCTGCCCCGGGCGGTCGATCGTCACCGGGGCACTGGGGATGATGCCAACCACCAGCAGGACGCGGCGAATCAGGCCGATGCGTTTCTTCCAGTCGCGCACCGCCCCCAACAGCCGAATCGCCTCGGGGTGCTGCCGGTCGAGCTGGTCCAGCAGCGACAGGGCCACGGTCACGTTGCCGTCCAGCAGCAGGGCCGTGACGTAGTTCACCCGCGGCGACGCGGGAACGCTTTCGGGAATCGTGAACGCGCCGTCCGGGAAGACCATGCTGCGGAACAGTTTCACCGCCTCCTCGTGGCGGCCCAGGCGAAGCAGGCATACGCCCCGGATGTTCGTCGCGTCCCGCCCGCGCTGCCCGGTGCGGGTCAACGTCTCCATCGCATCCTCGGGGCGGCCCTCGTTCAGCAGGTTCCGTGCACGGGCCACGGGATCGCTCACTTCAGTTCGAACGGCATTCATCGTCGTCATGGCAGGTTCTCCGCGTAATCGCAACGGCCGCGAGCCTGCGGCGCGCAAGGCCGTCCCAAGGCCAACCGGGGGATTCATCCTTCGTCGCCAACGACGCGGCGTGGACACAGGAAGAAAGTCGCTGCCCGGATCACGCGGTGAGCATGCAATGCAGGCCGAGTAGAGAAGTGTCGCCGGCCAGGGCGCCGGAGAGCAAGGCGAGGCGTGTCGAGCCGCTCAGCGGCTCAGGTGCTGCGAAGGGCGAACTGCTTGTCCAGACGCTGGGCGCGGCATCGACCCCGCGCCGGAAGTCCCACGAGCCGCCATTGTCATCGCGCCGGGACAACGCCGTGGCGGCTGGGCAATCCCGCGGCTCGTTCAGGGCCGGCGGGTGGGGCGAAGCTGCCAGCGTTACGCGAACGCCGGCGAAGGGCGGGACCGCCGCCAGGACGGCCAGCGCTGCCGCCAAGGCGGCCCGGGTTGTTCGTCTGCTCCGCACCATGCTATCAGAGCATTGTACCCGTTCGCGGCCGCGGCGTCGAGCGTTCCTGCCGTGGCCCTACGTGGATCGATTCCTGGCCCACCAGACGAACCTGCCTGTCCGTCGTGGCGGTCGCCGTCGCGTCCCTCCAGGAGATGGGAACGGCCACCGCCTCCATCGCGTGGCCGCCTGATCCGGTTCCGGCCGCTTCGCCCTCGTGCCCGATGCGCAGGGGCCTTGCACGTCGCCGGGCGCCGCGCGCACGAGCTCCTTCCCGCGTAAGCGTTCGCCCTGCATCCCGGCTCAGCCGATCCCCGGTACGCAGCGCCGACGCCTGGCCGGGAGGGAGGCGCACGAGGCGCACATACTCACCCAACGGCCCTGTTTCGCCCCACCGCCCCCGCCGGGTACAATCCCTCGTTCCATCCATGGGCGAGAAGGTCAAACTACTGTGGGAGTTGCTGCGCGGGCAGCGTCTTCGGTTCGCCGGGGCGGCGGCGGGCATGTTGCTGGCCGCGGCGCTCGGGTACGCGCGCCCGCTCATCGCCGGCTGGGCGATCGACTACATCCTCAAAGGCCAGCGGATGGAGGCGCCCGCCTTCGTCGCGCGATTGGTCGAGGCCGTCGGCGGGCGAAGCGTCCTGCTGTACAACCTGTGGATCGCGGCCGGGACCATCGTGGTCGTCACGGCCTTCAGCGGGCTGTTCACGTACCTGCGCGGGGTGTGGTCGGCCGTGGCGGCCGAGCGGATCGCCCGCGGCCTGCGCGAGCGGTTGTACGATCAGCTCCAGCACCTGCCGACGAAGTACCATGACAAGGCCGACCCCGGCGACCTGGTACAGCGGTGCACCAGCGACGTGGACACCATCCGCACGTTCCTGTCCTCCAGCGTGACGGAGGTCGCCCACGCGGTGGTGCTGCTGGGCATCGGCCTGCCGATGATGTTCTCCATCAGCGTGCCGATGGCCATCTCGGCCGTGGTGCTGCTGCCGTTCATCATCGCGTACTCGTGCTTCTTCTTCCTGCGGGTGCAGTCGACGTTCAAGCAGATGGACGAGGCCGAGGGGCGGATGACCGCGACGCTGGAGGAGAACCTGACGGGCATACGCGTGGTGCGGGCGTTCGCGCGGGGCCCCCACGAGATCGAGAAATTCGCGAAGCGCAACGGCGAGTACCGCCGGCATTGGCTGAAACTGATCCAGGTGCTGTCGTGGTTCTGGTCGGTGTCGGACTTCCTGTGCCTGACGCAGGTGGGCGTGGTGCTCATCTACGGAGCGTGGCGCGTCACGCGGGGCCTGCTCAGCGTGGGCGGGCTGTACGCGTTCGTGTCGTTCGTGCACCTGTTCCTCTGGCCGGTGCGGCACATGGGGCGCGTGCTGGCCGACTGGGGCAAGGCGACGGTGTCGCTGGGCCGCGTGGGAGCGATCCTGCACGAGCCGCGCGAGAGCACGTGGGAGATCCAACCGGAAGGCTGGACTGGCGACACGATGGGCATCGCTGGCACAGCTCTGCGAGTTGCGTCCCCCCCACACACAAAGGCAGGCGATGCACAGCCCAGAGGGTCGGGCCGCCACGCCGGCGAGATGGTCGTCGAAGGCCTGTGCTTTTCGCACACCGAAGGCCGGCCGGCGCTACAGGACGTCTCCTTTCGCGCGGCGCCGGGCGAGACGCTGGCGATACTGGGGCCTTCCGGCTGCGGCAAGAGCACGTTGGTGGGCCTGCTGTTGCGCTTGTACGACTACTCGGCCGGGTCGATCCGCGTGGACGGGCGGGAGTTGAGCGCCCTGCCGCGCAAGGTCGCCCGCGGCCACTTCGGGGCCGTGCTGCAGGAGCCGTTCCTGTACGCCCGCAGCGTGGGCGACAACATCCGCCTGGGGCGCCACGACGCGGCGATGGAGCAACTCACCTCGGCGGCCGAGGCAGCCGGGATTCACGAGACGATCCTGACCTTCGAGAAGGGCTACGACACGCTGGTGGGCGAGCGCGGCGTGATGCTCTCGGGCGGGCAGCGGCAGCGGGTGGCCATCGCCAGGGCCCTGCTGAAGGACCCGCCGGTGCTCATCCTGGACGACGCCCTGAGCGCCGTGGACACGCACACGGAGACGGCCATCCTGGACGCCCTTCGCAGCCGCAGCGGGCGGCGCACGACGCTGCTGATCGCGCATCGGCTGAGCACGCTTCGCCGAGCCGATCGCATCCTCACGCTGGAAGGCGGGCGGGTGACCCAGTGCGGCACGCACGATGAGCTCGTGCGGCAGGAGGGCCTCTACCGGCGGCTGTGGCGGATCCAGTCCGACTTGCAGGAAGAGCTGGACGCCGAGACGGCCGGCGCCTCGGGCGACGCCGCGGGCGCGACAGGAGGTGCGCCGTGAGCGCCCCGCTGCTGCACGAAGAGGACTACGTGGGGCGCCTCAAGCTGGACGTGTGGCGCGAGGTGCTGCTGCGCGCCCGCCCGCACTGGAAGGTGATGGCCGCGTTGGTGGCCGTGGCGGCGCTGACGTCGATCCTCGACGCGGCCATGGGACTGGTGACGCGCCAGGTGGTGAACGATCTGGAGTTGCGCGGCCGGGACGCCGACCTGGCGCTGTGGGGCGCGGCGTACTTCGGCGTGGCGGCCGGGTTCGGGACGTGTATCTGGACGTTCATCAGGTTCGGGGCGCGCATCACGACGGGCGTCGCGCACGACCTGCGGCAGGGCGGGTTCGCGAAGCTGCAAGACCTGTCGTTCAGCTACTACGACAAGCGCCCGGTGGGCTGGTTGATGGCGCGCCTGACCAGCGACAGCGACCGCCTGAGCCGGCTGATGGCATGGGGGCTGCTGGACATGGTCTGGGGCGTGTTCCTGCTGGCCAGCATCACCGCGGTGATGCTCGTGGTGAACTGGCGGCTGGCGCTGGTGGTGCTGGGCGTCATGCCGCCCCTGGCGTGGGTGAGCTGGTTCTTCCAGGGGCGGATCCTCGCCGTCAGCCGGAAGGTGCGCAAGATCAACTCGGAGATCACGCATGGCTACGAGGAGGCGATCAACGCGGTGCGGACGACCAAGACGCTCGTCCGCGAGAGGCAGAACCTTGAGGAGTTCGCCGGCCGCACGGCCGAGATGTACGCCGGCGCGGTGCGAAGCGAGATTCTGTCGGCCGTGTATCTGCCGACCGTGATCACGCTGGGCGCCGTGGCGACGGGCGCGGCGTTGTGGTACGGCGGCGCGGAGGTTGTCCGCGGGCGAATCCTGCTGGGCGACCTGGTGCTGTTCCTGTCGTACGCGGGCATGATCTTCATGCCGGTGCAGGAACTGGCGCGGGTGCTGTCGGACCTTCAGTCGGCCCAGGCGGCGGCCGAGAGGGTGGTCGACCTGCTGAAGACCGAGCCGCAGATCAAGGACAGCCCGGAGGTGGTGGACGCCGTGCGGCGGAACACCGCGGCACGGGACGCCGCTCGCCCCGCGGAAGCAGCGGAGCCGGGTCTAACAGAGCCGGGCCGTGTCGGCCCGGTCGGGTTCGATGAAGGGACCGCTCACCTGGCGAACTCGAAGGAAGGGACCGTATCCGCAAGCGTCTCCGGCAACGGGGATGGGAGCGCGGGCAGGAATGCCCGCGTTACCGCCCCCGACGGCCTGAGCGACCGCATCGACGCCGTCGAGTTCCGCGCCGTCAGCTTCGCATACAAGCCCGGGCACAGCGTGCTGGAGGGCTTTTCCCTGCGGATCGAGGCCGGCCAGACCATCGCCCTGGCCGGGCCCACCGGCGGCGGCAAGACCACCGTCGCCTCGCTGCTGTGCCGCTTCTACGAGCCCACGGCCGGGCAGATACTCCTGGACGACATCGACTACCGGCGCCGGCCGCTCGCGTGGCTGCAATCCAAGCTCGGGGTGGTGTTGCAGGCGCCGCACCTGTTCAGCGGCTCCGTGCGCGACAACATCCGCTACGGGCGATTGAGCGCCGCCGACGCCGAGGTGGAAGCGGCCGCGGCCGCGGCCGGGGCGCACGAGTTCATCCTGAAGCTGGAGAAGGGGTACGACACGGACGTGGGGCAGCGCGGCAACAAGCTGTCGGTGGGGCAGAAGCAGCTGATCTCGCTGGCCCGCGCGGTGCTCGCCGACCCGCGGATCTTCATCCTCGACGAGGCGACGTCCTCCGTCGATGCCGAGGTGGAACGGGCGATCCAGGCGGGCATCGAGCGCGTGCTGCGCGGGCGCATCAGCCTGGTGATCGCGCACCGCCTGAGCACGATCCGCTCGGCCGACCGCATCCTGGTGATCGACCGCGGGCGGATCGTCGAGGACGGCACGCATCGCCGGCTCATCGCCCGCCGCGGGCGATACCACGAACTATACGTCTCGCAGTTCGCCCGCCAGCGCGAGGACGCCCTGCTGGGCGCGGCGGGGACGAGCGTCGATGGAAACGGGAAGTGACCCAAAGAGGTCCGCCGTCAGGGCAGATCAGCTTCGCCCCGCGTTAAGGCAAGTATTTCGTCCGTCGTCATCTTCACGTCCCCGCGCCCGCGCATATACGCTGCCAACGCCTTGCCTCGGCCGCCGCCCTTGGCCTTTCGCAGAAGCAACCGCCCGTGGTCCTCGGCGAACTCGACCTCGGTGCCCGGAAAGAGGCCGGCCTTGATGCGCAGCTCCCGGGGGATCGTGACTTGCCCTTTGGTTGTGACTTTCATGCTCGCCTCGTCGGTTGGCAGTATTACCAGTGGCAATCATACCATCCTGTACGCCGCGTGCACCTCGAACGCCCTGGCTCCGCCCGTCTCGGGCAAATGGGAGCCGGAAACTCCTCCCGGTATTGCATTGCCGTCCGGTTGCAGATATCGTTCTCCGCTTCCCGAGTCAACTGCCCCCTAATGAGGAATGACCATGCCGAAGATCACATTCATGGGCGCCGGCAGCACCGTATTCGCCCGAAGCGTCCTGGGCGACTCCATGTGCAGCGAGCCGCTGCGCGATTCGCACATCGCCCTGTACGACATCGACGCCAAGCGCCTGCGCGAAAGCAAGCGGATGCTCGACGTGCTCAACGGCAACGTCAACGACGGCCGGGCGAGGATCTCCGCCCACTGCGGCATCCCCAGCCGCCGCACGGCCTTGAAGGGGGCCGACTACGTCGTGAACGCCATCCAGGTCGCCGGATACGAGCCGGGCACGGTGATCGACTTTGACATCCCCAGGAAGTACGGCCTGCGGCAGACCATCGCCGACACGCTGGGCATCGGGGGCATCTTCCGGTCGCTGCGGACGATCCCCGTCGTGCTGGACTTCGCTCACGACATGGAGGCCGTGTGCCCCAACGCGTGGTTCCTCAACTACGTCAATCCGATGGCGATGATCACGGCGGGGCTGCTGCGCGGCAGCAGCATCCGCGGGGTCGGCCTGTGCCACTCGGTGCAAGGGTGCGCCCGCTGGCTGCTGCGGCAGTTCGGCATGTTCGACGGCGTCAAGGAATTGCAGTGGAAGATCGCGGGCATCAACCACCAGGCCTGGCTGCTGGAGATCACCGATGGCGGCAGGGACCTGTACCCGGAGATCAAGAAGCGTGCCGCGGCGGCGATCAAACGCATCATGGCCAAAGGCGGCGGGAAGGCGCTGTTCGGCAAGTACAAGACTGAGTTCGGCGACAAGTGGCGCGAGCAGCCCGACGCCCTGAACCTGCACGACATGACGCGGCTGACGGCGATGCTGCGGCTGGGCTACTACATCACCGAGTCCAGCGAGCACTTCGCCGAGTATGTGCCGTGGTTCATCAAGAACGCGGCGCCCGAACTGATCGACCGCTACAACATTCCGCTGGATGAGTATCCGCGCCGGTGCATCGCCCAGATCGAGGGGTGGAAGAAGCAGTCGGCCGAGCTGGTGAAGAACCCAAAACTGGAGCACAAGCGCGGCGGGGAGTACGCCTCGTACATCATGGAGGCGATGGAGACCGACGTGCCGTACCGGATCGGCGGGAACGTCATGAACACCGGGCTGATCACCAACCTGCCGGCTAAGGCGTGCGTCGAAGTCCCCTGCATGGTGGACCGCAACGGCGTGCAGGGCTGCTTCGTGGGCGACCTGCCCGAGCCGTGCGCCGCCGTCAACCGCACGAACATCAACGTGCAGATCCTGACGGTGGAGGCCGCCCTTACGCGAAAGCGAGACTACATCTACCACGCGGCGATGCTGGACCCCCACACGGCCGCCGAGCTGACGATCGACCGGATCGTCTCCATGTGCGACGACCTGATCGAGGCGCACGGCGAGTATCTGCCCAAGTACAAATGATAAAGGACGCACAATGACCGATCTGGGCCACTTCGAACACAGCAAGCGGGCGGAGAACCTCGGCATCGTCGAGCGCGTGACGCGGCCGATCAAGGTCGTCTTCCTCGGCGCCGGCAGCGGGTTCTATAGCTAACGAGTGGCCGGGCTGGCGCACGGCGTGCGACGAGCGCAGGAGGGAGATCGTCGAGGGCAAGCGCCAGCTGGAGGGCGACCGGTCCTGGGAGTACTGCTCCTACATCATCCAGGCCATGGAAACCAACGCCCCGTTCACCATCTACGGATCGGTGCCCAACGCCGGGCTCATCACCAACCTGCCGGCCGACGGCGTGGTGGAAGTGGCCTGCACGGTGGACCGCCGCGGCATCACCCCGACGCGATTCGGCAAGCTGCCGCCTCAGTGCGCCGCCCTGTGCGACTGGAACATGCGGATGTTCGACCTCGCCGCCGACGCCTGCATCCACCGCAGCCGCGACTTGGCCGCCCAGGCCCTCATGCTCGATCCCCTGACTGCGGCCGTGTGCTGCCCCGCCGAGATCAAGCGGATGACGGAGGAGTTGTTCGCGGCCGAGCGGCAGTTCCTGCCGGGGTTCTAGGCGTAGGAACCCCCCGCAGAGCGGGTGGTTGAACGCTTGAGACTGGCACTCAGCAGCGACAAAGGAGAAACCATGGACAAGGCATTGGCGATTGCGGCGGCGGGGTTCCTGGCGGCCGGGGCGGCGATGGGCGAGATGCCGAAGTTTCAGAAGGTCACTCTGAGCGAGAAGTTCTACTCAGAAGGCGCGTACTTCGCCGACTTCAACAAGGACGGCAGGATGGACGTTGTGTCCGGCCCGTGGTGGTTCGAAGGCCCCGGCTTCCAGAAGAAGCACGAGTATCGCCCGGTGAAGGACTTCGACCCCAAGGGGTACAGCGACAACTTCCTGACGTACGTGGGCGACTTCAACGGCGACGGTTGGGCGGACATCTTCTGCGTGCCGTTCCCTGGCGCCGAAGGGTTCTGGTACGAGAACCCGCAAGGCAAGGACGGCGCGTGGACGAAGCACTCCGCCTTCAAGGGCGTGGACGGCGAGTCGCCCTGCTGGGGCGACGTGGACGGCGACAAACTGCCCGACCTGATCTGCTGCAACGGGGGGTTCTACGGCTACGCGAAGTACGACCCCGCCAAGCCGGACGAGCCGTGGAAGTTCGTGCCCGTGACGCCCAAGGGCGGGTACAGCAAGTTCAGTCACGGGCAGGGATTCGGCGACATCAACGGCGACGGCAAAGTGGACCTGATCGACAGCGGCGCCTGGTGGGAGCAGCCCAGGGACGCCAAGCCCGGCGAGCCATGGATCAAACACGCGTTCAAGTTCGCGCCCGCGGCCGCGCAGATGCTCGTGTTCGACGTGGACGGCGACGGCCTGACTGACGTCGTGACGGCCCTGAACTGCCACGGCTACGGCATCTCGTGGTGGAAGCAGACAAAGGACGCCAAGGGGGAGATCAGCTTCAAGGAGAACGTGATCCTCTCGGCCAACCCGGACGTGAAGTCCGCCGATTTCCGGTTCAGCCAGCCGCATGCGTTCGATATGGCCGACATGAACGGCGACGGCCTGATGGACTTCGTGGTGGGCAAGCGTTGGTGGGCGCACGGCCCCGGCGGCGACAAGGAGCCCATGGCGGCGCCCGTGGTGGTTTGGTTTGAGTTGAAGCGCGACAAGGACAAGGGCGCGACGTTCGTCCCGCACGTGATCGACGACAACTCCGGCGTAGGCACGCAAGTAACGGCCGTGGACCTCAACGGCGACAAGGTGCCGGATGTCGTGGTGGGCAACAAGAAGGGAATCTTCGTCTTCCTGAGCCGGAAATAGGCTCCGCGGACGGCGACGAGAAGCATCGCCCAAGCAAGCTCGTCCGGAGACCGATGGTCTCCAGGCGAGCTTGCTCCCTTGCGGCGGGGAAGGCGGCATTCCATGCCTGTTCGCACTTTCGTGGCGATTGAGATCGACGACGCGGCCAGGGATGCGCTCATGCAGGCGATCGGGCGCGTCTCGGCCGGGGCGGGCGACATCGACGTCAAGTGGGCGGGCCGGGAGAACCTGCACATCACGATGAAGTTCCTCGGCGCTGTGCCGGATGAGGATCTGGCCAAGGTATGTCAGGCCGTCTCCGACGCGGCCGCGGAATCCACGCCGCTGGAGTTCTTCCTGCCGGGGCTGGTCTGCGTGCCGCCCGGCGGCAACCGGGTGCGGATGGTGTGGGCGAGCGTGGCCGAACCAACCGGGCAGATGGCGGCGTTGGCTCAGCGGCTGGAGGCGGCGCTGGGGCCGATGGGCTTCGCGCCTGAGCATCGCGAGTTCAGCCCGCACATCACGCTGGGGCGCGTGAAGAACCCCCGCGGATCGGGGCTGCTTCGCCCGGCCGTTCAGCCCTTCGCCGCTTGCGCCTTCGGCCGGCAGGAGGCCGTCGAAGTGGTGACGTTCGCGAGCAAGCTGACGCCGCGGGGGCCGATCTACTCGCCGCTGGCGCGGGCGAAGCTGAAGGGATGACGGAGGGCAACCGCCCCGGCATCGCCTACCCGGTGCCCGTCGCCGGGGCTTCCTCGATGAGCGGTTCGCGTTCCACCTCCCGCATGTGACGCAACAGGCGCTGCCGCATCTCGGCCCTCACGTCCGCGTAGGCTGCGTCGCTCACCAGGTTGCATCGCTCAAACGGGTCGGTTGACAAGTCGTATAGGTGCGACTCTCGCCACTGCTGGGCCCAGGGCGTCTCCCACCCGCTTTCATCGGGCACGTGCACGGCGTACTTCCATCGCCGCGTGCGCACGGCCCGGCCCATTTCGTGTTCGCTGATCTGCACGAACACGTCGTCGCGCCAGCCGTCGGCCCGCCCGGCGGGCAGGTCTTGCAGCGCCCGGCCCCGCATCGCCGCCGTCGGGTCCAACCCGGCCGCCCGGAGCACCGTGGGCGCCACGTCGATCAGGCTGACCATCTCATCGCGGGCGCCGCCGCCGGCGAAGCCCGGCCCGGCCGCCACCAACGGGACGTGAATCGAGTTGTCGTGGCAACTCCGCTTGTACTCCCGGTTCCGCGTGCGGAAGTGACAGCCGTGGTCGGAGGTGAACAGCACCACCGTGTTGTCGGCGATGCCTCGCTCCTCCAGGACCTCCCGCAGCCGCCCCAGGCCGCGATCCAGCGCCGCGACGCTGCCGAGGTAATCGGGGTACTGCTGGCGCCAGTCGCCGCCCGTGCCGGCCAGGTCGCCCGGAACGTCGTAGACGGCGTACTTCTCCCGCGAGCCGTCGGGGCCGCGGAAACGCCCCTCCGAGTTGGACTGGTGCGGTTCGATGAACGACAGGAACAGCAGGAAGGGCCGCTCCGGCGCCCGCGACCGCACGTACTCCACCGCAAGGCCCGACACCCAGTCGGCGCGGAAGCCCTGCATCTCCACCGCCCGGCCGGCCCCGTCAAACATGTGCCCGCTGTAGGCGGTCGACGTGTGTTCCAGCACATCGGCGGCCAGCCAGAAGTCGTCGTACCCCCCGCGATACTCCGGCGGCACGGGCGATCGCGTGAAGTCCGTCGCCGTCCGCCCGTCCGTCACGCCCAGGCGGTTGGGCAGCGTGCTCGCCAGGTGCCACTTGCCGATGTAGCCGGCCTCGTACCCCGCCGCCCGCAGACGCCTGGCGATCGTGTCCTCGTCGGTCCGCAGCGCGATGGCGTTCGTGAAGCACCCCGTCTCCGTGGCGTACCGCCCCGTCTGCATCACCGCCCGCGCGGGGCCGCACACCGGCTGCGGCGTGAACGCCAGGTCGAACCGTGTGCCTTCCGCCGCCATGCGGTCCAGGTTCGGCGTCAGCGCCAGCGATTGGCCGTAGCAGCCGCACGTGTCCGGCCGCTGCTGGTCGGTGAAGAACACGATGATGTTGGGTCGTCGCTCCGCCATGGGACCTCACTCCTTCGTTGCCTCGCCACGCGATCGTCGCGATTGTAGTGGTTCCCATGCCTCAACGCCACCGACCTCTCGCCCGGGTGCACGACCGTAGTTGCACCTTGGCATCTTCAGCCTGAAGGGCTGATGTATGACAGCCCAGGGCAACGCCCTGGGAATGGATGTCCCAAAGCAACAAGCCCTGAAAGGGCGGAACAACTGCCCGCCCGGGCAACGGTTTCTTCCGCCCCTTCAGGGCTTCGCCATCTTCGGATGCGGGTTCCCAGGGCGTTGCCCTGGGCTGTCGAATCTCACCCCTTCAGGTTGAGGAAACGCCGCAAGAACGGTCGTGGACCCCGTTCGCGCCCCGCCGTTCGG
>CAYWTX010000297.1:0-4486 GCA_964461295.1 uncultured Planctomycetaceae bacterium | reverse complement strand
GGGACGGTTGCCTCCGGACCGGGGACCGGTTCCATCGCGTCCGCGGGCGGGGGCGTCTTCATCGCGTCCGCGGGCGGAAGCGGTCCCTCATTCGCACCCGACCGTCCCTAAGGGACGGCTCTGTTGGGTTGCCGAATCGCTCACCGGGTTCGTTGAGTTGGCGACCGGTTCCATCGCGTCCGCGGGCGAAAGATGGGCCGCAGACTGACCCCCTTCGCTTTACTGGACTGCGTCTTGCCCGAGAATCTGGCCGCGCCCCTTCGCGATAATCGACAATCGGCAATCGACAACCGACGACGCGCAATGCTATCTTGTAGGCGGAAGTCAGGAGAACCACGATGAGCCCCTCGCTGGAAGCGTTGGACCCGCAGTTCCTGGAGCAGGTGCTATCGCGCATGCACAAGCAGCCGGTATGCGTGCAGGGCGTGCGGACGGAGACGCTCTCGCCGCCGCCGCGCGCGACGCTGCTGCCGACGGCGAAGGTGTCGAAGGTGACGGTGCAGACGTCGCTGGGGCCGCATGCGGTTGTGGCCAAGGTCTATCCCCGCGAGCGCACCCGCGACGTGCAGGTTCTCCAGTTCCTGTCGGCCCTGGAGTACCTGCCCATCCCGCGCGTCCTGCACGTGGAAGGCGCCGACGCCGCCGGCCAGAGCGGCGCTCTGCTGGAGTTCATCGAGGGCCGCGACGCCTTCCCCATGACGCCGCAACGGGCCCGAGCCGCGGCTGCTTCGCTCGCGGCCGTGCATGTGCGGTTCTGGGCCCAGGCGGACCGACTGCCGGAGGTCTTTCGCCAGCGAGGCGACCGCCCGACCAGCGAGAGGATCGAGCAGGGCATCCGCCGCTTGCTCGACTCGCCGCAACAAGAGGCGCTGCTACAGACCGACGTGCCCGAGGTGCTCACGTTCCTGATGGCGGCGATGCGCGTGGAACGCGACTTCCTCCAGGCGGACGGGCCGCTGCCGGAAACGCTCGTCCACGGCGCCTTCGCCGCCTCGCAGATCGTGTTTCGGCCCGTCGACGACCGCGAGGAAGCCGTCCTCATCGGCTGGGAGCACGCCCGCGCCGGCCGCGGCAGCGAGGACCTGGCCGGCCTGGTCACGTCGCTCGACCCGGCCAGCCACGAGGTCTGCTACTCGGTGGTCCTGATGGCCTACGTGGAGGCCCTGGCCAAGGCCAACATCGCCCTGCGCCTCGACACGCTGCAGGAGGAAGTCGACCGCCGATCCGCGTTGCTCTGGGCGGTGAACCTGCCCCAGCTCTGCCGGCTCTACGCCGAGAGGCGCGCCGAGCCGCGATACGATGCCTGGTGCCGATGGTTCAAGGGCACGGCCGCGAGCAACATCAGCCGGCTGATCCCGCTGCTGGATCGCCACAAGAGGAAGATGGAAGTGCCCGATGCGCGGCTGATGTGAAGATTGGCGGCTACGCCGCGGTTGGGGCGTGTTACGTACAGGCGGCTCCATGCGAGCCACGTTCTGTCCGAAGGAGAACCGTGGATATCACCCAACAGGACCGTTTGGTCATTCGCGAACTGGCCAGGAAGGTCGCCGAGATCGCCGCTCTGCCCATCCAAGCCGAGCGGCGCGAACTGTGGAAGCGCCACAACAGCCTGCGTCCGGCGCGGCCGCTGATCTACCTCTCGCCGGAGGGATCGTGGCGCGAGCTGATGCCCGACAGCGTGCGGCGCTGCCAGGGCAAGGACGCCCGCGGCATCGAGTTCGACCTGCGATCGCGGATCTACCGCCAGGAACACCTGCACGACGACATCCCCGTCGAAGAGACCGTCTTCGTGAACGCGGTCATTCGCAGCACCGGCTGGGGCCTGGAGCCCAAGTGGCACCACAGCAGCGACCCCACCGGGGCCCGCACCTTCGACCCGGTGATCAACGAGCCGGCCGACCTGAAGAAACTGAAGTTCCCCGAGCATACATATGACGAGGCCGCCACCGACGCTCGCGAGGCGGAAATGCGCGAACTTCTCGGCGACATCCTGGACGTCCGGCGGCGCGGCGTGCCCAGCTTCCACCTGGGCATCCTGTCCCTGTACTCCAACCGCCGCGGCCTGGGGAACGTGATGATGGACATGGCCGCCGATCCGGGCATGGTCCACGACGCGCTGGCCCACTTCGCCGAGGGCCAGCGACGCTGGGTGCGGTGGTGCGTGGACAACAACATGCTCTCGCTGAACAACGACGGCACGTACCACGCTTCGGGCGGCAACGGCTACACGTACGACCTGCCGGCCAGGGGGTTCGACCCCGCCCGCGTGCGCACCTGCGACGTGTGGGCCTCCAGCGAGGCGCAGGAACTCGCCCAGGTGTCGCCCGAGATGCACGAGGAGTTCGCCCTGGCCTACGAGCGCCCCCTGCTGGAGCCCTTCGGGCTCAACGGCTACGGCTGCTGCGAGGATTTGACCCGCAAGCTCCCCCACGTGCTGAAGATCAGGAACCTCCGCCGAATCTCGATCAGCCCGTTCGCCGACGTCCAGCGCTGCGCCGAGCAGCTCGGCGGCAAGTACATCTTCTCGTGGAAGCCGCACCCCGCGCACCTGTGCGCGCCGTTCAGCCAGGACACGATCCGCGACTACGTGCGACATGCGGTCCGCCTCTGCCGCGACAACGGCTGCGTGCTGGAAATGGTCCTCAAGGACACCCACACGTGCGACAACCACCCCGAACGCTTCACCCTCTGGGCCGACACGGCCCGGCAGGTGGTGGAACAGGAATGCCAAGCATGAGAACCCTCCCCCTCGGCACGACCGGCATCGACGTCAGCGCCCTGTGCCTGGGCGTCATGTACTTCGGCACGAAGACCGACGAGGCCACGTCGTTCGCGATGCTCGACCAGTACGTCGAGGCCGGCGGGACGTTCCTCGACACGGCCAACATCTACGCGCACTGGGCGGGCGGGCGAGGCGGCGACAGCGAACGCCTGCTGGGCAAGTGGCTGCGGCAGCGCCGCAACCGCGACAAGCTGTTCATCGCGTCCAAGGTCGGCTTCGCCTACGCCGACGTGCCCATCAGCCTGCACCCGCGCTACATCCAGCAGGAGTGCGAGAAGTCGCTGGCCAACATGGGCATCGACCGCATCGACCTCTACTACGCCCACAAAGACGACCTGGACACGCCGATGGCCGACACGATGGCCGCCTTCGACAAGCTCGTCAAGGCCGGCAAGGTCGGCGTCCTGGGCGCCAGCAACTTCCCCGCCTGGCGGCTCGCCGAGGCGGCCGCGACCTCGCGCGCCGGCGGCTTCGCGCAGTACTGCTGCGTCCAGCAGCGGCACACGTACCTCCGCCCGCGACACGACGCCGACTTCGGTCGCCAGCTCGCCGCCAACCAGGACCTGCTGGACTACTGCCGCCTGCGCAACGTCACGATGCTGGCGTACTCGCCGCTGCTGAAGGGATCCTACGTGAAGAGCACGACCGAACTGGCCCGCTACGCCGGGGCCGATACGCAGGCCCGCCTGGCCGTGCTGAATCGCATCGCCGCCGAGAAGGGCGCCACCCCCAACCAGGTGGTGCTGGCGTGGATGCTGGCCGGCAATCCCACGGTGATCCCCGTCTTCTCGGCCAGCACGTCCGCCCAGCTCAGCGAGAACCTCGCCAGCCTGGGCGTGAAACTCGGCCAAGCGGACATGAGCGCTCTGAACTCCGCCGGAGCGTGAGAAAGCTCGGCGCCAAGCGGGCGTGTCGCCGATCCGCGGCGCCCGCGCCGGCAACCCGCGCTGAAACGCTTGTCACGCGCTCAGCGCGATCTTCCGGGCCTCCACGCCCTCTCGCCCCGCCTTGCCCTCGAAGCCTTCCAGCTTGAGATCATCCACTTCGCGGCACTCCAGGGCGTGCGACCAGTACTTCTGCACGTTGGGCCCCCACGCCACCTGCACGTTCCGCAGCGTCAGGCCGCGAACATGCTCGGCGAACACGCCCGACGTCGGGTGCGGGCGCAACCCAAGGTCTTTCTCCGGCTCGATGCCGAACTCCACCGACGGGCTCATGCACGGGCGGCGGTCCTGGACCCCGCCCGCCCATTTGCTCCACTTGTCGATCTCCACCCGCACGCCCTCCAGCACGAGATTCTCGATGGTGCCCGGGGCGGCCCCGGCGATGAACACGCCGCTCTCGCCGCGGCAGAGAATGTTGCTGAACCGCACGTTCCGCACCCGCCCCACCGGCGCCCCGGCCGCACGCGGCAAGGCCGTCACGTAGATCGGCTCGCCGCGCCCCCACCAGCCGGGATAGAACAGCCGCGTCTCGACGATGCAGTTGCTGAACAGCACGTTCTCGACATTGCCCTGGTCGCGGATCTGGATGCTCAGCCCGCGGTTGGACGAGCGGATGACGCAGTTGCTCACCGTGATGTTGCGGAAGTCGTCGCTGCTCTCCGTGCCGATCTTGAGGGCCGAACTCGTCGAGCACAGGATGCAGTTGGTGATCGTGACGTTCTCGGTGGGCCCGCCGGGGGCGTCGGCGCGGTTCTTGAGC
>CAYWTX010000296.1:0-2875 GCA_964461295.1 uncultured Planctomycetaceae bacterium | reverse complement strand
GGCGGCGAGAACCACGAGTGGACCAGCATGTATCCCGGCATGGCTAAGACCGCACGAGAGGAAGGCTTTGAAGAGATCGCCCGCCTCTTTGACGGCCTGGCCAAGATCGAGAAAGAACACGAGGCCCGCTACAAGAAGCTGCTGGCCAGCCTGGAGTCCGGACAGGTCTTCGCGAAGCCCGCCAAGGTCAGGTGGGTATGCCGCAACTGCGGGTTCGTCTACGAGGGCGAGAAGGCGCTCCAGATGTGCCCCGTCTGCAAACACCCCCAGGCCCACTTCGAGGTCGCCGCGGAGAATTTCTGAGCATGGCGTCGTGCAACAAGGACCGACTGGCCAGGCCCTGGTTGCCGACCTGAAGGAGCCCTGAGTGAAACGGTATAAGTGCGACGTGTGCGGATACATCTACGACCCGAAGCTGGGCGACCCAGAGCACAACGTCCCGGCTGGCACCGCCTGGGAGAACGTTCCCAGTGACTGGGTCTGTCCCGAGTGCGGCGTCTCGAAAGATGAGTTTTCGGCGGAAGCGTGATTACGGGCAGAACGGCGATCCCAAGTCCATTGCCATGGAATCGGACGGACACGCTTGAGGTCCCTGCCTTCAGTGCCTTGAGCGAATCGTGGCCCTGGCTGTACAGGAGACATAGCCTATGACACTCAGCGAGTACTTCGAGAAGACCAAGGGCACGGGCATCCTGGCGACGGCGGATGCCACCGGAGAGGTGGATGCTGCCGTGTACGCCCGGCCGCACTTCATCGACGAGCGGACGATCGCGTTCATCATGGCCGACCGTTTGAGCCACCGAAACCTTCAGTCCAACCCCCATGCCGCGTACCTGTTCGTCGAACACGGCGAAGGCTATAAGGGCAGGAGGTTGCACCTGACGAAGGCGGAGGAGGAGACCGATCCCCAGAAGATACAGGCGCTTCGCCGGCGACCTCTACCCACCGAATGCGGCGTCGCAGGCGAGTCCAGGTACTTGGTGCATTTCCGTATCGACCGTGTTCGCCCGCTGGTCGGTGATGAGCCGGAAAGGCCCTGATGTTTCGCATGTCACGGATAACCCGCGCAGTCGTTCGCGTGCGGACCACAATACGTACTTCTGCATTCGCGGGCTGCGGACAGACCCAGTGGCCGGCTTGGGGCGTTTTGCAGGGACGTGTTCATGGGCAAGTGTATCTCACTCCACCCGCACCAATTTGCCATCCTTCAGTTTGTACCTGTACGTGACCTCCAAGGTCGGATTGCCCATCGGGTCGTTTGGCCCCTGCGTTACCATGCGAACGGTGACTTGACCTTCTTTGGTTGTCATAGCCAGAATCCGCACCCGATCCCCCAGCAAGGCCGAAGCCACATGGTTGGGTTTGCCATCCTGGTTGAGGATGGCGGCGAGTTCGTAGAAAGTTCCACTGCCGCCCGGATCGCTCACCAGCACCACCGCTGCATCCGCCACCCCGTCACCGTTGAGATCGCCCGTCGCCATCGTGTCGCCGAGACTCATGCGGAGGGCCGTTTCTGAGTTTGGCGATTCCTTCTCCACGTGAACGCCGTTGACTAGCCGGGCCCTGCCCTCGCGGGCGTATTCAGAGCGGTATTCGGCGTTCTTGAGGGCTTCCACACTCAAGGCGGCGGGCTCAGTCGCCGCACCTTCCGTCCCGCCCGTCTTCGTCACGGTGACCTGTGCTTTCACAGGGGCGGCCGTGATGGTCGCTTGGCGATCCTTGGGCACGTCGAGGCCCTGGACCGGCGTGACGTAGGAAGCGGTGAGCGTGTACAGGCCCGGCGCGGTCCAGTAGCAGGCGCTGGAATCGCCCCTCATCCCGTGCAGCAGGCGGGCGATGGGGATAGTGATCGACTTTCCCGGCTCAATTTTCGTGTCCACTCCCATGCGGAACTCCCTGGTGTGCATTGGCATGTAGGGGACCGTGACGGCACCGGGGCCTTCGAGTTTGAGTTCCAGCCTGGCGGCATCGCCGTCCAGGTTGACGGCGATGGTCTTGGTGCCCGTGTTGGTCAGCTCCAGGGCCATGTCCACCTCCGGCGGTAGCGGCGGCTTCTTGGGGGGCTTAGCGAGGGTCTGGAGCTCCTTGGCGAAGGCCACGCCGGACTGCCCCGCCAAGATGGCATAGGAGTTCTTCTTCAGGACAAGGGTTGCCTTCAGGGGCAGGCCCGGGGGATCGGTCTTGCCCTGGTCCTCGGCCGGCCGACTTGCGGAGGCCGGCTGCGACGCGGCCCCGGCTCCTCCCCGGATGAGCTTGTCGGCCTCCTCCTTGGTGATCTTCTCCACCTTCGTGACCGGCCTGTCGGGGGATTTGGTCTGCCCGCCGCCTGGTTCGGTTATGGTCACGTAATCGTGGCGCCAGTTGAGCAGGACATAGTCGCCCGCTTTGAGGCCGCGGACTTTCTCGGCCAGCTCTTTGGCGACTTTGAGGTTCTTGAGGTTGTCCACGATCTGGAAGGAGAAGGTCGTCGCCTTCGGGTCTCCGTACTGTCCGACCTTCTTGTAGGAAATATAGGCGACGATCTCGAAGTTGGCGTAGTCGCCGGACTGCCCGCACTTGTCGGGGCACAAGGCCGTCATGCCGAGGCATTGGTGGAATGCGATGCCGGTCAGCTTTGCCACCGTCTGGTGGTCGGACAGCAGGTCCCGTGTCTCTGTGTTTCCACCTTCGGACGCAGGGGCAATCGCCGCCAGCGTGAGCCCGACAAGCAAGGCGCTAAATACGGTTCTCAAACTCAACGATAGGTTCTTCATGTGCGTCTCCACTCGGGACTTAGGCATCGCGCATAAATAACCTAAGCGATATTCACCCATGTGGAGTAATCGTATAGTTCCACTCGCCATGGAATGCCGCCGGTGTCAATTGGACCTTGGCG
>CAYWTX010000295.1:0-8757 GCA_964461295.1 uncultured Planctomycetaceae bacterium | reverse complement strand
CCGTTCAGCGGGTCGTACCCGCTGCGCCCGGATGCGATCAGGCCCACGACGTTGATCACCGCAATCCGCGGGCCCCCGCCGAGACCGACGGTGTCCAGGCTCACACGGCGGTACGACTCTCCCGTGACGCGCGCGTCGGACCGCGAGGTGCCGAGCTTCACCTTGTCGTCGATCTGATCTTCGTACGCCAGATCGTCAACGAGCCCTGCGCGCAGCGCCTCTTCGGGCAGGAACGGACCTTCGTCGATCAACTGGCGGATGTCCTCGGGACTGCGTTTGCGGCTGTCGGCGACGGCCGACACGAGCTGCTCGAACAGGTCGCGGTTGAGCGACTCCCGCATCTCCCGATGAGCGGGGGTGAAGGTCGTTTCGGTCAGCTGGTTCGGCGCCGTCTTGTAGGCGCCGATGTGCGCGAAGTCTGGCTCGGCGCCGATCTTGTCCAGCGTGCCGCGCAGGATCACCCAACTCGCGATCACGCCCACGCTGCCGGTGACGGTCGTCTGCTCGGCGTAAATCTCGTCGGCCGGGGCGGAGATGTAGTAACCGCCGCTGGCGGCCAGGCCGCCCATCGACACGACGACCTTCTTGCCCTTGCTCCTCAACTCGCTGACGCGGTGGTGAATCTGGTCCGAGGCCGACACCGACCCGCCCGGCGAGTTCACCCGCAGCAGCACGGCCTTGACGTTCTTGTCGTCGGCGACGCCGCGGAAGAAATGGTCAAATTCGCCGGCCGCGCGGTCGTCGATGATGCCGCTGACATCGTACTGAGCCACCGTCTCGCCGTGGTTGCCTTCCCTGAGAACCTTCGTGGCCAGGCCGCGGTCGCCCTCCAGCCCGCCGCCCATCATTCCCAACAGCGCCAGGTTCAGCATCAGCGAGCCGAAAAGGACCAGACCCAGCACGACCCACAAGCAAACCTTGAAGAACCGCCGAACGCCGCTGCGCTTGGCCGGCTGAGGGGCATAGGCGGCGTAGTACGGCCCGGCGGCCGGCATGGCCGGCGGGGTGGCCGCGGGCCCTTCGACGAAGGGATTCAGCGTCGGTCGTTCGTCACGAAACTGGTTGTCGCTCATCGCGTTCTCCTTTCGGGCATGGTTCTCGTCCAGAAAGAAGTCTATCCAGTTCAGGCGGTCCAGGCCAGACGAAGCCGCCACTTCGTCCGGAACGTCCCGCTACGCTCCGGTGTTTCACAGCGAGCGAGTCAGACACGAAGGGCGCGAGACGCGAAAGGATACATCGATGCCCAATTGCTTCCGACGGCTGCGGATGGCGTCTGACGGGATGGCCGGACTCTTGTGCGTGCTGGCATGCGCCGCCGCGGCGTGGGGCGAGGATAGCGGCGGGTATCGCGGTCCCACCGGCGACGGCGTCTACCCGGCGTCGGGCCTGGCCCGCAAGTGGCCCGACGGCGGCCCGCGGCTGCTGTGGAAGATGGACCCCGGGCACGGCTGGAGCGCGCCAGCCATCAACAACGGCACGGTGTACATCGCCGGCGGCAAACAGGGCTTCCTGTACACGTTCTCGCTGGACGGCGCCCCGCTGGACCGCTACATGATCGGCGGGATGGACTGGAAGCGGTTCACGGGCACGCGCAGCGTGCCGCTGCTGAGCGAAGGCATCGCGGTATGCACGTCGCCAAGCGCCAACATCTTCGGCATCGACCTGGCGCGCAACGAGACCCGCTGGCGCGTCAACGCATGGAAGGACTTCGGCTCCGGCAAGGGCAGCATGGGCTGGGGCTTCCCCGAATCGCCCATGCTCATCGGCAACAAGGTCGTCTTCAACACGTGCAGCCGCGACAGCGCCACGCCCTGCCTGGCCGCCATCGACATATCCACCGGCAAGACCGTCTGGACCACGCCGGGAGGGGTCGGCGAGATCGACGGCGTGAAGAAATACTACTCGGCCGCCGACGTGTCGGGCACCTGGGCGATGCACGGCGGCCGGCCGCTCGTGTTCATGCCCGCCTGGCGGTGCTTCGTCTGCGTGGACGGGCGCGACGGCAAGGTCCAATTTGAGATCCCCTGCATCGGCGAGAAGGGCCTGCCGTCGCTGTACTCCGACGGCTACCTGCTGTGGGACACCGGCAAGGGCGTGCAGATGATCAAGCTGTCCCCCGACGGCAAGAGCTTCACCAAGCTCTGGGAGCGGGGAGGCGGCGGATTGTCGGGCGGCGTCATCGTCGGCGACAAGGTCTTCCTATTCGGGGCCGACAAGGAAACGGCCGTCCGGTGCGACGAGAGCGGCGCGGCCATCGAGGACAAGCCCGTCGCGAGCACTCAGCCGGGCAAGAAGGCCCCGCCCGCCGGCGGCGGCGCGAATAAGGGGGCTTTGCTCTGCGTGGACCGCGCGACCGGCAAGCTGTTCCAGAGCCGCCCCAGCCCGGGCGGCGGGCACATCGTCGCCGCCGACGGGCTGGTGTTCGTCATCGAGAGTGGGCCGGTCGTGTCGCTTCTGGAGCCCTGCCCCAGCGGCTTTGAGGCCCGCGGCTCGTTCAAGCCCACCATCGACGTCGGCGCCAGGTCCTCCGACGATCTGGGTTCGAGCAAGTGGATCGCTCCCGCGATATCGGAGGGCCGCCTGTTCTTCCGCTACGGCGGCCTGTACGTGTACGACCTCCGCATCGAGCCCGACGTCCGCGGCTGGCGCAATGACGGCACGGGGAAGTACACCGGCAACCCGCCCATCCAGTGGTACCGCGGCACGAACATCCTGTGGAACGCGGAAGTAACCGGCGAGGCGCCATCCGCGTCCGTCGTCTCCGACGGCCGCGTCTACGTCGCGTCGGGCCCGGGAACCATCGCCTGCATGGACGCCAACGGCGGCAAGGCGATCTGGCGGAAGGAAGAGAAGGTCGCCGGGTCGGCTGGCGCTGCACAGGCCGCGTTCTGCCCCGTTGTACGCAAGGACCGCGTGTTCGCGGTGCACGGCGGCAGCCTGGCCGCGTGCTACGACACCGCCGGCGAGCGGAAGTGGGCCGTGCCGGTGGAAGCGGGCGCGGTTGCCCCCCCGGCCCTGATCGGCGAGGCGCTGCTGGTGCCCGGCAAGGCGCTCGTCTCACTGGACGCAGCCACGGGCAAGCAGCGGTGGCAGCTTGCTCCGCCGGCGGGGCGTACCGTCGGGACGCCGGCCCTGACGTGGCTGCGCGGCACGCCGGTGGCCATCGCGTCCTGGGGCGCGATCGTCGCCGCCGAGGACGGGCAGGTGCTCGCCACCGGCCTGGCCGATGCCGACGCGGTGCTCCGCCACGAACGGGCGGTGTACTTCGCCGGCGGCAAGGACGACCTGGCGCTCTCGGCCATGGAACTGCCCGAAGTCATCGCTGACCCGGTGAAGCCCAAGCTGTTGTGGAAGGTTACTCTCAAGGGCATCGCGTCGCCGGTTTCCATGCTGGCGCACAGGGAGTGGCTGTACGTGCTGTCCGCCGGCGGCGAACTGGCTGTCCTGCAGCGTGACAACGGCAAGGAGCTCTGCCGCGAGTCGCTGGGCAAACTCACTACCGGCAGGGGGCCCGTGCTGACGATGGCGGCAACGGCAACTTGTACGCGGGCAACTTCGACGAGAAGTGCATCACCATCGTGCTGTCCGCCGGGGCCAGGCCCGCCAGGCTGTGGCAGTACGCGGCGGGCGCTGGCGGCCGCGAACCGGCCTTCGACCGCGACCGGCAGTACGTCGTCGCCGGCAACCGCCTCTGGTGCGCGGGCGGCAAAACGCTGACGGAGCCGCGGCCGGTAGTCGTCAGCGAACTGCAACCGCCGGCGGAAGTGGCCGGGCACGACAAGGCCGCGCCGATCCAGTCGAACGTGATGCCCGGCGGATGGGTGGTCCTCGGGCCGTTCAAGACCGACGCCAACCAGGCCGACTTCCTGGCCGCATCCGGCGGCGGCAAGGTCTTCCCGAAGGCCGGTATGGAAACGAAGATCGCCGGTGAGACGCTGAAATGGGAGCCGGTGCCGGACGCCAACTACTGGACGGACCAGAATTTCTCCCGTGGCTTCCGTACGATAGACATCTCGGCCGTGTTCAAGCGGCAGTTCCACACGTCGGGCTACTTCTTCACCGTGGTTGACGTGGATGCCGACCGGTTCGTGCGGTTCGAGCCGCACCTGCCGGGCATGCGGTGGAAGGACTTCGGCAACACGCTCAAGGGCATGACGTGGGTGGACGGCAAGCAGTTTGAGGGCAAGGACCTGATGCTGCTCAAGAAGGGCCGCCACTGCATCATGGTGCAGGCGAGCATGGGCGAACTGCCGAACGCCTGGGGCCGCGTGTGGGTCGTGCCGCGATTCGTGGATGCCGCCGACGAGGTCGCCGCCGCCCGCAAGAAGTACGAGCAGGACATTGCGACCTGGCAAGACCACACCAAGACGAAGAACGCCCTGTTCGTGCTGGGCGAGAAGTAATTCCACCGCGAAGGACGCAAAGGCCGCAAAGAAGACGCGTCTTTGCGGCCTCCTCGCTCTCTGTGGTTGGGGTCTCTGCCTGCCGCCGCAAGGCGCGCGCCCCTGCGGCGTGATTGAACCGCACCCGCCCCGCAGGTCATAATGCGCCTTCCGTCAGTTGGAAGCTGGCGGCTGGAAGCGGGAAGCTCAATGACGGCCATCCTGGGTATCTCCGCCTTCTATCACGACTCGGCGGCCGCACTGATCGTCGACGGCCAGGTCGTTGCCGCCGCCCAGGAGGAGCGGTTCACCCGCGTCAAGCACGACAGCGGCTTCCCCGCCCGCGCCGTGGAATACTGCATGGCCGAGGGGAGCGTCGCGCCCGACCAGCTCGACTACGTGGGCTTCTACGATAAGCCGCTGCTGAAATTCGAGCGCCTGCTCGAGACGTACCTGGCCTTCGCGCCGGCGGGGTTCCGCTCGTTCCTGTCCGCGATGCCGTCGTGGCTGCGCCGCAAGCTGCACGTGCCGCGCGAGATTCGCCGCGGCCCGCTCGGCCGCTACCGCAAGCGAATCGTCTTCGCCGAGCACCACGAGTCGCACGCGGCCAGCGCGTTCTTCCCCTCGCCCTTCGACGCCGCGGCCATCCTCACCCTTGACGGCGTGGGCGAGTGGGCGACGGCCAGTCTCGGCGTCGGCCGCGGCAACCGCATCGAACTGACGCACGAACTGCGATTCCCGCACTCGCTGGGGCTGCTGTACTCGGCCTTCACGTACTTCTGCGGGTTCCGCGTGAACTCGGGCGAGTACAAGCTGATGGGCCTGGCTCCTTACGGCGAGCCGCGCTACGAGGAAACCATCCTCCGCGAGTTGATCGACCTGCGCGAGGATGGTTCCTTCCGCATGAACATGGCGTACTTTGACTACTGCCAGGGCCCTCGGATGACCTCGCGCAAGTTCGAGGGGCTCTTCGGCGGCCCGCCGCGCCGCCCCGACGGCCCGATCAGCCAGCGCGAGATGGACCTCGCCGCCTCCGTCCAGCGAGTCACCGAACGCGTGATGCTCGCCTCCGCGCGCCACCTCCACAACCTCACCGGCCTGAGCGATCTGTGCCTGGCCGGCGGCGTCGCGCTCAACTGCGTCGCCAACGGGCGGTTGCTCCGCGAGGGGCCGTTCGAGCGCATCTGGATTCAGCCGGCGGCCGGCGACGCCGGCGCCGCGCTCGGCGCCGCGATGCTGATCTGGCACCAGCTTCTTGGCCATCCGCGAACGCCGCGGGCCGACGACTCGCAGCGCGGCTCGCTGCTGGGCCCGGCGTTCAGCGTCGAACAGGTCCGGCAGGCGATCGACGACGTTGGGGCCGTCTACCGCCGCATCGACGACGAGGCCGCCCTGTGCGATGCCGCCGCCGAGATGATCGCCGGGCAGAAGGTCGTCGGTTGGGTGCAGGGGCGGATGGAGTTTGGCCCGCGAGCCCTGGGCAACCGCAGCATCCTCGGCGACGCCCGCGGCGCCGAGATGCAAACCGTCATGAACGTGAAAGTGAAGTTCCGCGAATCGTTCCGGCCGTTCGCGCCGGCCGTGCTCCGCGAGCGGGCGAGCGAGTACTTCGCGACGGAGGGCGGTTTCGACAGCCCCTACATGCTGGTAACCGCGCCGGTAGCCGAGGGCCTGCGGATCACCGGCGCGCCCGACGGGCTGGCGGGCTTGGACAAACTCAAGGCCGTCCGCTCGACGATTCCCGCCGTCACGCACGTGGACTGCTCCGCCCGCGTGCAGACGGTGGACGCGCAGCGGCACGGGCGGTTCTACAGGTTGCTGAAGGCGTTCGAGGCCCGCACGGGTTGCCCGGTGCTGATCAACACGAGCTTCAACGTGCGCGGCGAGCCGATCGTCTGTACCCCCGCCGACGCCTATCGCTGCTTCATGGCCACGAACATCGACGCGCTGGTAATCGAAGACTTCGTGCTTCTGAAATCTGAGCAGCGCGGCGCCAGTGAGCACGAGGCGCGGCGCCACTTGGCGCAGTTCGCCCCCGATTGATCCGGGGTGGTTTTCAGCGGCCACGAAGACGCAAGCTCAGCAGCTTGCTTCCCGGCACGGCTTCGTTCGTTCGGTGGCCCGGCGCTGTTGGCTGTCTCACTTCCCTCGCCGGCGCAGCAGCGCGGCAATGCCGCCCAGCGCCAGCAGCGCCACCGTGCCCGGTTCGGGCGCGACCGACGCGGTCAGGTAGTCATCCTCGCTGGTGCCCCGATCGTCCAGCCCGCCGAAGAAGTCGAATACCGGGCTGGCGATGGTCGCCACGTACGACAGCTTGATCTTCAGTTCCAGGTCGGTTCCGTAGGCGGCGTCCCAGTCCCCGACCGGCACGACGGCGCCGTCGACCGTCAACTTCTGCGTCGTGGCCGTCGAGGTGAACTCGAAGATGCGATCCGCCGTTGGCGTGATGAACTGGCCCGTGAAGACCGTGCTCTTGCTCCACGGCGTGGTCCCGCTGCCGTTGCGGTCGAACGTGCCCATCACGTCCAGGCCGACGTAGGCCCATCCGTTCGGGACGTCAATCGCCAACGTTACAGCGTCGATGTCCCAGTCGCTGTTCATCGGTGTCTCCGTGTCGGCCGGGGAGTTGCCGTCCTCCAGGCGATACAGGTACCCTTCGCCCGGCACGATGTTGCCGTCAAAGCTGATCGGCGCCGCCGAGGCCAGGGCGGCGCACAGCGTGAGCATGGAAACGGAGACGGAGATTGTGCGAAGATTGAGCATGAGCAGACTTCTCCTGTGTCTTCCTCGTGGCGAACCAGCTTGAGCTTTGGGCACGCCGCCCGGCCTGGTTTGAGCGATCTCCGGCCATGCGACGAGCCATCACGTATCAGCACATAGTATACGGGAGAACCGTGGATTCGTGAACGGGCAATCTGGAGATTTTTTCCCGCGGAAGGGCAATTGCACGAAAGCATCCGCCTGCCTGAGCCGGCCGGCCCGTTCGCCGGCCCGTTCGCCGTACTGGACGAATGCCCTGCCCCGCGGTGCCCTGTGCCGGCCGGTAACCGTTCAGGGCCCTACGTGGCCTGAGGAATGAGCGACGGAGCAGGCCCGTGACTGTGGAAGGCCAACAACGCATCCTGCAAGAACCGCCAAGCCGACCGCCCTTGCTTGCGGCACGTGCCCAGCACCGTCCAGATTCGCTCGTTCCACTGCCGCCCCATGAGCGAACGGCTGCCCTGCGTGATCCGACGGTCGATCACGGCCGTGCGCACCGCCCGTTCCGCGGCGTTGTTCGTCGGCTCCACGCCCGCGCGGAACAGGCAACTAGAGGCAACTAGCGACGCGCCCTAGTTTTGGGTTGACAGCCGAAGGTTCGCGGGCAGGATGGCGGCATGCCAAGAGCGGCACGCACAGTACATCTTCCGCGGCCCCTTCAGCCTCGCCCGCCTCATCAGCATCACGCCCGATGGCAAGGTCCTCTACAAGGCCGAGAAGGACAACCCCCAGCGATACCCCGACCCCGCCAGCGCCGAACTCCTGCCCGGCATCCGCCGGAACTTCCAACTCTTCCAACCCCTGGACTTCCTGCCCGAACTCACCCAGCACATCCCCAACAAGGGCGAGCACCTCCCGGTGTGGCACGGGCGTCCCGCCCGTGGGGGACCCCATCGGCCGCAATAACTACCGTGCTGGCACGGTAGTTATCCGCAAACGTCCTTTGGAGGTGTCCCAAACCCGTCCCCGCCGCGTTTGCCAAGGACACCCGTGCCAGGACGGGAGTTCCGACGGCCCTGTGTGCGTTAGAGGCATGAGTCCCCGTTCGCCCCCAAGAAGAAAACGACGTCATCGAAAAAATCCTCCGCCACTGCGGCCTCTGGGACGACCGCGCCAGTTGCGGACCGCCTGCCCCCACCGCTGCCGCCACCTCGCACGCTCGCGGCGCGGACTCCGGCCAAACCTACGAGCCTGACCCCGACTTCCTGGAGTACGCCCGCCGCGAAGCGGCCGAATCGGTGCGGCAGCTCGACATCCCGTTCGACTCCTGAGCCAGGCGCACTTGCGTGTCTTTTCTTGCCGCAACTGCCGGGCCGTGGTATCCTCGCGCGCTGCCGCTGACGGTTTGTCCATCCAGGACGCACGGACTGACCGGAACCGCCGTTGAAACTGCCGCAAAGGAGCGGAGTCGTGGCAAGCAGAGCGTTTTGCGGTATCGGGAAGCCCCGCGGTGGCGGGCTGGACGCCCCCCCCCTAACCCCCCACCCCCTCCCGGCCGCCCGGTCCCGCCCCGCTAAATCAGGTTTCCTTTGCAGCCTGCAAGGCTGCGTGTCCAGCCGGTGCGAGACCGGCCCCGGGAGTTGACGGTTTGCCCGGGTAGTCATATTCGACGCGC
>CAYWTX010000294.1:0-2795 GCA_964461295.1 uncultured Planctomycetaceae bacterium | reverse complement strand
CTTGAGCGCCGCCCGCAATGCGACTACCGCCTCCGGCGGCAGCGCCGAGAGGTTGGCCAAGGTCCGCTTGATGGTTCGCCCACCCTCGCGGTGGTCTTCGCGCAGCAACACGGCCGGCGGAGATGTCCGATTGGGAACGATGTCGATGTACATGGGGAGGCACTATAACCTGTTTATCACACTGTGCAAGATAATTATATGCATAAATGTTATATTACATGGGCACAAATGGAACGGTAAATGCTGTGGTCTGCGATGCCCAACTTGGCTCGAATCAACGGGTTGTGAGCATCGAAGGAGCATCAAAGGGGCTGGAACTTCGGCCTAGACTCGCCAGGGTCAGACTCGCCAGGGTCAGACCTAGAAACTAGAATATGAGATTGACAGGGTGGGACTCGCCAGGGTCAGACCTAGAAACTAGAATATGAGATGGACAGGGTGGGTGGTTTGGGGTAGGTATAAGTGATGGCAAGGCCGTGGCGGATCCGATATGCGGGGGCAAAGTACCATGTAACTGTCCGGGGCAATGGGCGGGCGACAGTATTCCTCGATACCGACGATTATCGGCGGTTTCTGGCGCAGTTGGATGAGGCGCGTGAGGAAGACGGCGTGGTTCTATACGCCTACGTGCTAATGCCGAACCACTACCACTTGTTCGTCGAGACCCCGCAGGGGAACATCCAACGGTTCATGCAGCGGTTGAACACGGCCTACAGCATGTACTTCCGTTACAAGCACCAGAGGCCGGGGCATTGCTTCCAGGGGCGCTATGGCGCCAAAGTGGTTGAGGGGGATAACTACATACTGGGACTGACGCGGTATATTCACCTGAATCCGGTCAAGATCAGGCGGCTGGAAGCCATGACCGTGGAAGGGCTGGCAAACGCCCTGGACCAGTTTGTGTGGAGCAGTTACCGGGGCTATGCAGGACTGGCAAGCCCGGAGGCGCGGATTGACTACCGCTGGCTCAAGATTCTGCAACGCGTCACGATGCACGGCAACCGCAATGCCTATCGGCGCTATGTGCTGGGGGCACTGGCCGATGACGACAACGTATTCCTGAAGGAGGCCGGCAAGAGCCGGTATGCGATCGGGGACGAACGGTTTGTGGCGAGCATGGAAGATGAGTTGAGGGAGAAACGGATGGAAAGAGCGGTGACGGGAGACATTGTCTGGCCGGAAGACCGGCTGCCATCGTTAGACGATGTTTCCGTGGCGGTCGCGGAAGAGTTGGGCATAGGACTGGCTGCATTGCGGTCGCACGGGCACAGCGTGGGAGACCGCAAGGTCGTGGCGGTGGAGTTGTGTTGCCGTCTAAGCAACGCGAGTCAAAGGGATGTGGGACGGTGCTTTGCCTATGGAAGCGAATCCTCTGTGGGCAAAGCCCGCAAACGGGCGCGGGTCTTACTGGATGGAGACCCCACCTTTGCCGCGAAGTTGTCCCGCATCACGAAACGTCTGAAGACACCAAATTCTAGTTTCTAGGTCTGACCCTGTAGGGCTAGTTTCTAGGTCTGACCCTGGAGGGCTAGTTTCTAGGTCTGACCCTGGAGGGCATGACCCTGGAGGGCTAGTTTCTAGGTCTGACCCTGGAGGGCCCTGACCCTGGAGGGCCCGAGTTGTATGACCTGCAGGCCGACCCGCGCGAGGAGCACAGCCGCATCGCCGACCCCGCCCTCGCGCCGCAGTTGGCGACGCTACGGGACCGCATGCTGACGTGGTACCAGGAGACGACCGACTCAGTCCCTTCGCCACCGACGCGCGGAACTGAGCGCCGCAGCGCGGGCTGGACGCTACTCCTTCCCCGGCTTGTGCAACGCCCACCACGCGTCCGCCAACTCCTTGTCCGCCAGCCAGAACATGGTCTTGCGCTCCGCGGCGGGCACATCGGACGCTTTCCTGATGAAGTCCTCGACGGGCTTGCCGCCTTCCTTGCGGAGCTTCTCGAACTCGATCTTTCGGCGCTCGACGACGACTTGACGCTCCTTGCCGAGGGCGGCTTCCCCTGCGCCGGCAGCCAGGAAGTTGGGCGAGATGGCGCCCCAGTCGACACCGTCAAGGCGGATGCCAACGAGCATGGCGTAGCGACCCGGCCAGAGCCTGACCACCTGCTGGTGCTCGATCGGCTCGCCGTTCAGGACGACCTGGAGGCGACCCCCGGGGGTGAAAGGCGCCTCAAGCTTCACCTCGGCCTCCTCCTTCACCTCCAGTACGGTGTAGGCGAAGAGGCTGAAGTAGTGGTGATTGTGGGGGCGCATGCCGGATATCTTCATGCCGCCCTTCGGGTCCTTGAACTTCGCGTCGAGGGACCTGAAAGTGGCTTCCTTGTGGTCGAACTTCACCGTGTCGCCGGGCTTGGGCTGCAACTTCGCGTAGGTGCCAAGTTCGGTCTTGGGGTCCTTCTGCATGGCGAAGTTCACGCTGGCGACGACCCACTCGGAGGGGCACTTGCCGACCTCGAAGGGGACGACGGGGACGCCGTCCGGGACGACCAGGTCCCTGGCGGGCTGGACGGGGACATAGCCAGTGACGCCCGCGGAGTCGCCGCCGGTCACATAACTGTCGCCGACCTTGCTCAGCGGGAAGCGCGGGACGACAAAGCGTCCCTCGATGGCGAAGGGGTCTATGCAGTAGCCCGTGGAGTCGTCCACGGCGTTGAGCTTGATGGGCGCCTGCGTCGCGTACGCGCCTGCGGGGACGCGCAGGGCCAGGGCCTTGTCTATGAAGAGCGACATGTAGGCCCAGACGCGGTTGCGGTCTATCCGCGGCGTCATGCCCGCGCCGTTGTAGTCGCC
>CAYWTX010000293.1:0-5221 GCA_964461295.1 uncultured Planctomycetaceae bacterium | reverse complement strand
GACGCTTGCGGTGGAGCCGCCGCCCGGCGACCCCACGGGGAAGGCCTACGCCTCGAGCCTCAGCGAAGTGGGCAGCCAGAAGTGGATGGAGGACAAGAAGAACGTCCCGCAGTTGCAGCGCCAGCAGATCACGTCCATCAGCCTTCGGCACCTTCTGCCGGTGGGGCTGGCGGGCCTGTTCCTGCTGGTGATGGTGCTGGGGCTGTTCGCCGGCGACGGCAGCCACATCATCTCCTGGAGCAGCATTTTCGTGCAGGACGTGGTGCTCCAGTTCCGGCGGAACAAGGAGCCGCTGAGTTCGGCGACCCACCTGAAACTGCTCCGCCTGGGCGTGGTGGGCGTTGCCGCCTTCGCCTTCCTGTTCAGTTGGCTGGTGCCCCTGAAGGTGCCCATCTGGATGTGGTGGGCCATCACCGGGGCCATCTACAACGCCGGCGCCGGCGCCGTCATCATCGGCGGGTTGTACTGGAAGAAAGGCACGGCCGCGGCCGCGTGGACGAGCATGGTGCTGGGCTCGTCGCTGGCGGTGGGGGCGATCCTGGTGGACTACAACTGGACGAACCTGCGAGACTGGGCGCTGGTTTCGTGGCCGGCCCTGGGCCACTGGATGCCCGAGCGCATGTGGTTGAACTCGCAGTGGCACGGGTTCATCGTCATGGGCATTGCCGCCAGCACCTACGTGATCGTGTCGATCGTCACCTGCCGCAAGGACTTCGACATGGACTGGCTGCTGCGGCGCGGCAGGCACCGTGTGGCATCCGACCACGTGGGCGAAGTCGAGGCCGCGAAGGTGCCGATCCTCCAGCGGCTCATCGGCGTCGACAAGCTGTTCACCCGCGGCGACAAGTGGGTGGCCGGGTTCATCTTCTGGTGGTCGCTGCTGTTGGTGGCGTTGAACCTTGGGTTGGTGGGCTGGCACTACGGGGTGTGCCGGATCTGGCCGCGGCTGGAGATGTCGAACCACGACTGGGCGGTCTTCTGGCTGTGGTATGGGCTGATCATCCCGTTCGCGTTCGCGGCGGTCACGCTGGTGTGGTTCGGCATCGGCGGACTGATCGACATGAAGCGTTTCTTCCACTCGCTGCGGACGATGGAGCGCGACGATCGCGACGACGGCTCGGTGCGGGCCAGGGACGGCGCAGCCAGGGAAGGCGGGGGCGATGAAGCGGCTGTCAAGGGCGGCAAGTAAGAACGCCGCCGAGCGAGGACGGACACGCAAGAGCACGGCTGAACGGCCGGGCGGGCAGAATGGAGAAATGCCATGGTTCGTGTGATTCTGGCGTTGGTTGCGGCGGCGGCAACGGGAACCATCGCGGGTGCGGCGGCATTGGCGGCGGGGCCGACAACTCAGCCGGCAACGGCGACAACTCAGCCGGCGGCGGCGCTTCCGGCGCGCGAGCACGTCCGCGTCTTCCTGCTGATCGGGCAGTCCAACATGGCGGGTCGGGGCAAGGTGGAGGAACAGGACCTGAAAGCCCATCGGCGAGTGGTGACGTTGACGAAGGAAAACACGTGGACTGCCGCGGTGGATCCCCTGCATTTCGACAAGCGATCCGCGGGAGTGGGGCTGGGAACCACGTTCGGGAAAGTTCTGGCCGAGAAGTACCCCAACGACACGATCGCCCTGGTGCCCGCGGCGGTGGGCGGCACGTCGATCGACCAATGGGCCAAAGGCGGCGCACTCTACGACGAGGCCGTGAAGCGCGCGAAGCGGGCGACGTCGGATGGGAGACTGGCCGGGATTCTGTGGCACCAGGGCGAGAGCGGCAGCGACCCCAGGACGTATGCCCCCAAGGCGGAGAAGCTGTTTGCCGATCTGCGGGCCGATCTGGGATCGCCCGACGTGCCGATCGTTCTGGGCACGCTGGGCGATTTCTTCGGGCCGTCGAAGGCGATCAATCCGGTGCTGCTGAAACTGGCCCAATCGGTTCGGCGGTGCGCCTGCGCCGATGCCTCAGGGCTGAAAGACAAGGGCGATAAACTGCACTTCAGCGCCGAGTCGTATCGGGAACTGGGCAAGCGTTATGCCGAACAGTGGTTCAAGATCGTGCAGGAAGATGGCGGGGGGAAGTAGGAGACTGGCGGCACGTTTCTGCCGCTTTTGCGTCACAAGGCTGCAAGCTCAGCGCATCTTCGACGATGTCCACCGCGAAGACGCCGTTGCCGCGCCCCTGACGGGGATTGGCCAACCACGGCCCGGAGATCGATCGATTCCCGCTGTCTGCCGCCCTGGGCCGCGGGCGAAGCTCGCGCTACGCCATCGGCGCGCCTCAGGCCACGGCGGCGGGCAGCAGATCCTGACGGATGGCGGCGCGGGCCGTCTCGTTCTGCTCGCGATGCACGCAGATGCAGTTGGCGCCCGACGCGGCCATGGTCCGGGCATCCAACTCCAGCGGCTGGCGGAGGTTCGCCGTCTGGCCGATAAGGAGAGGCTTGTGCCGGAAGCGGCCGACGGAGTCCCGATGCGTCCGGCGGGTAAGGACGTAGACGGCGCTGAGGCCTTCCTTGAACGCGGTGCCGAGCGCGTATGCGTTGAACTTGTACTGGCCGCCGGATCGGCCGGGGAGCGTGAGGGTTCCAAGTCGAGGCATGGTGATGCTCCTTAGTAGCCGCCGAACATACGGGTGGTCCCAGGGGCCGGGGTCCTTGCCCCTTCCGGGGCAAGGACCCGGCGCTCTGGGATGCGCGGTCTAGTAGCGGCGCGGGCCGCGGCCGGCGTCGGCACGAGGCTTCGCCTCGTTGACCGTGAGGGCCCGGCCGGAGTACTCGCGCCCGTTCAGGGCGTTGATGGCGGCCTGGGCTTCCTGCTCGTCAGCCATTTCGACGAACCCGAACCCCTTGCTGCGGCCGCTGTCGCGGTCCATGATGACGGTGGCGCTGGTGACCGTACCGTGCTGTGCCAGCAACTGGTTGAGGTCCGCATCGTTCACGTCGTAGCCGAGGTTCCCGACATACAGCTTCTTGCCCATGAGATTCTCCTGTAGGCAAAGTGGATCCTTTTGTTTGCTTTCTCGGATCCTTCCGAAAGGGGCTGTGGTTCCGGCCCAGGGAGTCAGGACGTCAGGCGAGAAGAGATGCGGCAACTTCGGAGAGTTGTCCCGGACAGTTCCTCGTTCGACGAACCGAACAGGAGGTATTATAGCGTGCAAGAGGGCGAAAGTCACCCCATATTCAGAAGAATATATTCAGAAGAACTCTTCTCGTATCGGGCTACTTCCGCTGGCCGGCGGGGCTGATCTTGGCGAGGGCGGCGTCGGCGAGGGAGACAAGGTCGGGATGCCCGCGTTCCTTCATCTCGCGCAGGGCGGGGATCGCTCGCGCGTCGCCGATCGTGCCCAGGGCGTCCATCGCGGCAGCCAGGACGTCGTTGCTGTTCACGTAACCGCCTGCTCGCATGGGACGCCTCTCGAATGTGGGCTTCGTGGCGGTGAGAAGTTCGAGGAGGGCGGGAACGGCGTTGGGGTCGCCGATCTTCGCCAGCGCGCGGGCCGCCAACTCCTTTGTCCGATGCTCATCCTTCCCTCTGAGCAGTTCCACCAGCATCGCCGTGGCGGCGCGGTCGCCGATGAGCCCCAGGGCCTGGACAGCTATCGGACGGCAGTGGTCGCGGGCGTCCATCTTCGTCACCAGTCTGCACAGCGGCCCGACCGCTCGCGGGTCCTTCAGTTTACCCAGCGCCTCGGCCGCCAACTCCACTGTGCGCGAGTCGGTCGAATCGAGCGCGGGCAGCAGCGGCGCGACGGCTCGCCCATCGCCGATCGCCCCCAGGGCCCGCACGGCTGACTCGCGGACCTGCGAGTCCTTGTCGGCCAACAGGCGGATGAGCGGCTCGACGGCGTCGACGGATTTCAGCGCCAGCCCCAGGACGAACGCGCCCGCCCTGCGCTGGTCGACGTCGTCGCTGTTGAGCATCTTCAGCACGGGCCCCAAAGCAAGTTCCTTGCCGATCTCGCCCAGGGACGCGGCCGCGATCTGCCGAACCGTGTAGCTGGAATCCGAACGCCCGACCGACTCGACGAGCAGGGCGACGGCTCGTTGGTGCTTGACGGTGCCGAGGGCCTGTGCGGCGGTCTGCCGCACGATGGGATCGGGGTGTCTGAGGGCGACGCCGACGGCGTCGAGGGAGGCGGGGTCGCCGATCTTGGCCAGGGAGAAGGCGGCGGCGGCGATGACGGCGGGGTCCTCGGCGTCCCTGGATGTGGCGGTGGCGGCGAACTTGGCTTCGTCGCGGCGAATGAGCTTGGCAAGGGGAGGCCCGCCGCGGCCGTCGCCGAGTTTCCCCAGGCCGCTGGCGGCGGCCCAACGCGCGCGCGGGGTCGGGCTGTCCAGCAGCTTGACCATCGGCTCGAACGCCCGTTTGTCGGCGATCTCGGCGAGGGACCAGACAGCCGTCTCGACGACGCGGGGGTCCTTGTCGGCAAGGAGTTCGATGAGGCGATCGACGGCCTGGACGGCCTTCGCCTTGCCCAAGGCCAGCACGGCGGCCTGGCGGACCTCGTCGTCCTTGTCGTTGATGACGGCCAGGAGGACCTCGGCGCGGGCGGGCGCGTCGATGGCGGCGATGGTCTCGATGGCGGCCAGGCGGAACTTGGGGCTGGCATTGGGGTCGCCGAGGCGCGGGGCCAGCAGGGGGACGCTGGCGGGGTCGGGGATGCGCCCGAGGGCGGCGGCGAGCGTGGTGCGGACCTCGTCGTCGTTGTTGGGATCGCCGAAGGCGGCCTGGAGCGGGCCCAGGGCCCGCTTGTCGGCGATGCTGCCCAGCGACGCGGCCGCGGCGTTGCGGACCTTCGGTTCGCGGTCGGCAAGCGTGGCGATGAGGTCGGGCACGGCCTTGGCGAGGTAGGGGCCGGGGCGCAGCGAGCCGATGCCCGCGGCAGCGTCGGCGCGGATACGCGGGTCGCGGCTGCGGAGCTCGATCAGGTGAACCTGGATGCGGCGATCGTAGACGCCGCCTTCGGCCTCTTCCTTGGCGGAGGAGCGGCTGGCGGGGGATTTCTTGCCCGAAGACGAGCAGCCGGCGATGAGGACAAAGACGGCCAGGCAGAGAACGCGAACAAAACCGGCGCGGCTGTGCATATCCTGGAACTCCTTGCAGGTGCCACAATGCGGTATCACTTGCTGGAACACGCCAGAGCGGTGAACAGGGCGGTTGGCGGGTCAAGACCCGGGCTTGGCGAATCCAAGACCTACCCGCTGAAGCGGGTAGGCCACGCAACCGGTT
>CAYWTX010000292.1:0-9610 GCA_964461295.1 uncultured Planctomycetaceae bacterium | reverse complement strand
GCGGTGATGTGCATGGCCGAAACCAGGATCATGCCATCGCGAATGCCGCTAGAGCGTAGCGCGCCGTCGACCTTGGCGGTGATATTCAAGTATTGACGATGCTTTTCGGTCTTGAAGGTGAGGTATTCTGTGTGAAAGCGCATACTTGGCAATGATACAGAAACCCGCCGCTTTCCTGGAGGTTCGATGAGACTGCAAATGTGGTTGCTTTTGCTGGCGGTGCCGGCTTTAGTGGTGGCCCAGGAGGAGACCAAGCAATCCGCCGGTCCGCCGGTGCTCAGCCGGGGCGCGGGCCCGCGGCGGGCTTGGCGTGCGGGTTGCCCCCGGGCACGCTGCCTCGAACAAGGCCCGTCGGACCGGAGTGAAGATGCGATCGCACACGGGGCTTCGGTGGGTCTTCTCCTTCACCGACAGGGGCGGCCTCGACGCGTTGCACACGCTGGCGGGTGCTATGCGGGCCGGATGCCGCTTGCGGGAGTGAACGCCGCCGGCAACCGGACGCGTCGTGGACTGCCATCCCCGTCGGTGCACATAGGGGGTCGCCCATCTCGCGCGTTGCGATTCAGGAGTTCTGGTTCGACGGGGTGTTGGTGTCGTAGGAGTCGGTGGAGGTGGAGGGGAGAATCGGCAGCGTGACGGTGAACGTCGTGCCCTGGCCGGCGGCCGAGGAGACCTCGATCTTCCCCTGGTGCTCCTGGACGACCTTCCTGGTGACGGCGAGGCCCAGGCCGGTGCCCTTCTGGCCCTTGCTGGAGAAGAAGGGGGTGTAGATGCTGGCGATCTGGTCCTCGGGGATGCCGCTGCCGTTGTCGATGACGCGGACGATGACGTTGCGGTTCATGGAGTCGTAGCGGCTGGTGACGGTGATGGCGCCCTGGTTGTCCTGGACGGCCTCCAGGGCGTTGGTAAGCAGGTTGAGGAAGGCGTGGGCGAGGCCCTCGGCGTCGGCGGGGACGGGCGGCATGTCGTCCAGGTCGGTCAGGACAGCCACGTGCCTCTCATCGGCCCGCGGGCTGACGAGTTGGACGCATTCGGTCAGCACGTGGTTGACGTTGACGTTCTCCAGCAGCGGGTCGCGCCGTTTGCTGAAGGCGAGCATGTTCAGGATGAGTTCATTGATGCGGCCGAGGTTGCGTTGGACGATCGGCCAGGCGTCGCGGGCCTTGGCGAGTTCGCCGCGGTCCAGTCCGCGCTCGACAAGGTCGGCGCCGGCCCCCAGGGCCTGGAGGATGTTCTTGATGTGGTGCGACAGGTACGCCACGGTCTCGCCGGCGGCCGCCAGCCGCTCCTGCTGCACAGCCTGCTCGTGCAACTTCACGTTCTCGATGGCCAGGCCGGCCTGGTAGCCGACGGCGGTCAGGAGCCGGAGTTGCTCGGTGGAGTAGGTCTGCTCGGAGATGCTGCAGTCGACGTAGATGACGCCGAGGATTCGCTTGCGGCTCTTGATGGGCGCGCAGATCGCCGAACGGATGCCGTAATCGTGGACGCTCTTACCGGCCGCGAAGCGATTGTCGCTCATGGCGTTGGTGCAGAGCACGCCGACCTGTCGCGAGACGACCTCGCGAATGATGGTCCGGGAGACGGGGACCTGCTTATCGCCGTTGGCGGCACGGGCGGCGCCGAGGGAAAGCGAGCCGTCCTCGTTGATGAACATGACGTAGCCGCGGTCGGCCTTGAGCGTCTCGAAGACCTTCCCGAGCACCCGGTCGATGAGTTGCTTGACGCTGAAGATGGACCCCATGTCGGCGATGAGGTCGTAGATGATGCGGATGTTCTCGATGGCCTCGGCGCCGGCCTCGGGGGTGGGGATGATGACGCTGTCTTCGTTGCTGGGGATGCTGGCGACGATGGCGGCGTCGATGAGCGAGCCATTCTCGTCGAGGTCGACCTGGGCCTCGATGGGCGTGCCTCCGCCGAACACCATCAGGGTGGAGCCGCAACGGACCTGGTCTCCGCGGTGCATGTCCGCGGTGCGAGCGACCTTCACGCCGTTGAGGAACGTGCCGTTGGCCGAACCAAGGTCCTCCAGCACCCATCGCCCCTCCACGGCTGAGAGCTTCGCGTGTCGGCGCGAGACGGTCTCGTCGGCGAGTTTGACGGCGCCGGCCATGCGGCCGATGAAGTTCTCGCCGTCGTAGAGGTCGAACGAGCGATCCTTATCGCGGCCTTGAATGACGAGGATGGATGCCAAGATTGCGTACCAGAGGACGAAATGACAAACGCCCTGTCGATCTCTCCGGCAGATGTCGGGCGCGGTTCCCTTCCTGTCGGCTCCAAAACATATACGTACCGAAGATGCCCGGTGTTCGAGGTACTCTGCCCGGTGTCGGCGAGAAGAAAAGACGAAACGGATGAATTGCGGATGAAGGTGGCACCGAGCCCAACCCTTACGCCGTCAGGAGCATCATACGTACTGGCGGCCCGGCTGTCAATAGCGCGAAGGCGGATCGGGCGCCGGATGGTCCGCGCTGGGCAACGAGGGCGTTGCCCTGGTCTAGAGAAACGGGTTATCGGTCTTCTCGCGGCCGATCGTCGTGTTCGGTCCGTGACCGGGGTAGACCGCGGTTTCCGCCGGCAAGGTCAGTAGGTTCCGCCGGATGTTCGCGGCCAGAAGCTGCCAATCGCCGCCGGGGAAGTCGGTCCGCCCCACGCCGCCGGCGAACAGGGCGTCGCCCGTCAGAACGACCTTCTCGGCGGGGCAGTGGAAGCTCACCCCGCCCGGCGTGTGGCCGGAGGTGTCCAGCACCTCCCATCGGGTGTGGCCAAGCGCCAGCCCGTCGCGCGGGTGGAGAAGTTCATCGGGCGGGGCGAACGTCAGCGGCAGGCCGAACGTGCCCGAAAGGTTCGCCATCGGGTCGGCCAGCATGGCGGCGTCGCCGGCGGGGCAGCAGACCGGCACGGCCGGGAAGACCCGCTTGACTTCGCCGATGCCCGCGATGTGGTCGCAGTGTCCGTGTGTGAGCAGGATCCGCTCCAGGGCGAGCTTGCCGGCCGCGATGTCGTCCAGCACGACCCCGACGGCCCAGGTGGGGTCGACCACCCAGCAGGACGCCCCGGCCGCCACCAGATACGTGTTGGTGGCGAAGGGACCCAGTTCGTATGGCGTGATCGTGAGGGTCACGGCTGTTTCCGCGAGCGCAGGTAATCGTTGATGATCTGCGAGACGTCGCAGGTCTGCCGCTGATTGTCGTACAGGCCGACGATCCTGCGTTCGCGGATGGCGTTGTCGGGCGAGTCGGAGGCGTGTGCGCCGTTTCGCATCAGGTCGCGCCCGAAGTCGCTGCGCACGGTGCCCGGCTCGGCCTTGGCGGGATCGGTGGATCCCAGGACGTTGCGGATCTTGGCGATGGCGTCGGGGCCTTCGTAGAGCAGGGCCAGGCACTTGGCCTGGCTGATGCGGGCCTTTGCGGCCGGGTCGGCCACGCTCGCCGGGTCCACGCCGGTCATGTACTGGACGATCTTGTTGAACTCGGTGTTGGCGTTCCGCTCGGCCAGGTGTTTGGCGAGCACGGCGGCGTCTTCCTGCGTGAAGGGGAAGTCGAACACGTCGGCCAGTCGCTCGTGGACGGTGCCCGCCAGGGGCTTCTGGAGCTTGCTGTCGAACAGGCTCTTGAGCGGGCCGTAGAATTCCTCGCCCTGGGCGACGGTCATGTGGAAGAGCTTGGCGCCGACGACCCTCAGGCCGGTGAGGCTAAAGGCGTCGATGATATTCCCGGGCCGGCGGCTGCGCTGGTAGAAGTTATCGGGCTTGATCATGACCAGGGAGACTTCGGGGTCCTGCTTGAACTCGGGGCGGCAGGAGAGCACTCCGCCGTCGGAGCCGGCGAAGTCGGCGAACAGCTTGAGGTGCCGGTCGTTGAGGGCCCGGTCCGGGCAGGTGAGCACGGCGGGCTCGAAGTAGTGGACCTTGCCGGCGTCGTCGCGGATGAAGTCGCCGTAGGTCCCTCGGATCGTGGCGCCGGTGGGCTGATCGGTGACGGGGCCGATCACGTCGTCCTTGAGGTGGGCGACGGCGTTGGGCCCGCGGAACAGCAGGAGCATGCAGCGGGGGAGGTAGCCCCAGCGGTTGCTGCGCCGCAACGAGCCGTTGACGTAGTCGCGCCAGGCATTGGCCATGGCCGGTTCGCAGTCGTCCGGGGCGACGACCTTGGCGTAGGCGTCGACGAAGGCGTCGGAGAAGGCGAACATGCGGGTGGCCACGAAGTCGAGCTTGGCGTAGGCGAGCAGCCGCCCGATGATGCCGCCGGTGCGGCTCTTGAATAGCGAGTAGGGGGTGATCAACGCGTAGGCGAGTTCGTCGGCCAAGGCAGTCTCCTGTGGTTTTCCGGCCGGGCCGCTCCAGGAACCCGTGCCGCTGGGTTGACGGTTGCGCAACCCGCATTCATGCGGAAGCAGGAAGCTTAGCAGAGAGCGCACAGTTCAGGCAAGCGCCGGGGGCGATCTGTGCGGTCGGGCAAGCCCGGGCGGCTGCCCGCCCTGGATCCCTCAGCCCCCCGACCTACCTGACGACTTGCCAACTGCCGTCGTTACCAGTACAGTCCGTTGCACACGGGTGAAGTGCTACAAACTCCCTGCCAGTTCCAACACAAGCACAGGAGAAACGAATGTGACCTGGGAACTCCTCGCGACTCCTTGCCTTCTGAAGTCCGGGCAACGTTTGGCATTGCTGCGCGTTCCAGCCGAGGCCGGTGTCGGGTTCGCCGCTCAACCAGAGAACGCCAGCGGCGGTTCTGTCGTCAATGTCGATCATGTTGACGCTCGCTTTTTCGGGCCTGGCCTTCAGGCAGATGGCCTGTCCGTCAAGACTCTCGCCACCTGGGGCGAGTACCGCATGGTGGCGCTGCCGCCACGACCCGGCACCTGGCAGGTAGTGTCTGGCGACCAGGCCATCCAACTCACCATCGACTCCTGGCCGGCACTGCTGACCCGGGCGCACCTGGTGCACTTCGGTCACAGTGATTTCGGCTGGGCTGATCTGCCTGACCGGATGCGGTCGAGTTTCGTTCAGGATCTGGATCTGGCGATCGAGACCTGTGAAGCGACGGCCAATCTACCCGAAGGCCAGCGTTTCACCTGGAATGTCGAGGTCGCCGCCCTGGTTGACGACTGGCTTGACTCGCGTCGTCCGGCAGAACAAGCCCGCTTGGCCGCCCTGGTCAAGGAAGGCCGCATTGAAATCGGCGCGTTTTCCGGCAATGTTGTGTTGCCGCCCTGCGATCCCGAAGAAGTATTCCGCCTCTGTGATCGGGCGCGGCGTCTGGCCGATCGCCTGGGTGGCAGCGTCACCAGTGCCCACCACATTGATGTACCAGGTCTGCATCCGCGCCTGGCGGCGGCGATGATCGCCGCCGGCGTGCGATACCTCACCTGGGGCGCGAATGCCCAGTATTCTCTGAACCATGATGGCTGGGTGCCACGCTGCTTCCGCTGGGAACCAGATGGCGTGAACGAGATACAGATCTGGCGCCATACTCAGGATCCGCACCTGGGATCCTACGCGACCGGAGGCAGGATCCTGGGAGCGCTGGATCTGTCGCCGCAGGCCGCCGGCATCGCCCTGGCACAAACGCTGACCCAGGCCACGGACCCAGCGATTCGGGTAGCCCTCATTTCCTTGGGATCGGATTTCTGCCGACCAGTTCCCGCTGCCTGTGATCTGGTGGCGTGGTGGAACCAGACCTTTGCCTCGCCGACGATTTGCCTGTCAACGAACACGGCAGCGCATCGCGATATCGAAAGCGTCATGGATGGGAAGCTACCACTGCTCACCGGGCAGTTTCCGACCGCCTGGGTGACATTGGGACTTGCGGTTCCCGATCTGACCGCCCTGGCCCGGCGCACGGCGTTGCGGTTGCGCCGCGCCGAACAGGTGGCGCTGTGGCGCGTCCTGGCCGGCGCCGGTGAAAGCACGCTCGACACATATCACATCAGCGAAGACGTGATCCGCCAGCATGAGCACACCCACGGTCTGGAAGGATACTGCGACCGCTATCACGCGAGGACCCTGGACGACATTCAACAGTCCGCGGGTCCAATCCGCCGCGCCGACGAGGTGTTACGCACCACAGCCTGGCAGGATCTCGCCGCCCTCACTCGCCGCTTCGCCGCGCCTGCCGCAAGCGACGCTCCGCTGCTGGTCGTGATCAACCATCTTGCCCAGCCGATGACCGCCGTGGCCACGGCGCGCATTCATATCCGGCACCTGCGTCACCGCACGCGATTCCAGGTTCGCGATCTGGCCACCGGGCAGATCGTTCCGCACCAGACCGATCCGAAACTGAAGGACCGCGCCAACTACCACCAGACCACCGCCTGGCACCTCCTGGATCTGCATTTCCTCGCCTCGGAAGTCCCGGCGCTAGGGTATCGTCTGTACAGCCTTGAAGCCGTGGATGACGTCGACACCACGGCGCCGCCGGCAACCTGGCAGGAGAAGCCCGGCGGCGATGCCAGGGCGCGCCTGAGTTGGGGCCGCGGGCAGTTGGACCTCGACCACGCCACTGGCGCGATCCTGGCCTGGAAACACGGCGGTCGATCACTGCTTCCCCACGCGACTACGGGCGGCGCCGCGCTTCTTGGCGAATGCCGGCTGAACGGCTATGCCATCAACTGCGCGAAACCCAAGGATTTCACTGACAACGATCGCTTCTACCGGATCACCGAGACTGTACTGCCTCGTCTTCAATCCCTGGTGCCCTTCGTCGATGGACCGGTGTTCGTTGGCTATACGGCGACAACGCTCCTTGGCCACTACGCCCGGATGGATCTCCAGGTCCGCGCCTTCGCCCATGCCCCCGAACTGCAATTTGATCTCTTTGTGGAACGTCAGGAATCCTTTGACGTCGAATCCCTGGCCCTGGCCATTCCAGCCGCGATCGCGACTCCGCACTTTGCCTATGACGGCGGCGGCCTGACCGTCGATCCGATCGGCGACCTCGCCCCCGGCGCATTCCGTGACCTCCATGTTGCCGATCGCTGGGCCGCCGTGCATGGCGCCGAGGGCGCCCTGGTCGTGTCCAGCCCCGAGGCGCCCGTGATCAGTTTCGGTGGTCAGCACCTGTTGCACTGGCACCGCCAATGGCCGGCGGCCCTTGCCGCGGAACTTTGGCTGAACCTGTCTTTGAATGGCCACTGGAAGTGCGGCAACGTCACCCGCCGCAACCGCGAAAGCACCCACTGGCGGTTCCGCATCAGCCCGCAGACGGTCTTTGACATACAGGCGGCCCAGACTTTGGGCGACCAGACCGCTTTTCCGTTGACGGCGGAACTGGTGGAAAACCACGATGCCGACGCTCCATTCACCGCCGCCCAAGGAAGTCTGATCCGTTTGGAGGAATACGGTCGTGAACCCGACGGCATTCAGGTGCTCTGCCTGCGCGCCACAAGAAGCGGCTTGAGTCTGCGCCTTGCGGAACGCGCTGGACGCCATCGCCACTTGCGATTGGAGGTGCCGGGGCAACGCATCCGCCACGCTGCCGGCGCCACGGTTGCCGGCAGCGAAGCCAGGATCGAACTGCCAGCCAACGCGGTGGGCGAGATCGCGGTTGATCTGGACGGGTGACGATCCGCGCCACCCGCCCAATCCCACAATAGGTCGCGTTCCTGGAGGGATTGCAGGCGGGAGATGAACCCCTTGGACCGGTCTTCGGCGACGACGGCCGCTGGCGGGCGCCTCAAGCGAATACCGTATGCGCCGACGTTCGCAGGTCCAACCGCCGTGAGTGAGGCGGCGGCATCACCTCGTTGGGGTTCTTGCGCGGTATGCTTGTCACGATTGGAGAGGATCATGGCTCCCGTTGAGCTGAAAGCATTTTCGTGGGAAAGGATGGTAGCCGCCGTGGAAGACGTGCGAGAGCGGGCGCGCCACGGGCGCGCTGCGGCGGGCCGGCCTGCCGCACGCCGTGATCGGCTGCAACGCCGTGGCGGCGTGGGTGGCGCGGGTGGACCAGGAGGCGGTGCGGAATGCCAAGGGCGTGGATCTGCTGGTGCGCCGGCGGGATTTCGACCGGGTGGTCGAGGTGCTTCAGGCATCTGGGTTCGTCCGCCAGAACGTCTCCGGGGTCGCCCTGTTCCTCGACGGTCCGTCGGGGTCGGTTCGCGGCGCGCTGCATATCGTGTTTGCGGGTGAGAAGGTTCGTCCGGAGCATCCCTTGCCCGCGCCGGATGTCTCTGAAAGTGAGGCCGGCCCCGAGTTTCCCGTGCCGACTCTCGCGGCGCTTGTGCGGATGAAGCTGAACGCCTGCCGGCTGAAGGACAAGGCTCACCTGCTGGACCTGCTGGAGGTCGGATTGATCGACGAAGGCTGGTGTGACCGGCTTCCAGCGCCGCTGGGCGAGCGGTTGAGGGAATTGATCGATTCGGGGGAACAGGGGCTGTAGCGGCGGTCTGGAAGGACCGCCTCACGGCAAGCTGTTGGGGGAGCCCGTTCAGCGGCGGCGGGGACGAAGCCTTGAGGGTCTTGACCCGTCGTCGCTCCTCACCCATGATGCATCAATGGCCACACCCCTGACCTACGAGCAGAGCGGCGTGAGGTACGACGTGCTGGACGCCTTCAAGCGGGCCTGCCAGGCGGCCGGGCGGACCACAGCGGGCGGGCTCGGCGCGCACGGCCTGGCCGAGCCGGCGAACATCCGCGGCGAGAGCGCCTACCTGCTGGAGGGCGAGCGGGAGTACCTCGCGCACGTCGAGGAGGCCTTGGGGACCAAGTCGCTCGTGGCCGACGCGATGTATCGACTGACCGGGCGAAGCTTCTACCGCAACGTCGCCATCGACGACGTGTCGACCATCGTCAACGACCTGTGCACGACGGGCGCTCTGCCGGTGTCGGTGCAGATGTTCCTGGCCGTGGGCGACAGCGACTACCTGGGCGAGGCGCGTCGCGCGGGGGACCTGGCCGAGGGGTTCGCCGAGGGCTGCCGCCTGGCGGGCGCCGCCTGGGGCGGCGGCGAGACGCAGGTGCTGAAGGGGATCGTCGAGGCGAAGGCGGTGCTGCTGGGCGGCTCGGCGATGGGGCGGATCGCGCCCAAGAGCCACCGCATTGCCGGCGACGTCCAGGACGGCGACGCCATCGTGTGCCTGGCCAGTTCCGGCGTGCAGACCAACGGCCTGACGCTGTGCCGCGCCATCGCCGACCGGCTGCCGAGGGGATACCTGACGCCGCTGTCGGACGGGCGAAGCTACGGCGAGGCCCTGCTCGATGGGTCGGTGATCTACGTGCCGTTCGTGGCCGCGTGCCAGGCCTCCGGCGTGAAGCTTCGCTACGCGGTGCACCTGACCGGTCACGGGTGGCGGAAGCTGATGCGGCTGGAGGCGCCGCTGGTGTACCGCATCGAGCACGTGCCGCAGCCGCAGCCGGTGTTCCGCTTCCTGCAAGAGCAGACGCAGATGGACGAGCGCGAGGCGTATGGCACGTTCAACATGGGCGTGGGCTTCGCGGTGTACGTGCGGCCGGGCGAGGTCGTCGCCGCCCTGGCGGCGGCGGAGACGGCGGGGCTGAAGGCGTGGCGTGCGGGCAGCGTCCGCGGCGAGGGCGGGCGCAAGGCGGTGGAGATCGTGCCGCTGGGCATCACGTACGAGGGCGAGAGCCTGAAGATACGCTAGGGGGGAGGCG
>CAYWTX010000291.1:0-1641 GCA_964461295.1 uncultured Planctomycetaceae bacterium | reverse complement strand
GTCGGGAGTTTGTTTTCTTTGGCTTTGATAGTGTGATTGTTGCTGTCGCGCCTGTTGTTCATCGAGCACGACCTCAACATGGTCAACTTTGATTCCGGCCTTGTCCAGACTCTCGCGCAACTGCGGGAGATTCTGCTCGACCGCGGTCCGGGCGGCTTCGCTGGTTGTCTCGAAACGCGCCGTCACTTCCTGCCCCGTCGAAACCAGCTTCACTCGCATGCTGCCAAGGGAGGTTGGATGGAGTTGCAGTTTGATTTCGCTGCGTTGGAGAAGCGCGTCAATTTGGAAACGATCGAACTGGATTTTGAACTTCGTCTTGTCGATTTGTGGGTCTGGTGTTTTTGCCGCCTGCTCGATGACCGGTAGATCGGCCTGATCCGAAGTCAACTTGTTCCAGTGCTGAGCCGTCTGTGGGTAATCGCCGGCACCTTCGGCCGCTTTCACCGCCGTTTTCTCAAGACTGCCCTCCTGGACCGCCTTGATGGTTCCCGGCGTAGTCGTCAAGTTGGAATGCGGCCTGGTTTCGGTCGTCGGAGTTGCCTGCGAAACAGCAACCGTCGGAGCGGGTTGAGTGACAGGACTGCCCGTCGTAGCGGCTGTCTGACTCGCGCTGAGGTCCGGCGATCCCGTGGACGGCATTGCCTTAGCCAGGATGTTGATTTGCGGACGATTTTGTGGTGTCGTCTGCGGGAGCACTGCGTCGACAGGCTGTCCTATCGATGGCTTGGTTGGCAGGCCGTCGGAAGGTAGAATTTTCGGCAGTGCGATCGGCGCTGTGTCTGTCTTGACTAACTCCGGTGATTTGAGGTGCAGTTGAGCCGACAGGTTTTCAATGTTGAGAGTCGGGAATTGCTCCTTCAGAAGCTGCTCCAGACCCCCGAGTTGCGAGGGTGCTTCGGGAGAAGTTGTCACGGACTTGGCCGATGTCGCAAATGATAGATTCGGCTGAAAAGCTACCGATTGTGGGGAAGTCGATGAAACTTGAGACAAAATTGCCTGCAGCTTCGCTAGATCGCCGCTACTGAGCATCAAATCGGCTGGTAGCTGGAATTTCGCACCGTTCAACGATAGCATGCTAACGGACGGCTGTTGCTCCGAAACGATGATAGGCTGCGGGACAGTTGAAGCCGGAATCGCCGATGCCAGCAGTTGTCGCGCCGTTACCAGCGTCTCAACCGGTGAAGCACCAAGATTCAAAGACATCAAGTCGAAGCCCTGCTGTAAATTGTTTGGCAGCGACCCGGTAGAAGAACCGTCCATCGCTTGCTGTTGACCTGTCAGTTCCACTGAACCTAGCAACTGCAGCTGCGCCTGCTGAGTTGCCGGGCTGACTTCGCCTTGCTGTGTTCCATCTTCTGTTATCCCGGGAAAGACAAGAGCTGGAATTGCCTGACCAAGCTGACTCAGCATGACTGCAAATCCATCGGCGCCCGGGCTCTGTCCTTCTTTTGGACATACTCCGGGTGGCGACTCTGCGCCCAACACGGGGAAACTGACAACGTTCAGTAGTTCATTCATGTGTTAGTTCTCGCTCATCGAGAGAATGTACTGAGTGATTTTGGCCGCGCGCTCGGGAGACATTTTTCCGAGAACTTCGGCCGCTTTCTGCTTTTTCATTTTGCTGATCATGATGCTGACTTG
>CAYWTX010000290.1:0-1785 GCA_964461295.1 uncultured Planctomycetaceae bacterium | reverse complement strand
GTCTCTTTTCTAACCACGGCCCCCGAGCCGCTGCGTGATGCGGACCTCGCGCTCAAATTGTCCCGGCGGGCCGTCGAGCTCAAGCCGGGGGACGGCCTGTGCCTGCAAGCGTTGGGCGACGCACTGTACCGGACAGGCGATTTTCAGGGCTCGCTCGAGACCCTCAACAAGGCCGGGGCATCGTCCACCTTCATTCAGGCGATGGCCCACTGGCAGTTGGGCGAGACGACGGAGGCCAGAACGAACTTTGACGACGCGAGCGAGTGGTTGAAGGGCTTCGAGCAGCGATGCGAGGAGGACCTGGCGCACGGCGTCATCAGATTCCCCTTGCCCGTGCAGCTGAGACGCATGCAAGCCGAAGCCGCCGCCCTGCTCGGCGTGACATTGCCCACTGGCGAACCAGCACCCGAGCCAGCGGCGAAAGTCGAGGAGGCGAAGGAATTGCCGAAGTCCACGCCCGCACCAGAGGCGGCGAAAGAAGAGGAGCAACCGAAGTGACGTATCGCCTCGCTCGGATGCGGAGTCTGAGCCGCGAAGCGGCGGCTCTATGTCAGCCCAGGGCAAGCGAAGCGCCGCCCTGGGCAACCGTTCCCAACACAGGCCTTGCCCTGAAGGGGCAACATAGCCGCGAACCAGGGATTAGCGCGCCCTTTCAGGGCTTCCCGATGCATGCACATTGCGTACCCAGGGCTGCGCTGCGCTTGCCCTGGGCTGACTTAGGATCGCCGCTTCGCGGCTGGGCGGTCACGAACGTGGTGGCAGACACCCAGTCGTTCAGATTATCAGGTGACAGTACCATGTCACACCGGCAGCCCGCAAAGCGGGCGACCGAAAATAGCCCAGGGCGCCGCGCGGGACGCCGCAGGCGGCCCCGCAAGCCCTGGGATACCGGACGATCATATTCGTCGGTCGAGCCCATTGCCAGCCAATACACCGGTGCGCCGCCGAGACCGAAAACGCCCGCGCGTGGCCTCGCACTCGGTCGCGGGTGTGATGCCGAACGCGGCGTGGTGCGGCCTCGATCCAACGCCGACGTGCTGGTGATCTTGTCGCTCGGCCGTTCCCAAATAGGGCTTGTCTACCCAGGGCTGCGTTGGGTCGCTGCGCCCCCCAACTTGCCCTGGGCTATTTTCGGTCGCCCGCTACGCGGGCTGCGACGATTGCGACTTGTGTGTAACAACGCCTCACACCACCACGTGAACGTGGTGGCAAACAAGGCTGCCGGCTGAAAGCCGGCAAGGAAGTAAAGTAAAACGCCCGGTGAGGTCCAAAGGCAGCAACCACAGTCCTCACCGGGCCAGACATCTCCCGAGCGGCTCGGTCTGCGCGCTCCGGGCGATGGCGTCTTAGATCTTAGGTCTTAGATCTTAGGTTTTAGATTTTCGTATTTGCATTATAGCCAGACCGGCACTTTACCAAAAGGAACGTACGATGTCCCACACGCAACTCTCCCACACCACATCGCGTCGGGATCTGGCAGCCTCACTGCGCGGCTCCCACTCACGCAAACACGCCCGCCTGCGCCATCGGCGCCTGCAAGCCGAACGATTGGAGGATCGCAGGCTGTTGACGACGATTTCCGCCCAAGTGTTCAACGACCTTAACGCGAACGGACTCAAAGACGGCGGCGAGTCGGGCCAGAGTGGCTGGACAGTCTACCTCGATGCCGACGGCAATGGCCAACTCGGTACCGGCGAAATCTCCGCGACCACGGCGACCGACGGGAGCTACAGTTTCGACGGCTTGGCCGCCGACACCTATAACGTCGCCGAGGTGCAACAGTCG
>CAYWTX010000289.1:0-3118 GCA_964461295.1 uncultured Planctomycetaceae bacterium | reverse complement strand
ACAGACTGGCGACCGATACCATGTAAGCGTCTCCTGGGTGGGGTGTTTGGGCTTCTACCAATCCCCATCCTACCCCATTCCAGGAGACCCCGAAACCGCCCGCCGCTCACGGGGTTCCAGGATTATCTTGGACAAGAGTGTTGAGAGACAATAGGCAGCAGGCAGCAAGGAAACGACAACAACAACGGAGACACTTGCCATGCAGGAATCGCTTCCCCCCGTCCGCTGGGGCATCCTCGGCGCGGGCAACATCGCCAAGAAGTTCGCCGACGGCCTGAAGTCCGTCGCGGGCGCCGAGCTGATCGCCGTCGGCTCGCGATCCCAGGAGAAGGCCGACGCCTTCGCCCAGCCGTACGGCATTGCCCACCGGCACGCGAGTTACGAGGCCCTCGTGGCCGACGCCGACGTGGACGCCATCTACGTCGCCACGCCGCACCCCATGCACGCCCCGCACTCGATCCTCGCCCTCCAGGCCGGCAAGGCGGTGCTCTGCGAGAAGCCATTCACCGCCAACGCCGCCCAGGCCGAGCAGATCGTGGCCGCGGCCCGCAAGGCCAAACGGTTCTGCATGGAGGCCATGTGGAGCCGCTTCCTGCCCCCCGTGCAGCGGGTGAAGAAACTCCTGGGCGAGGGCGCCATCGGCGAGGTCCGCATGGTGATGGCCGACTTTGGCTTCCGCTGCGGGTGGAACCCCGCCAGCCGGTTGCTGGACCCCGCCCTGGCCGGCGGCGGGCTGCTCGACGTGGGCGTGTACGTCATCTCCCTGGCCGGCTTCCTCCTGGGTCGCTGCCGCGACGTCGTCGGACTGGCCGAGGTCGGCCAGACCGGCGTCGACGAGCAGGCCGGCATGGTGCTCCGCTACGACGGCGGCAAACTGGCCGTGCTGGCCACCGGCGTGCGGACCAACACGCCGCACGAGGCGTGGGTCCTCGGCGCCGACGGGCGGATCCACATGCACGCCGGCTGGTGGCGCGGCTCGCACATCACCGTCTCCCGCGGCAAGGAAGTGCAGGAAATCGACGAACCGATGGTCGGCAACGGCTACAACTACCAGGCCGAGCAAGTCGCCCGCTGCCTCGCGGCCGGGAAGCTGGAAAGCGACACGATGCCGCTGGAGGAGTCGGTGGCGATCATGAAGACGGCGGATGAACTCAGGAAGCAGTTCGGAGTGAAGTACCCGTTCGAGTAGTCTTCGAGCGCAGGAACAGGGAGACCACGAATCTCACGAACCAAGACGAATTACACGATGAAGAGATGGAAGCGGGAGGCGACCCCGCCTTCCTTCTCCTACTCATGCCATTCGTGAAGTTCGTGCAATTCGTAGACCATCTCCCCTCCCTTCGTGTAATTCGTCTTGATTCGTGTAATCCGTGGTCTCTTTTTCGCTGAAAGGTGAACGGTCCTATGAAGTACGGCGAGATTACTGGCGTTGGCAAACCCGTTTCCCGCGTTGGGCAGGGCTCGGTGGTCCTGGGGGCCGAGGGCAAGCAAGAGCAGGAGTTCGCGCTGCTGGACGCCGTGGCGGCCGGCGGGGTGACGCTGTTCGACTCGGCCCACATGTACGGCGGCGGCAAGTGCGACCGCGTGCTTGGCCAGTGGGTCCGCGACCGCGGCCTGCGCGAGAAGGTCGTGCTCATGGACAAGGGTTGCCACCCCGACCGCAGCGGCGACCGCGTCACGCCGGATCACATCACGCAGGACATCCAGACCTGCCTGAGCAACACGGGCTTTGAGTACCTGGACATCTTCACGTTCCACCGCGACGACGAGACCAAGCCGGTCGGGCCGCTCATCGAGCGGCTCAATCAGCACATCCGCGAGGGGCGCATCCGCGCCATCGGCGGGTCCAACTGGACGCACAAGCGCATCGCCGAGGCGAACGCCTACGCGGCCGAGCATGGCCTTGTCGGCTTCGCGGTCAGCAGCCCGCAATACAGCCTGGCCCAGTGCATCGACGACCCGTGGGGCGGCACGTGCGTGACGATCACCGGCGAGGCGGGCAAGTTCGCCCGCCAGTGGTACCAGCAGTCGCAGATGGCCCTCGTGCCGTGGTCGTCGCTGTGTGGGGGGCTGTTCAGCGGGCGGTATCGGCGCGACAATCTCAGCACCCTCACCACCGGCGCCGACCTGCGGACCATCCGCTGCTTCGCCAGCGAGTTCAACTTCCGCCGCCTCGACCGCAGAGCCGAACTGGCCAGGGAGAAGAACGTCTCGCTCGCTCAGATCGCCATCGCCTGGGTGCTCAACGGGCCGCTGAACTGCTTCCCACTCACGGCCGCGTACAGCGCGGCCGAGGCTGCGCAGAACGCCGCGGCCGCCGAGATTGCCCTCACGGCTGAGGAAGTCGCCTGGCTGGACCTCCGGGCGGAGAAAAGATAGGCAGCAGGGAGTAGGCAGCAGCCAGCAGAGAAGAGGCAAGCGGATAGGCAGGAGATCTGCGCACGGTACTGCCGCCTGCCGCCTTTCGTCTTCGTGCTGCCTGCTGCCTTTTTTCTTGCATCGGGAACTTCCCCGGTACGTCGCGCGTCTGATGTGCAGGACGCACGTTTACGGAGACGCGACATGCGACGGATCTTGTTGGTTGGAGCGGTTTTGACGGCCACGACCGCGGCGGCGATGGCGGACGTGGCCCTGGTGACGATCCCCCGGCGGGAAGGCACTCAGCTCACGATCTACAACTCCGAAGACATCACCATGGTGCGCGAGCACCGCCTGCTCACGGTGAAGAAGGGCGTCAACCGCATCCAGTTCTCCTGGGCCAACACGCTCATCGACCCCACCAGCATCGACTTCCGCATCCTGGAAAAGGCCGACCAGGTGGACCTGATCGACACGACGTTTCCCGCGGGCCGCACCGATGCATTGCAGTGGAACATCGAGAGCAAGCTGGACGGCAAGATCGCCGTCGAGATCCGCTACTTCACCAGCGGGATCACCTGGACGGCGGACTACGTGGGCATCGCCGACCAGGCGGAGAAGAAACTGGACCTGACCGGCTACGTGCGGGTGTACAACAACTCCGGCGAGTTGTACGAGAACGCCGAGGTGCGCCTGGTCGTCGGCACGATCAACCTGGTGGAGAAAATCGCCGCTCTCGCCACGGCCCCGCCGCCGGGGG
>CAYWTX010000288.1:0-10522 GCA_964461295.1 uncultured Planctomycetaceae bacterium | reverse complement strand
CGCCGCCTGGCGGCGGACGTTGGGCTTGTCGTTGCCGAGGGCCGCGATGAGGGCCTCGGCGCCGCCCTTTCCCAGGGCGGACATCGCCGTGAGGGCCTCGAGGCGCACCGCCTCGTCGAGGTCGCCCATGACGCCGCCGATGGCCTCCAGGGCCGTGGCGCCGCCGATTTGCCCCAGGGCCGTCACCGCCGCCTTGCGCACCAGCGCGTCGCTGTCGCGCGTCGCGCGGGCCAGGCCCTCCACGGCCGCCGAAGCGCGCAGATTGCCCAGCGCCACCGCGGCCTTCTCGCGCACCAGCGGCTGGGAGTCCTTGAGCAGCCCGAGAAGCGGCTCGACGGCCTTGGCGCTGTTGCTGTTGCCCAGGTACCTGGCGGCGGAGCTGCGCACGGCCGGGTCGAGCGAGGAAACGGCGCCAAGCAGCACGTCCAGGGCCTGCTGGCCCTTGAGCTGGCCGATGGCGTCGAAGGCGACCCGGACGACGGCGGGGTCGCTGTCCTTGAGGGCGTCGGCGAGGACGTCGAACATGTCGCTCCTGCCGGTCTTGCCGACCAGGCCCACGACATGGCGCCGGATGCGGGCGTCGGAGTCCTTGGCCATGGCCAGGACCTCGGGCGTCGGCTGCGGCGGCCTGGGCGAGCGGGCGAAGGGCTGGCCCAGCGCGAGCAGTGCGGCCAGGCGGACGTCGGCGTCCTCGTCGGACAGGGCCTGGCGCAAGGCCTGCTGGACCTCCGCGGTGGTGAACGCTCCCAGCACGCGGGCCGATCGGCGGCGGACATTGGCGGCTTTGTCCTTCAGGCCGGGCAGCAGCCGCTCGATGGCCGCCTGCCCGTACGTGGTGAGGGCCTCGACGGCAGGGTGGTTGCCCGTGTCGTCGATCACCGTGATGAGCGTTTCCAGTGCCCGCTCGTCCTTGAGGGCCGCCAGGATGTCGGAGGCCCTCTTCCGCGCGTAGAAGTCGCCTAGCTGCAAGGCGACGAGCGTGGGCTCGACGGCGGCGCCGCCGATCTTGATCAGCGCGTTGCCGGCCTCGATGGCGCCCAGCGAATGCTTGCTGACGCCGAGCATGGTGGCCAGGAAGGCCGCCGCGGGCGCCGCAGCCTCGCCCAGGGCGCCCAGGGCCTTGGCGGCCTTGCCGGTCTCGTAGTCGTCGTCGGAGTAGAGTTGCTCGATGAGTTGGCGGACCTCCACCGGCGCGTCGGGGGGGATCTGGTTCTTGGGGATTCGCGGAGGCGGATACGCCCAGGCCGCGCTCGCCCCCAGAGCCAGCGCCAGCAGCGCCGCCAGTGTCTGCCGTGAAGAGACCATAGTAGGTTCAACCGCCCCAACGGCCCGGAGGGTCGGGGACCGGGGACCGGGGATCGAGGACCGGGGATCAACAACGGGGTAAGAGAGGCCGACCCGCTTCAGCGGCGTCGGTCCCCGGATACCGGAGATCGGTTTGGCCGCTTGTGGCGGCGCCGTCGCGTCTCTCGGTGCGACGAGAGCGGGAAACGGCGCCGCCACACGAAACGTCGCCGCTACAGGGGTCTGTCCCTTCTCACCGCATCGCCATCCGGGCGATGCGGTCGACAAGTTCGTCGAAGTCGATGCCGGCCCTTCGGGCGGCCATCGGCAGCAGCGAATGGCTCGTGAAACCGGGGATCGTATTGATCTCCAGCATCCAGGCCGTGCCCTGCTCGTCCACGATGAAGTCCACTCTCGCCAGGTGGCGGCAGTCCAGCGCCTTGAACAGCGTCGCGGCCGCTTGCTGGGCGCGGCGGACGGTCAGGTCGTCGAAACCGTGCTCGAACGTGTAGCGAGTGACGGCGTCGTCGGAGTACTTGGCCCGGTAGTCGTAGAACGCGCCGTCGGGGACGATCTCCAGCACCGGCAGCGTTTGCCCGCCCAGAATGCCCACGGTGATCTCCCGCCCGGCGACGAACTGCTCGACGAGCGCCCGGCCGCACTCGTCCACCACGCTATCGAAGGCGGCGTCGCGGGCGGCGGCGGTTCGGGCGATGGTGACGTCCACGCTGGAGCCGCCGTCGATGGGCTTGACGACGACGGGCAGGCCCAGCGCGGCGACGGCCGCGGCCCTCTCAGCCGCCGAGAGCGTTTCCTCGATGATCGCCCAGTCGGGGGTGAGGATGCCGGCGCGGCGGGCGACGTGCTTGGTGGCGGCCTTGTCCAGGCCCAGTTCGCTGGCCCGCGGGCCCGAACCGGTGTACCGCAGGCCGCGTTCCTCGCAGAGCTGCTGCACCTCGCCGGACTCGCCGAACTGCCCATGCAGGGCGATGAAGACCACGTCGATGCCGTCGCGGTCGAGGGCGGACGTGTCGGCGGGTGAGATGTCCGCGCGGGCGACCTTGTGCCCGCGTCGCTCGAGGGCGTCGGCGACGGCGGCGCCGCTGAGCAGCGACACTTCGCGTTCGCTGGAGGGTCCGCCCATCAGCACCGTGATGTCCAGACAATCCATCGTCGGGGCGGCCCCGCGGGCCGCGTCATCCTTGACGCACGCGCATTTCATTACCACACCTCGAGTTCCAGCTCCAGATAGACTTCCGACTTCTTGTAGACGGTCTCGCGGATCAGGTTGATGAGCTTCAGCACGTCGCTGGCGTGCGTGCCAAGGTCGGCCAAGATGAAGTTGGCGTGCCTGTCCGACACGTGGGCTCCGCCGATCCGCTTGCCTTTCAGTCCGGCCCGGTCGATCAGTGCCCCGGCCGACATGCCGCGTGGGTTCTTGAAGACGCAGCCGGCGTTGCCCTTGCCCAGCGGCTGGGTGTTCTTCTTGTAGATCCAGATCTGCTTGATCTGCTTGAGGATGCGGTGCGAGTCGTCCTCGGTGAGGCGGAAATCGACGTCCAGGATGAACTTCGCGGTGAGGTTGCTGGAACGGTAGGCGAAGGCCAGGTCGTCGCGGTAGCGGGTGAACACCTCGCCGTTGTCGGTCATGACCCGCACCGACTGCACGGCGGAACCGATGTCGCCGAAGGCGCCGCCGGCGTTCATCCTCACGCAGCCGCCCACCGTGCCTGGGATTCCCGTGAGGGCCTCCAGCCCGCTGCGCCCCTCGCGCACGCAGCGGAGCACCAGTTTGCCCATGTCCGCGCCGGCCGCGGCGTGCAGGCCGGTTGCGGTGAACGCCGATTCGGCGAACTGTCCCTTGCCCAGGCGGATGACGGCGCCCTTGACGCCGGCGTCGTCGACCAGCAGGTTGGCCCCGCCGCCCAGGACGTGGATGGGCACGTCGTTCTCGCGGCAGCGGCGGACCGCTTCGGCCAATTCCTGCTCGTTGCGCGGCTCGACGAACCAGTCGGCCGGGCCGCCGATGCGGAACCACGTGTGGTGGGCCAGCGGCTCGTCAGCCGTTACGATTTCTTCCAAGCCATCGAACAATTTCATCGGCCACTTCCCAGATGTCGCCGGCGCCCATGGTGACCACGGCGTCGTCCTTGGTCAATGTCCCCGTCAGGTGCGACACGATCGCGGGGAAATCCCTGAGGTACAGGGCCGAACCGGGGCCCTGGTTGAGTTCGATCTGCGAGACCAGGTCTTCCGAGCGGATGCAGTCCTTCTCGCCGGGGTCGTCGCGCACGAAGTAGATGTCCGGCACGACCACCAGGTCGGCGCACGTGAAGCTGCGGGCGAAGTCCTTCAGCAGGAACCTCGTGCGGCTGTGCTGGTGCGGCTGGAAGACGCAGAACAGCCGCCGCGGGGCGTAGTGCTCGCGGATGGCCTTCAGCGTGGCGGCGATTTCGGTGGGATGGTGGGCGTAATCGTCCAGCACCGTCACGCCGCCGATGGCGCCCTTGAGCGTCATGCGCCGCTCGGCCCCGCGGAACTGGGGCAGCAGGCCGGCGATCCGGCCGGCCTGCACGCCCGCGTGGTGCAGCAGCGCCGCCGCGGCCAGGCAGTTGTACACGTTGTGGCGCCCCGGCAGGGGCGTGGTGAAGCGGCAGAACTCCCGCCCGTGGTAGAGGACGGAGATGTCGTGGCGCCCGGCCTGCGTGGCGTGGATGGCGGCGCGCCAATCGCAGTGGTCGGCCAGGCCGAAGGTCTCGACGCGGCATCGGGCGGCCAGGGCGGCCTTGGGGGCCTGCGGGCACTCGCCGTTGATGACCAGCAGCCCGTCGGGGCGGACGTTGCGGGCGAAGTCGGCGAACGCGCCCACGATCTCCGTCAGGTCGCGGTAGTAGTCCAGGTGGTCTTCCTCGATGTTGAGGATGACGGCCGCCGCGGGACGCAGGTTCAGGAAGCTGCGGTCGAACTCGCAGGCCTCGGCGACGAAGTGCCGGCCGCTGCCGGCCCCGCTGGGCCCGCCGAGCTGCGGGACGACGGCGCCGATGACGAAGCTGGGGTCTGTTCCGGCCGCTCGCAGGACGTAGGCGACCATGGCGGAGGTGGTGCTCTTGCCGTGGGTGCCGCTGACGGCGATGCCGTCGGCGTGGTCCATCAGCCAGCCCAGCAGGCGGCTGTACTTGGCGATCTCGATGCCGCGTGCGCGGGCGGCGGCGAGCTCGAGATTGTCGTCCTTGACGGCGGCGGTGTGGACGACCAGCTCGCAGTCGTCGGGGATGTTCTCGGCGCTATGCCGCCCGGTGCGGATTTTCGCGCCGGCGGCGGTCAGGCTCTGCACGGCCAGGCCGGCGGACATGTCCGAGCCGGTGACCGTTGCGCCGCGCTCGAGAAGCATCTTGGCCATCGCGCGCATCCCCGACCCGCCGATGCCGATCAGGTGAATGCGCCGGCCAAGAAAGATCCCGCCGCGCGGCAGGGACGAAGTTTGTATGCACATCTCGGTATCCGTACCCAACAACAGCATCGTAGTGCCTCCGACGATCCGTGTCAAAGGGCGTCTCGGAAGTGCTTCGGCGCGCAGCGCCCCAGCCGGCGCTTCCATGCTTCTTATCGCCCAATCAGCGGAACAAGCTTTAGGGCTTTCCCGCGGAAGCAGCAGATCCCGTTGCCTCCAAGGAGTCAACCGGGGCGACACGCCCCGGCTCCGTTCCGCTTGCGCCGGTCTTCTCTACGTCGCCATCGTCGCCCGCTTCTTCCACCGCCGGCCGTACTTCGCGATGCACCAGATCGCCTTCAGGCCGTCCTTCCAGCCGATCTTCTTGCCCTCGTCGTGCCCGCGGCTGTGGTAGCGGATGGGCACCTCGACGACGCGGACGGGCATCCGCGCCGCGGCGGCCGTCACTTCCGGCTCGAATCCGAAGCGGTCCTGCTCCAGGCCGGCGGCGATCTGCCGGATGACGTCCCGGCGGAACATCTTGTAGCACGTCTCCATGTCCGTCAGGGCCAGGCCCGTCGTCAGGTTGGACAGGCTCGTGAGGAACCGGTTGGCCAGGTAGTTCTTCCAATAGCCCTTTCGCCCGCCAAGGCGGAAGCGGCTGCCGTAGACGACGTCGGCCCTGCCGGCGAGGATCGCCTCCAGCAGCACGGGGTAGTCGTCGGGGTCATATTCGAGGTCGGCGTCCTGGATGACGACGACGTCGCCATCGGCGCCGCGGAAACCGGTTCGAAGGGCCGCGCCCTTGCCCTGGTTGCGCTCGTGGAAGACCACCTTGAAGCGGACCTGGCCGGGCCCCGGCGGGCTGTCGGCGGCGGGCAGCGAATCGGCGAACGCTCGAAGCTGCTCGCGCGTGCCGTCCTTCGAGCCGTCCTCGACGAGCACGATCTGCCGCCCCAGCCGCGGCAGCGAGACGGCCGCCACCCGGTCGGTCAGCCGCCGCCAGGTGTCCCGCTCGTTGTAGACGGGAATCACGATCGACAGCACGTTCACCGCGCTGGCCTGGACCGTCATGGCCTGGCCTCCCCGTTGCCGGGCCCATCGGCCGGCGAACGCTTCGCCTCGTGCGGGGAGACCATTCCGAGCTTGGCGAAGACGACCCAGATGGCGACCAGCAGGGCCGCGTAGATGATGAGGGCGTATCGCAGGCGGACGAAGATGGCGACGCTCACGCCGATGAGGGCGGCCACGAGGGCCAGCAGGTAGAACAGCACGACGACCTGCTTGACGGCCATGCCGCGGTCGACGAGCTGGTCGTAGAGGTGGCTGCGGTCGCCGGCGAAGATGCTTCGCCGCGCGCGGAGGCGGCGCACCACGGCCAGGGAGGTGTCCAGGATGGGCAGCGCGAACACGGCCAGGGAGGCCACGAACCAGCGCGAGTTGCCCTCCTGGCAGAACATGCACATCATGGTGGCGACGAAGAACCCCAGCAGCATGCTGCCGGCGTCGCCCATGAAGATGCTGGCGGGCGGGATGTTGTAGGGCAGCCAGCCGAGCACGGCCCCGGCCATGGCCAGGCACAGCGTGACCCGCATGCCCATCCGGTCGGCGTCGGGCCGTCCCTCGCCCCACATCGCCAGCCAGACCGCCAGGGCGAGGAAGCCCAGGGAGATGATGCCCGTCACGCCGCCGCACAGCCCGTCCAGCCCGTCCAGCAGGTTCACCGCGTTGCACGCGGCCACGACGGCCAGGACGCACATGCCGGCGCTGCACGCCAACAGGACCCACCCCGCCGGCACGTGGCCCACGCCCGAGAACAGCACCGTCGCCATGCGGTCGCCGATGCCGCCGGCCAGGAGCATCGCCGCCGCCAGCAACTGCCCCAGCACCTTCTGGCGCGGCCTGAGGTTCCGCAGATCGTCCAGCAGCCCCACGGCCGTGATCAGCAGACAGGCCAGGCCGATGGCGCCCATGTTCCACAGCTTGTTGGTCAGCAGGCGGCTGGTGTTGAGGGTCAGCAGGTCCGTCGCGAGGCGATCCCACAGCACCTCCAGGTTCGGCAGGACCGCCATCCGCGTCGCCAGCCCCGCCAGCAGGCCCAGGCACATCGCCAGGCCCCCCATGTACGCCACCGGGCGCCCGTGGGGCTTCAGCAGGTCGTCGGGGCGGTCCACCACCTTGAAGCGATAGGCCACAGCGCGAACGATCGGCGTGGCAACCAGCGCAACGGCAAAGCTGACCAGGGCGATCCACCATCGCCCGTCCAGCACTTCCGCGGCTGTGTACTTCGGCACGATCGCCACAAAAGGAACCATCGCGACTGAATCCTCGTTGCCGGTTGGCCGCCGTCAATCCCGCCGGCCCGCGCTCGCGGGCGCAGCGCGTGCCCCCGACCGCCAGACAACCTCCAAGAGAATACCGCGCTGACCGTGCTTGCGGAAGTCGGCAGCTTCGTCCAGCCAGGAGGGGTGGTAGCCCTTCGCCGACGACACCAGGAAGACTTTCGGCGTGCCCGGCGGCAGCGCACGGGGCGATGCGTCGCGCAGCAGCGTGACGTCCGGCCGGTTCTTCTCCATCCTCGCCGTCAGCAGCAGCGGGTAGTAGCTCGTGCCGTCGGCCACAACCGTCGCCCCGTCCGGCGCTTCGGCCAGCACAGCGCGGGCGAACTGCTCGGCGGAGTCCTCGCCGCTCTTCCACGGGCTGAGCCAGTAGCGGGCGTGGTCGCGGAAAGGCAGGTCCTTTCGGCCGGGCAGGGGCAGGTGGGCGGCGCGCGCGATGGGCGGGGCGGCGGCGTAGAGGATTGGGCCCGCCAGCAGGCTGAGCACCAGCAGCGCGGGGCGCCAGTTTGGGCCGCGGCACACCTCGACCCGGGCCATGCCCACCCCGGCCAGCACCGCGATTGCCGCGTACGTCGGCACGAAGAACATGAACTGGTCGGCCACGCTGTAGCGAACGGCGAACGCCAGGTGGATGGCCGTCAGGGCCGCCAACAGGCCCGCCAGACGCCGCTCACCGCGCCACAGGACCGCCGCGCCCACCGCCGCCAGCGGCAGGCCGGCGTTGGGGAAGTTGTACAGGATGTACCCCAGTCCGTGTGCCGCCGAGGCCGGTGAGAACCCCAGCACCGCCCCCTGCCAGCTCCGCCCGAACAGGGCCGACTGCACCGCCGCCGGCAACCCGCTGTGCTGCGCCTGATGCACGACGAGCAGGAGGAACCCGCCGGCGCCCACGGCCCAACCCAGCGGAAGCAAGAGCAGCGCCGCCCACGGCAGCCGCTGCCGCCGGCACAGCGCCAGCATCGTCAGGGCATACACCGGCAGCGCCAGCAGCGCCAGGTTGTGCGCCGTCAGGCCCAACCCGTTCACCGCCCCCAGCGCCAGCACCAGCAGCCCCCGCGGCCGGCGAAGCAGCGAAACCGCCACGTTCAGCTCCAGCGAGAAGACCGCCGCGTACACCATCTGGCTTTCGCAGATGGTGGCCAACCACCACGGCGTGTGCGCCAGGCCGAACAGCCCCGCCGTCATCCAACTTGCCAGCGGGCGCCGCGGTGCCAGCCGACGCACCAGCAGCGCCAGGTTGGCCGCCGCGAGGGCGGCGGCGACCGAGGAAATCATGTTCATCCGCCAGGGCAGCGACCCCAGCGGCACGCCTGAGAACGCCTTGCCCGTCAGGATCGACAGCGGGTGGGACAGGGCCAGGCCCAGCCAGCCGACGGGGTCGAAGGTGAGAATCCGCCACTGGAAGATGGCGCTGTCCTGCCAGGCGACGCCGCGCTGGCACGTCAGGCCGTACAGGAGCAGGAACAGGCCGAAGACCGCGAGGTAGTGCGCCGCCAGACGTTTGGGAGTGCTCGAAGCCCGCTCTGGCGAGGTGATTGGTTCCATGGGTTGGGCTGGACACAGTGTCCAGTGCCCGGCGGCGAGTGTCAAGCGACAAGTGGGAGCCAGGGGCAAGAGGAAGTGTCGAGTGTCGCAACGAGGCCGGCCCGCTTCAGCGGCGTCGGTCCTTCCCGCGTTGACAGAAGCCTGCTGCTTCCGATTGACGCGCAATTCGTATAGAGTACTTGTGATGATCGCGTGGAGAGAGACCATGACCGTGAGACAGTTGCTGGACAAGGAACTTGATGCGATGCCTGACGATCAGCAGGCGGAGGTGCTCGGCCACGCGCGCCTGCTCCGTGTGAGAGTTTGTGAGAGAACCGCGGAAACGGCCTTTCTCCCTCTTGGCCCCGGATGGGCGTCGAGGATCTAGCCTTGGGCGTAAGCCCTCGGCATGCAAGCAATTAAGCATGGAGCCCCGAAGGGGCGACAGAAGGCTTCGAATGCGGACGGAACATCGAACTCCAATTCTTTCACAAGCGATGAGTCAAACGGATACCCCATCTGGTCCCAATCGCCTTTCTTCCCCACCCAGGAGAAACCATTGAGCAGCACGTTCATCCCCCCGGACTACAAGGCCACGATGGGCATCGTTCAGACTGAGCGGGCCATCAAGTTCGTCAAGGACCACTTCGAAAGCTGCCTCTCGCGCCGCCTGCGCCTGCACCGCATCACCGCGCCGCTGTTCGTCACCGCCGACAGCGGCATCCAGGACAACCTCAACGGCGTGGAGCGGCCCATCGGCTTCCAGGTGCCCGCGGCCGCCAACGCCGCCTGCGAGATCGTGCAGTCGCTGGCGAAGTGGAAGCGGCTGGCGCTGCACAAGTACGGCTTCCAGGTCGGCGAGGGGATCTACACCGACATGAACGCGCTTCGCCCCGACGAGGCCGTGCTGGACAACCTGCATTCGGTGTACGTGGACCAGTGGGACTGGGAGCGTGTGATCGGCCCCGAGGACCGGACGGTGGAGTGTCTCAAGTCGGTCGTGCGCGACATCTACGCCGCCCTCAAGGAAACCGAGTGGGAGGTGGCGACGGCCTTCCCGCCGCTGCGAGCGTTCCTGCCCGACGACATCGCCTTCGTGCACACCGAGGAGTTGGCCGAGCGCTGGCCGAAGGAAACGCCGCGACATCGCGAGCGTCTGGCCTGCCTGGAACACAAGGCCGTGTTCTTCATCGGTATCGGCGGCGAACTGCCAGGCGGCGGGATCCACGACGGCCGCGCGCCCGACTACGACGACTGGACCACGCCGACCTCGCCGCGGACACGTGGGCTCAACGGCGACATCTTCGTGTACAATCCCGTGCTGGGACGCGACTTCGAACTCAGCTCGATGGGCATTCGCGTGGATGGCCCCACCATGCTCAAACAGCTCGAGATTCGCCGATGCCCCGAACGGGCCAAGCTGCCCTGGCACCGCCTGCTGCTGGACGGCAAGCTGCCCCAGACGATGGGCGGCGGCATCGGCCAGAGCCGCCTCTGCATGCTCCTGCTCCAGCGCGCCCACGTCGGCGAGGTGCAGGTGGGCATCTGGCCGGAGGAAGTCCAGGCTGCGTGCGCGAAGGCAGGCATCCCGCTGCTGTGAGAGTTTGTGAAAGAATCGCGGAATCGCCCTTTCTCCCTCTTAGCCCGGAAGGGGCGTCGGGGATTCAGCCGGGGGCGTAAGCCCAATACGGTTCCGTTAACAGACCCGAAGGCAAGAAGGGCTCATGCTCGAAGCGGTTCTGAGCCGGAGGAACAAACAGCGATTCGCGCCGCTACGGGGGTTTTCCGGACACTGTAGCACCATTATTGCCGTTTTCTTCAGCCCAACGGGCTGATGGAGTAAAGCCCAGGGCAACGCCCTGGGTGCCAGAACATCAATGAACAAGCCCTGTAAGGGCGGCAGAACCGCACGGAACCATTTCCTTCGCCCTTTCAGGGCTTGATC